>NZ_JBEYYU010000021.1:44725-130675 GCF_040645755.1 Streptomyces sp. NPDC046716
GGGGGGCGGGGCGCCAGCCCAAGGCGAGGGGGCTCGCCCAAAGCGGCGGGGCGGGGCGCCAGCCCAAGGCGAGGGGGCTCGCCCAAAGCGGCGGGGCGGGGCGCCAGCCCAAGGCGAGGGGGCTCGCCCAAAGCGGCGGGGCTGGGCGCCAGCCCAAGGCGAGGGGGCTCGCCCGAGGCGGCGGCGGGGCTGGGCGGTAGCCCAAGGCGGGGCGGTGTCGGAGGCTACGTGTCCAGTTGGGGCAGCGTGGCGTTCGACGGGCCGCGGCGGAGCCGGAGGTCCCGGGAGACCGATTCGGCGGCATCGAGGACCCGCACCGCGTTGCGCCACGTCAGCTTCGACAGGTCGTCCTTCGACCAGCCCCGGTCGAGGAGTTCGGCGACCAGGTTCGGATAGCCCGAGACGTCGTTCAGGCCGTCCGGGGTGAACGCCGTGCCGTCGTAGTCACCGCCGATGCCGATGTGGTCGACGCCCGCGACCTCGCGCATGTGGTCGAGGTGATCGGCGACCGTCGAGACCGTGGCGACCGGGCGCGGGTTCGTCTCCTCGAACGCGCGGTGCAGCTTCATCGCGGCCGGGGACGAGTCCAGGTGGTGGAAGCCGTGCGCGCGCAGGTTCTCGTCGGCGGCGGCGGTCCAGTCGACGGCGGCCTGGAGGACGAACTTCGGCACGAAGGTAGCCATCGCCACTCCCCCGTTGCCGGACAGCCGCTCCAGGACGTCGTCCGGGATGTTGCGCGGGTGGTCGCAGACGGCCCGCGACGAGGAGTGCGAGAAGATCACCGGCGCCTCGGTGACGTCCAGCGCGGCGCGCATCGTCGTCGCCGCGACGTGCGACAGGTCGACGAGCATGCCCTCGCGGTTCATCTCGCGCACGACCTCCCGGCCGAACGCGGAGAGCCCACCGACGCCCGGGACGTCCGTCGCCGAGTCCGCCCACGCGATGTTGTCGTTGTGGGTGAGCGTCATGTAGCGCACGCCGAGCGCGTACAACGCCCGTAGCGTGGCGAGGGAGTTGTTGATGGAGTGGCCGCCCTCGGCGCCCTTGAGCGAGGCGATGCGCCCCTCCCGCCGCGCCGTCTCCATGTCGGCAGCCGTCAGCGCCTCGCGCAGATCACCCGGGTACCGCGCGATCAACTGGTCGACGCAGTCGATCTGTTCGAGCGTGGCGCTGACCGCCGCGTCACCCGTCAGATCCGTCCGGACGTACACGGACCAGAACTGCGCGCCGACCCCGCCCGCCCGCAGCCGGGCCAGGTCGGTGTGCAGGTGCGCGCTCTGGTCGGCGGCGATGTCCCGGGCGTCGATGTCGTAGGTGACCTGCTCGCGCAGCGCCCACGGCAGGTCGTTGTGCCCGTCGACGACGGGGAACTCGGCGAGCAGCTCGCGGGCCCGCTCCACAGACGTACTCATACGGCTACCGCACTCACTTTCCGAAGCCGAAGCCGGACCCCGCGCCCTCGACCTTGGCGCGCAGCCGCTTGCCCTTCTCGGTGGCCTGGTCGTTCAGCTCCTGCTGGAACTCCTTCATGCGGGCCAGCAGGTCCTCGTCGTGCGCGGCGAGGATGCGCGCGGCGAGCAGCCCCGCGTTGCGCGCGCCACCGACCGAGACGGTCGCGACCGGCACCCCGGCCGGCATCTGCACGATCGACAGGAGGGAGTCCATGCCGTCGAGGTACTTGAGCGGCACGGGCACGCCGATCACCGGCAGCGGCGTCACCGAGGCGAGCATTCCGGGCAGATGTGCGGCGCCGCCCGCGCCCGCGACGATCGCCTTCAGGCCACGCTCGGCGGCGTGCTCGCCGTAGGAGATCATCTCGTGCGGCATGCGGTGCGCGGAGACGACGTCGACCTCGTAGGGGATCTCGAACTCGTCGAGGGCCTTGGCCGCGGCCTCCATGACGGGCCAGTCCGAGTCGGACCCCATCACAATGCCAACCACAGGGCTCATTCGGTGATCGTTCCCCTCAGGTATCCGGCTGCGTGACGAGCGCGTTCCAGTACGTCGTCCAGGTCGTCGCCGTAGGTGTTCACGTGACCGACCTTGCGGCCGGGCTTCACGTCCTTGCCGTACATGTGGATCTTCAGCTGCGGGTCCCGGGCCATGCAGTGCAGGTACGCGCTGTACATGTCCGGGAAGTCGCCGCCCAGGACGTTACCCATGACGGTCCACTTCGCGCGCGGGCGCGGGTCGCCGAGGGGCAGGTCGAGGACCGCGCGCACGTGGTTGGCGAACTGCGAGGTGATCGCGCCGTCCTGGGTCCAGTGTCCGGAGTTGTGCGGCCGCATCGCCAGTTCGTTGACCAGAATGCGTCCGTCGCGGGTCTCGAAGAGCTCGACCGCCAGGTGACCGACGACGCCGAGCTCCTTGGCGACGCGCAGCGCGAGCTCCTGCGCCGCGCCCGCGAGGTCCTCGTCGAGGTCGGGGGCGGGTGCGATCACGGTGTCGCAGACGCCGTCGACCTGCTGGGACTCGACGACGGGGTAGGCGACGGCCTGGCCGTGCGGCGAGCGGACGACGTTGGCCGCCAGCTCCCGCGCGAAGTCGACCTTCTCCTCAGCGAGGACCGGCACGTCCGCCTTGAACGGGTCCGCCGCGTCCGCCTCGGACCGCACGACCCACACGCCCTTGCCGTCGTAGCCGCCGCGCACGGTCTTGAGGACGACGGGAAATCCGTCGCCCTCTTCCGCGAAGGCCACCACGTCGGCGGGATCGCGCACGATCCGGTGCCGGGGGCAGGGCACGCCGAGCGAGGTCAGCTTCGCGCGCATCTCGCCCTTGTCCTGGGCGTACAGCAGCGCGTCGGGCCCGGGGCGGACGGGGATGCCGTCCGCCTCCAGGGCCCGCAGATGCTCGGTGGGTACGTGCTCGTGGTCGAACGTGATCACGTCACAGCCGCGCGCGAAGGCGCGCAGCGTCTCCAGGTCGCGGTAGTCGCCGACGACGACGTCGCCGACGACCTGTGCCGCGGAATCCTGCGGAGTGTCACTGAGGAGCTTGAATCTGATGCCGAGCGGGATGCCCGCCTCGTGTGTCATACGAGCGAGCTGGCCACCGCCGACCATGCCGACTACCGGAAACGTCACATCCCCAGGGTATCGGCCAAATGACTGGTTCCCACGCGCCCCTCTTTCTGTAGGAAAGAACGAGGTAAGACCATCGACGTCGTCCGCAGGCGCCCGGAAGGGCCCGTGGTTAGCATGACTGGGTCGGCCCTGCGGGGCCGCGTGACCGAAGACACGGGGACGACGGGGGTAGAGGCGACGATTATGAGCGTGACGACCGGCCGGCCGGCCAAGGGCATCGGCGCACTGCGGGTGCGGTTCGCCGCCCTGGCCCGGGAGATCGCCAAGTTCGGCGTCGTCGGCGCCCTGGGCGTCTTCGTGAACTTCGCGGTCTTCAACCTGATGCGGCACGGGACCGACCTCCAGGTGGTGCGGGCCAGTGTGATCGCCACGGTCGTCGCCATCGTCTTCAACTACGTGGGGTTCCGCTACTTCACCTACCGTGACCGCGACAAGAGCGGCCGCGCCAAGGAACTCACCCTGTTCCTGCTGTTCAGCGTGGTCGGCCTGGTGATCGAGAACGGTGTCCTGTACGCGGCGACGTACGGCTTCGGCTGGGACAGCTCGCTGCAGAGCAACATCTTCAAGTTCCTCGGCATGGGCCTCGCGACCCTGTTCCGCTTCTGGTCCTACCGCACCTGGGTGTTCCGGACGCTGCCGGCCAAGGAGGCCGTGGCCAGCGCGGAATCGTTCCTGGACGATCCGACGCCCCCCGTCCAGCGGGTCCAGCGCATCAAGTAGGCGCCCGCCTACCGGATCGTCTCGGCGTCCCCGGACTGCTTCTTCAGCGGCGTACGGGACAGGAACAGACCGAAGACCGGCGGGCTCGCCTGGAGCATCTCCAGGCGGCCGCCGTCCGCCTCGGCGAGGTCGCGGGCGACCGCGAGGCCGATGCCCGTCGAGTTCCGCCCGCTGATCGTCCGCTCGAAGATCCGCGAGCCCAGCTCGGAGGGGACGCCCGGGCCCTCGTCCGTGACCTCGATGACCGCCTGGTTGCCGGTGACGCGGGTGCGCAGGGCGACGGTGCCGCCGCCGTGCATCAGCGAGTTCTCGATCAGCGCCGCGAGCACCTGGGCGACCGCGCCCGGGGTGCCGACCGCCGTCAGATGGCGCTTGCCCGAGGAGACGATGGCGCGGCCCGCGCTGCGGTAGGCCGGGCGCCACTCCTCCAGCTGCTGCTTGATCACCTCGTCCAGGTCGAAGGTGACGGCGGAGCCGGTCCGCGGGTCGCGGGCGTTGGTCAGCAGCCGCTCGACGACGTCGGTGAGCCGCTCCACCTGGGTGAGGGCGATCGTCGCCTCCTCCTTCACCTCGGCCAGGTCCTCGGTCATGGTGATCTCCTCCAGGCGCATGGAGAGCGCCGTGAGGGGCGTACGGAGCTGGTGCGAGGCGTCGGCGGCGAGCCGCCGCTCGGCCGTCAGCATGCGGGCGATGCGCTCGGCGGAGCCGTCCAGGACGTCGGCGACCCGGTCCAGCTCGGGCACGCCGTAGCGCTTGTGGCGCGGGCGCGGGTCGCCGGAGCCCAGGCGCTCCGCGGTGGAGGCCAGGTCGGTGAGCGGGGACGTGAGGCGGTTGGCCTGCCGTACGGCGAGCAGCACGGCGGCGACGATGGCGAGCAGCGCCACCCCGGCGATGAGCAGCAGGGTGCGGCCCACCTCCGCGGTCACCTCGGAGCGGGGCTCCTCGACGGTGACCTTCTCGCCCTGCTCGCCCTCGGCGGTGTACTTGATGGTCTCGCCGGTCGGGCGCGTGCCGATCTCGATGGGGCCGCGGCCGGACAGCTCGATCCGCGCGTAGCGCTCCACCGCGACCTGGTTCTTCAGGACGTCGCCGCTGATCAGCTCGTCACTGAGCATCCGGCTGTCGACGATGGAGGCCAGCCGGACCGCTTCCGACTGCACGCGCTCCTGGGCGCTGTTCGTGATCGTGCGGGTCTCCACGATGACGAGGGAGATCCCGAACACGGCGATCACGACCAGGACGACGGCGAGCGTGGAATTGATCAGTCGGCGGCGCATACGTCCTAGTTTCCCGGAAGGTGGGCAGCGCCCCGCCAGGGGCGCGGGGAACTGCGCGAGAAGCCCCACCGGCCGGCGGCCCCGAAGGCAGCTCAGCCCCTGCGGCGCGCAGGCCCCGGGGCTCCGCCCCGGACCCCGCTGCTCAATCGCCGCAGGGGCTTAAATCCGCTCAGCTCTTCTCGAACCGGAAGCCGACGCCGCGCACGGTGGCGATGTACCGCGGGTTCGCCGCGTCGTCGCCGAGCTTCTTGCGGAGCCAGGAGATGTGCATGTCCAGGGTCTTGGTCGACGACCACCAGGTGGTGTCCCAGACCTCGCGCATCAGCTGGTCACGGGTGACGACCCGGCCCGCGTCCCGCACGAGCACCCGCAGCAGGTCGAACTCCTTGGCGGTGAGCTGGAGCTCCTCGTCGCCCATCCAGGCCCGGTGCGACTCGACGTCGATCCGGACGCCGTGAGTGGCCGGGGCCTCCTTGGGCTCGGCGGCGCCGCGCCGCAGCAGCGCCCGGACCCGGGCGAGCAGTTCGGCGAGGCGGAACGGCTTGGTGACGTAGTCGTCGGCGCCGGCGTCGAGGCCGACGACCGTGTCCACCTCGTCGGCGCGCGCGGTCAGGATGAGGATCGGCACCGTGTGCCCCTCGGCGCGCAGCCGGCGGGCCACCTCGAGTCCGTCCATCCCGGGCAGGCCGAGGTCGAGGACGACGAGGTCGATGCTTCCCTGCAGTCCGGCGTCGAGGGCGGTGGGGCCGTCCTCGCGCACTTCCACCTCGTACCCCTCCCGGCGCAGGGCGCGGGCCAGCGGCTCCGAGATGGACGCGTCGTCCTCGGCGAGCAGTACACGGGTCATGGAGTGATGGTAGTCCGCGCCGGACGAGGGTCGTGGGGTGATCCGCGGGTACGCGTCCGGCGTCGGGTCCGCGCGGGGCCCCCGGGCAAGCGGAGTCCCGACCTCCGCGATTACGTCATCCGACTTCGAAGTGCGATCCTGGTGAAAACCTTGGAATCAGCAGAACGGTTCCGTCTGGACCTGTGATCCATCTCTCAAGTCCTTCCATATGCCGCACTGTCGTGTCGTATGGTGACCAAACGCCTGATGCACTACTGGGGGACCTTTGGAGCGCACTGCGCCCGAAGGTCCTTCTTCATGTGCCGTGAAAAGCAATGACCTGTGGCCGGGCCCCGGAACACGTAAGGAAGCGTGGACGGGGTGTGGATCCCGGGTTCCGCCGTGCACCTCTCCCGTCGGGCGTGGAGAGGGAGGCGGGACTCCGGTGCCGGCCGCCCCCCACCGGGCGCTCAGCCGCTGTGCGGCGCGCGTCCCGACACCCCACAAGGATCGACCATGGCGTCCAGCCTGACGAAGGACTCGGCCAGCACCCCTGGCTCTGAGAAGACCTTCTTCGGCCACCCCCGCGGACTGGCCACTCTCTTCATGACCGAGATGTGGGAGCGCTTCAGCTTCTACGGCATGAGGGCCCTGCTTCCCCTCTACCTGATCGCCCCCGGCGGCCTCCACATGGACGGTGCCACGGCGACGGCGATCTACTCGGTCTACCTGTCGCTGGTCTACCTGCTCGCCATGCCCGGTGGTTGGTTCGCCGACCGCTTCTGGGGTCCCCGCAAGACGGTGGTCATCGGCTCCGCGATCGTGATCCTCGGTCACATCACGCTGGCGCTGCCCTCCTCGGGCTCCTTCTTCGCCGGTCTCGGCCTGGTCGCCCTCGGCTCGGGTCTGCTGAAGGCCAACATCTCCACGATGGTCGGCCACCTGTACAAGGGCCCGCAGGACCCGCGCCGTGACGCCGGCTTCACCGTCTTCTACATCGGCATCAACGTCGGTGGCTTCCTGGCGCCGCTGACCATCGGCACCGTCGGCGAGAACGTCAACTGGCACTTCGGCTTCGCGCTCGCCGCGATCGGCATGGCGCTCGGCCTGGTCCAGTTCCTGCTGGGCAGCCGCCACCTGAGCGCCGAGAGCGACACCGTTGTCAAGCCGGCCACCAAGCAGGAGCGGGCCAAGGCGCTGAAGCAGTCGCTGTACTGGGCGATCGGCGCGGCCGTCTTCTACCTGATCGTCGTGGGCACCGGCCACTACACGCTGAACTGGATCCTGGTCCCGCTGTCGATCATCGGCCTGGTCATCCCGGTCCTGGTCCTGGCGCGCATGAAGCGCGACAAGGAGCTGACGGACGACGAGCAGTCGAAGGTCTCCGGCTACATCTGGTTCTTCGTCGTCGCCGCCATCTTCTGGATGATCTACGACCAGAACGGCTCGACGCTGTCGATCTTCGGCGAGGAGTCGACCACCAACACGCTGCTCGGCTTCCACTTCCCGACCTCGTGGTACCAGTCGCTGAACCCGATCATGATCATGGCGCTCGCCCCGGTGGTCGCCTCGATCTGGCTGTGGCTGAACAAGCGCGGCAAGGAGCCGAGCACGGCGGTGAAGTTCGCCTCGTCGCTGGTGCTGATGGGCATCTCCTTCGCCGTCTTCCTGATCCCGCTGATCGACACCGCCACCAACGGCGGCAAGGTCTCCCCGATGTGGCTGGTGGCGATCTACTTCGTCCAGACCGTCGGTGAGCTGTGCCTCTCCCCCGTCGGCCTGTCGGTCACGACCAAGATGGCCCCGGCCAAGTACACCGGCCAGATGATGGGCGTCTGGTTCCTCGCGGTCACCGCGGGCGACTCGGTCACCGCACTGCTCTCCACGGCCGGGGTGAACCTGAACACCAAGGGCGCCGTCGGCGTCGAGGTGCTCATCGCCGTGGCCGCCGGTGTCGGCTTCTGGATGTACCGCGGCAAGGTCAAGAAGCTCATGGGCTCGGTCAGCTGACGCGACCCGCACACGAAGGGGTCCGGCCCGCACCACTCGGTGCGGGCCGGACCCTTTCTCCGTTGTGCGTTACCTCCTGGCCGCCCGGCGCCGCGGCAGGAACGTGAACACCGCGCCGCCCAGCAGGATCACCGTGCCGGCCACCAGACCGAGGGCGCGCAGCGCGCCGTCGTTCGAGGCGCCGGTCTCGGCGAGGCCGCCGCTCGCGGCCGAGCCGCCCGCCGAGCCGGAGGCCGAACCGCCGGCCGAGCCCGAACCCGAGCCGGAGCCCGAGGCGCCGCCCTCTACGGCCGTCGTGTCGATCTCCAGCGAGACCGCGTTCGTGGTCGGCGTGCAGGTGGTGGTCGTGCCCAGCGCCTCCACGGTGAGGACGCCCGGGGACAGCGTCGACTTGCCGTCGGCGCCCGGCTTGTAGGTGCCGGTCAGGTCCGGGATCGTCATCGGGTCACCGGACTTGATGGGCTCCTTGTTGGTCGGGCCCTCGACATGGACGGTGCCCTTGTCGGCGCCGCCCAGCTTCACCTCCATCGACGGCTTGACCGAGTCGGCCGGGATGTCGGCGGGGCTGTCCATGACGGACTTCTTGAACTGGACGGTCAGCGCGTAGTTACCGCCGTCCTTCTTGGCGTTGATCTGCACCGGGGACGTCGCGTTCTTGTCGCCGATGGGGGTCTTGCAGGCGTAGGGGATGGAGACCTCCTTGCCCGTGAAGTCGGTCTGCCCGCCGGAGCCGCCGGAGGTACCGGCCCCTCCGGAGTCGCCCGCGGTGGTGGTGCCGCCGGTGTCGGTGGTCCCGCCGGAGTCGGTGGTACCGCCCGAGTCGGTGGTGCCGCCCGAATCGGTCGTACCGCCGGAATCCGTGGTGCCGCCGTCCGAACTCCCGCCGCCGTCCGAGACCTTGATGGTCGCGCCGGGCTTCACGGTCTCCTTCGGCGCGCACTTGGTGTCCGTCGAGATGGGCTTGTTGACGTTGATGTTGTACGCGTCCGGGGTCAGCGTCACGTCACCGGCCGCGGTCAGCTTGACCTTGCCCGTCATCGTGGACAGCTTCATCGCGCTGTTCTTCGGGATCGCCGGGTTCTCCCGCGGCCCGGTCATCGAGATGTTCCCGGTCTGCGCCCCGGCCGCCTTCAGCGTGCCGGTGGGCTGCACGGTGTTCGCGTCGAGGTCGAGGACGTCGGGGTTCTTGGAGGCGGCCTGCACGAACTTCCAGGTCACCTCGACCTCGTCGCCGACCTTCGCCGTCGCGGGCGCGGTGAGCTCCACCTGCGTGGTGCCCTCGACGGGATCGAGGCCGGAGATCGCGGGCGGGATGCACTCGGTCTTGTACGAGACCTCTGCGGCCTGCGCGGGGGATGCGAGGAACAGCAGTCCCGCCCCGCCGAGCATCAGGGCGACGCCGGCCGCGCTCACTCTCCGTTGGGTGGTCACGGGTTTCCTTTCGTCGTCGGGCTGTTGTCGGACGGTGCGGAGAGCCGCCCGGCCTCGGGTGCGCCGGGACCGGTGTCCGGGGCGAACCAGGGCAGGGTGTTCGTGGTGGTGTCCGCCGGCGTCCCGGAGGGGCGTTCGGCGGGCGGCGGTGCCGGCTGGGGGGACCTCAGCCTCGGCATGCGTACGGTGATGTCGACCGGCCGGCGCCCGCGGTGGCGGCCCTGCGCCCCGTACCGGTCGCGCGGCCTGATCCGGTCCACGACCGCCATGCCGATCCGGAAGACGGCGGCCGGCACGACGACGCAGAGCAGGAGCCAGAAGAGCGTCACGCCCCAGGGGCGGCCCACGCCCCAGGGCTGCTCGGCGAGGACCTTGCCGCCGTACTTCAGCGACACCAGATAGCTGCCGTGGGCGCCGGCCGTCAGCTCGACGGGCAGCTTGATCTGTGCCTTGCGGCCCGGCTCGACGGTGCCGCGCCACTGCTGCTCCTCCCACTGCGGCGCGAACACGCCGTGCGAGGTGCCGACCTGGAAGACGGGGTCCTTCACCGGGGTCGAGCCGACGTTGCCGACCGTGAAGACGAACGAGCGCGAGGGCGGCGCCCCGAACCAGGTGAGGATCCCGCTCGACCCGTCGAGCCGGGTGTCGGTGACCATCGAGAGCCGCCCGGTGGGGGACTCCTTCGGCAGCGCCTTCACCGGATGCCCGGCGACCTGGAAGGCGGCGTCCGCCTGCGCCTTGGGCCCGGTCGCGGTCGCCACGTGCACGACGCAGGGGCACGCGGCGGGCGGCTCGGCCACCGGCAGCTTCTTGCTGAACGTGCCCGACGCGTCGGTGGTGACGGCGAGCCCGTCCGCGTTGGCGCAGGAGTTGGTGCCGCCGACGACCCCGCGCTCCGGGGTCGCCTGCCCGCAGACGAGCAGCATCAGCAGCGCCTTCGACTCCCAGCCCTTGCCCTTCACGGTGATCGAACCACCGGTCCCCGCCTGGGACTTGGAGAGCGTGACGGTGGGCTTGCCGTCGGCGGCCGACGCCCAGGGAGCGGCGCCCGCCACCAGCGCGGCGACGAGGGCCAGGACGGTCAGCAGCCGCGGTGCGCGGGCGCTGCGGCGGTTCATGTCGTTCCCCTTCGGTCCCTGTGATGGCGTACGTACCAGAAGGCGGCGCAGCCCGCAGCGGCGAGCAGCGCCAGGGCGCCGCCGAGCACGCCCCACGGCACGAACCGGGCGGTCGTCGTCGCCGAGTCCGCCGCGCCGCCGCCCGCGGTGACGGTCACCCGCACGTCCACCGAGTCGAGCGCGGGCGCGCCGTGCCAGGGCTCGGTGAGCGTGACGCGGCGGCCCGGGAGCACCTCGACGGGGAGGGTGCGGGCGCGGCGGTCGAGGACGGTGCCGAAGACGCCGTGGGCGCGCACGGCCAGGCGCGGGGTGAGGGTGGTGTTGCCGCGGTTGACCACGTCGTACGCGATGGAGTCGCCGTCCCTGACCCGGACGTGCTCGACGGTGAGCGCGGCGAGGGTGGGCCCGCTGACCCGCAGCCGGACGCTGACCCCGGCGTCCCGGCCGCCGCCGCTGGCCACGATCGCGCCCGGGTGGTCGCCCGGGGTGGCGCCCGCGGGGACGGTCACCGTGAAGGGGACCTCGGCGCGGGTGCGGGCGGGGATCTTCACGGTGGGGTCGGCGAAGCGGATCCAGGCGCCGGTGTCCCGCGCCGTCGCCCGCAGGTCGAGGGCGCCGTCGGCGTTGTTGTCGGCGTCGGCGCCGCGCAGGGTGACGCGCAGCGACTCGGCGGTGGGGTTGGTGACGGCCACCTTGTCCTCCAGGACGGTGCCGGGGGCGCCCTCCGCGTAGACGTAGGGGCGGCCGTCGTGGTCGGCGGCACGGGTGCCTCCGCCGGACGAGGGGGCTATGGTCCAACCCGGCCGGGCTACGGCGGCCGGGGTCGTGAGCATGAGCGCGACCAGGGTCGCGCCCAGCGCCCACGCGCCGTAGGAGCGCAGGAATCCTGTGCGGGTGCGGGTCGTGCGTGGTTGCTCGCGCAGTTCCCCGCGCCCCTTACGGGGCGCCATCTAACGCGCCGACTGGTTCCTGCGGGTCAGCCAGAGCGCCCCGGCCGCCCCGGCGAGGAGCACCGTGCCGCCCAGTGTGCCCAGGGCGATCGCCGAGTCCTCCGGGCCCGTCTGGGGTAGCGAGGAGCCACCTGAGGAGGAGGACGATCCGGAGCCGGTCGACCCGGAGCCGGAGGAGCCCGTCGAGCCCGAGGAGCCCGAACCGCCGCCGCCCGCCGCCTTCACGTCCAGTTCCAGGGACGGCTTCGGGTTGTTCGACGGGGTGCAGGTCGTCGTCGTGCCCAGCGCCTTGATGGTCAGCACGCCCGCCGTGAACGTCACCTTGCCGCTCTTCTTCGGCGTGTACGTGCCGCTCAGGTCACTGATCTTGATCGGCGAGTTGGCGGGGATCGCCTCCGAGTTCGGCGGGCCGGAGACGGCCAGCTGACCGGTCTCCGCGCCGCCCAGCTTGATCACGGCGCTGGGCTTCATGGCGCCCTTGCCGAGCTCGACCGGGCTGGAGGAGACGCCCTTCTGGAAGGACATCGTGATCTTGTAGCCGCTGCCGCTCTTGACCGACTTCATGTCGATCGGGGACACGGCCGCCTTGTCGCCGATCGGCGTCTTGCACTGATAGTTGACGTCCTGCACCGTCGCGGAAGCGGTGGGGGCGGCCATCAGCACCGCCGAGCCGGCCAGGGCCGCGCTGAGCGCGAACGCGGCGGTTCGTTTCTGGTACGTCCGGTACGACACCTCGAAATCCCTTCAGCCAAACGGTTACTGACGGTTCATCAGATGCGGGTGGCTCAAGGTACGCCGGGGACCTTGTCGAGGGAAGACAAAGAGCACGCCGGATCGAAGACGATCCGGCGTGCTCTCGAAGGCGTACAGAACGGGCGGTCAGGCGGGGGCGCCCACCTCGGCCCAGACGGTCTTGCCGGTGACCCCGGGGGTGCGGACGACTCCCCAGTCGAGGCAGAGGCGCTGCACGATGAACATGCCGTGGCCGCCGGGGCGGCCCGCGCGGTGCGGGGTGCGGGGGGCCGGCTGGCCCGCGCCGTGGTCGGTGATCTCGATGCGCAGCACCTTGTTGGCCGGGGAGTCCCCGTAGAACAGGGCGATCTCCTCCGGGCCCTCGGCATGCAGGCAGGCGTTGGTGACCAGCTCGGAGACGACCAGCAGTACGTCCTCCGCGGCGGCGCGACGGTCCGCGGTCGCGGCCGGCAGCCAGCCCCAGGCGTGCAGGGCCTCCCGGGCGAAGTCGCGGGCCAGCGGCACGATGCCGCTCTCACCGCCCAGGCTCAGCCTGCGGACCAGACGGCCGTCACCGTCCGGTTCGTCGCCGGACCCGGGGCCGTGGTCGCCCGGCGAGTAAGGCCGGGTGGCGCTCATCAGCACTTCACCTCACCGATTCACCAATGTCAGCTTCAAAGTTCAGGGGTATCAGGGGTAGGAGTCGGGGTCTCTGTCGACCGTGCCGCGTTCCCGGTCGGGGGTCTCCTGCCCGAAGGGACGGTGAGAACACCCCTCACTTGGATGGAGACCCTGTGACGCTGGTAACGCCTCGATCACGCAGAGACAACTGGAGCGTAACTTCTGCGTCTCGCGCGTGCGCGCCCTTCCGGAGCCTTCTCATCACTCCGCGGCGAGCGCCGCTTCCAGTGATTCGTGCACCGCAAAAACGGCCTCCGCACCGGTGATCTCGAAGACCCGGGCCACCACCGGCAGCATCCCGGCCAGATGGACTCCGCCGCCCGCCGCCTCGGCCTTGAGGCGGGCGCCGAGCAGCACGTTCAACCCCGTGGAGTCACAGAACTCCAGGCGCGAACAGTCGACAATCAGCCGGGAAAGTCCGTTCGTGAGGCATTCATCCAGGGGTTCGCGCAGCAGATCGGCCGTGTGGTGATCCAACTCACCGGCCGGTGTCACCACGGCACTGGAGCCCTCCTGCCGCACCTCGACCAGAAGCCGGCCCCTATTGGCGCTGCCGACTGTCCCGCGGTCCATGACGACCCTCTCCCGCTCAAGCTCTGCACTGCTTATGACGTGCGGTTGACGCCCTCGAACCCTACGCCTTCCGTACGCGCCCCGGTACCCGAACAACCCCTAGGAATCGGACATTTCACCATCAAGCGCACTTGCGGCTCGATGTGGAAAACGGGTAGGCCTAGTAAGGACACCAATCGACACGGCCGGCTTTGGAGGCGCCGCACACCGCACTGTGCACGTATTGGCATCGGCAGCCATATGCCGAGAACGATGGAGGACATCATGTCACCCCGGCTCGACGAATCGCGTACTGACCAGGCGTCGTCGGCTCTCCCCCCGGAACCCCGCGCCGACGCCGACGCCACCGCTTCGGACGCTTCCGGCACCGCGACGGACTCCCTGGAAGGGCTCGACGGCCTGCCGGAGATCCCCCCGTACGACGAAGTCGCCCCACTCGACGCCCGAGCGCTCTCCAAGACGCTCTTCGAGCGTCTCGAGTCCCTCGAAGAGGGCACCCACGACTTTTCCTACGTCCGCAACACACTGGTCGAGCTCAATCTCGCCCTGGTGAAGTTCGCGGCCTCCCGGTTCCGCTCCCGCAGCGAGCCGATGGAGGACATCATCCAGGTCGGCACCATCGGCCTGATCAAGGCGATCGACCGCTTCGAGCTGAGCCGCGGCGTCGAGTTCCCCACCTTCGCGATGCCGACCATCGTCGGTGAGATCAAGCGCTTCTTCCGGGACACCTCCTGGTCGGTGCGGGTCCCGCGGCGCCTGCAGGAACTCCGCCTCGACCTCGCCAAGGCGGGCGACGAACTCGCCCAGCAGCTCGACCGCGCCCCCACGGTGGGCGAGCTCGCCGAGCGCCTGGGCCTGTCGAACGAAGAGGTCGTCGAGGGCATGGCGGCGTCCAACGCCTACACCGCCAGCTCGCTCGACGCGCAGCCCGAGGAGGACGACTCCGAGGGCGCCCTCGCGGACCGCATCGGTTACGAGGACCACGGCCTGGAGGGCATCGAGTACGTCGAGTCCCTCAAGCCGCTGATCGCCGAGCTCCCGGCGCGCGACCGCAAGATCCTGTCCCTGCGCTTCGTGGCGAACATGACCCAGTCGGAGATCGGCGAAGAGCTGGGCATCTCGCAGATGCACGTGTCGCGGCTGCTGTCGCGCACCTTGGTACGTCTGCGCAAGGGGCTGACGGTGGAGGAGTGAGCCCGCCCCCCGGCCCCTTACACCCCGTCCGACGGGTCCTCCCGTCCGACGGGTCCTCGCGCAAACGGGTCCGCCTCCCTGATCCCCGGGAGACGGACCCGTTTCGCGTGCGGTCAGGGCTTGCCGCCCCGGACCAGTACGGCGATGTGCGGGAGCACCAGCCGCCCGTCGGGGGCGTCGGGGTCGACGAGCTCCCCCGCCAGCCGGTCGTAGTGCTCCTTCACGGCGGCCCGCCGCGCGTCCGTGAGCGCGCCGAGCAGCGCCCCGACCGTGCCGATGCCCTCCTCGGCGAACCCGGCCCACCACTCCTCGCGGTCCGCCCGGTGCTCCCAGCCGACCTCCGCGCCCGCCACGTCGCCGAACCCGGCCGCGCGCAGCAGTCCCGCGACGCCGTCCGCGGTGCGCGCGAAGTCGACGCGGGGGCCCGGCCGGCCGGCGGCAGGTGTGGCGCCCGCCGCCTGCACGGCCCGGCCGAGCAGGGTCTGGCCCGCCGCGTTGGGGTTGCGCCAGAGGGTGACGGCGACCCGGCCGCCGGGGCGCAGGACGCGGTGGATCTCGGTGAGCGCGGCGATCGGGTCGCCGACGTGGTTCAGGACGAAGTTGGCGGTGACCGAGTCGAACCCGCCGTCCGGGAAGGGCAGTTCGGGCAGGACCGCGTGGACCACGCGGGCCCGCGGGATCCGCGCCCGAGTGGCCGCGACCATGTCCGGCTCGGCGTCCACGGCGGTGACGCGCGCGCCGCGCGCCAGGGCCGCCTCGACGACGGTGCCGGTGCCGCAGCCGACGTCCAGATGCCCGGACCCCTCGGCCACCTGGGCGGCATCGAGGAGACCGGGCACCGGGTGGGCGCACAGCCGCTCCGCGCTACGGCGGTAGGAGGCGGCGCGCCCGGCCCACATACGTCGTTCAAGGGTGTCGAAAGCGGATGCGGATGCGGTCGTCATGCGGGCGAGGCTACGGCTCAGAGGCTGCGGGCGGCGATGTCGCCGTAGGCCGTGGTCGCCGCGACGGTCAGGCCGGGGGTGGCGGCGTCGTTCTTGAGGGTGTTGGTGAGCCGGCCGTAGCCGGTGCCCGCGTCCAGGGCGGCGGAGACCCCGTGGGCGGCGCCGACGGTGATGTCGCCCTTCTGCGTGTTCAGCGCCAGCTCGCCGGCGACGGCCTCGGAGACGGTCAGGTCGCCCCGCTGGGTGGCGAGTTCGCCGCCCCGGGCGAGGCGGCCGATCGTGATGGCGCCGTCCTGGAGGGTGATCCGGGCGCTCGCGGCCTCGTCGAGCACGACCGGTCCCTGGGCGCTCTCGACGACGACGTCGCCGAGCGGTCCCGCGCCGCGCACTTCACCGGCGGCGGCGGTGACCTCGACGCCGGAGCCGGCGGGCAGCGCGACGGTGATCCCGACGGAGCCGGACGAGCCGAGGACCTGGTTCTTCGCCTCGGGGGCCGTGATCCGCAGCACCCCGTCGGCGTAGACCACGGTGATCTCCTCGGCGGCCCGCACGTCACGGCTCTTCCTGGCGTTCGCGGGCCGGACGTCGACGGTGGTGTCGGCGCGGTCCGCCGCGACGATCTCGATGCGGGCGGCGGGGACGGTGAGGACGGCGGCGATCGGGGCGGGGGTGGTGAAGGTCTGCATCGTTCTCTCCTTGGAATCGCTGTTTCCGATGAGAGAAACGCTACGTTGCGTTCATGGATTACTCAATGGCTTTGTTGCGACTGAGTAGTGAACTCGCAGCTCAGAATAGGGAATTCATTGCAATCAAGCTCACGGTTAACGCAACACCCTCAGAAGATTCATTGCAATGAATGAGAGTGAACGCTCCGGAGGGCTTAGGCTGGCCGCCGCAGAACAGGAGCCTTCACCTGCCATGATCAGCCAGCCCGCTCTCTCCGTACGCGCCGTCTCCCGCGCGGAGCATCTGGCCCACCTCACCCTGTATCCCGGTGTGAGCCATCTCCAGATCCCCGAGTGGGGCGCCGTGAAGCCCGACTGGGAGTCGGAGAGCGTCGGGTGGTTCGAGGGGCTGTCCCGGGTGGGGGCCGCGCTGGTGCTGTACCGGGCGCTGCCCGGGACCCGGCGCACGCTCGCCTATCTGCCCGACGGGCCGTCGATCGACTGGCGGGACCCGCGGCTCGGCCGGTGGCTGGAGCCGCTGATCGCGCACGTCGAGGCCCGCGGGGCGTTCTCCCTGCGCATCGGCCCGCCGCTCGTCGTACGGCAGTGGGAGCCGGCCACCGTCGCGGAGGGCATCGCCGACAGCGGCGTACGGCATCTGCACGGCATGGCGGCCGACCACATCGACGGCACCGCCCTCCAGGTCGGGGAGCGGCTGCGGCGGCTCGGCTGGCGGCCGTGCGCGGACGGCGACGACGCCGGGTTCGGGGTGGGGCAGCCGCGGTACGGGTGCCAGGTGCCGCTGGCCGGGCGGTCGGCGGAAGAGGTGCGCTCCGGGCTCGCGCCGCACTGGCAGGAGTCGCTGGACGCGTCCGAGACGGCCGGGGTCCGGGTGACCTGGGGCTCGGACGCCGATCTGCCCGCCTTCCACCGGCTGTACGTCCGGACCGCCGCCCGGGACGGCTTCAAGGCGCGGCCCGCCGCCTACTTCGACCGGATGTGGCAGGCCCTGAACACGGAGAACGGCGAGCGGCTGCGGCTCTATCTCGCCGAGCACGACGGCGAGGCGCTGTCCGCCGCGCTGATGATCTCCGTCGGCACCCGGTTCTGGCACTCCTACGCCGCGTCCGCCGCCCACAGGCATGAACTGCGGCCCGGCAACGCCCTGTTGTGGCGGATGCTGGGCGTCGCGCGGGCGGCGGGCGCGGACGCGTACGACCTGCGGGCCGTCAGCCCGCTCCTCACCGAGGACAACCGGCTGCTCGACCGCCTCCGGTTCAAGACCGGGGCCGGCGCGCGGGCCGTGGAGTACCTGGGCGAGTGGGAGCTGCCGGTCGGGCCCCAGGGGCGGGTGCTGCAGCGGGCGTTGGGGTTCTACCTCGGGCACCGCTGAGCCCGCCCGGCACCGGTCCGTCAGACCGCGCGGACTCCCGCCCGCCAGACCTGCGACACCAGCGGCACGCCCGGCCGGTACGCGAGGTGTACGTGGCTGGGGGCGTCCAGGAACGCCAGGTCCGCCCGCGCCCCGGGTGCCAGATGACCGACGTCCGTGCGGCGCAGCGCCTTCGCGCCGCCCGCCGTCGCCGCCCAGAGCGCCTCGTCCGGGGTCATGCCCATGTCCCGTACCGCGAGGGCGATGCAGAACGGCACCGAGGACGTGAACGACGAGCCCGGGTTGCAGTCCGTGGACAGGGCGACCGTGGCGCCCGCGTCCAGCAGGCGGCGGGCGTCCGGCCACTCGGCGCGCGTGGAGAACTCGGCGCCGGGCAGCAGGGTCGCCACCGTGTCGCCGTTGGCGAGGGCGTCGACGTCGGCGTCCGTGAGGTGGGTGCAGTGGTCGGCCGACGCGGCGTCGAGCTCCACGGCGAGCTGGACTCCGGGGCCGTAGGAGAGCTGGTTGGCGTGGATGCGCGGGAGCAGGCCCTTCGCCCTGCCCGCCGTGAGGATCGCGCGCGCCTGGTCGCCGTCGAAGGCGCCCTTCTCGCAGAAGACGTCGATCCAGCGGGCGTGCGGGGCGCAGGCGTCCAGCATCTCGCCGGTGACCAGGTCCACGTACGCGGCCGGGTCGTCGGCGTGGTCCGGGGAGACGATGTGGGCGCCGAGGAAGGTGACCTCGTCGGTGTGGGCCTTCGCGATGCGCAGGGCGCGTTCCTCGTCGGCCGTGGTGAGGCCGTAGCCGGACTTCGTCTCGAAGGTGGTCGTGCCCTGGCGGAGCGCTTCCGCGAGGTAGTGGGTGAGGTTCGCCTCGAGTTCGGCGTCCGTGGCGGCGCGGGTGGCGGCGACCGTGGTGCGGATGCCTCCGGCCTGGTAGCTCTGGCCGGACATGCGGGCATTGAACTCTTCGGTGCGGTCGCCGGCGAAGACCAGGTGGGAGTGGGAGTCGACGAACCCGGGGATCACGGCTCGGCCCTGTGCGTCGTGGGCGTCGTCCGTCGCCGGGGTCTCGGCCGTCGGGCCCGCCCAGGCGATGCGGTCGCCCTCGATGACGAGCGCGGCGTCCTTGATCTGGCCGAGGGGGCCGTCGCCGAGGTCGGGGTTGTTGGTGACCAGGGTGCCGATGTTGGTGATGGCCGTGGTGGTCGTCATGGGTCCTCTCCGGGGGGGGTGGGACGGTTGTTTCGAGAGTGCGGCCCGGCGGGGGCTGGTCGCGCAGTTCCCCGCGCCCCTGAAGGGTCGTCGTTCGCGTGCGGGCCGGTGGCCTCTTCTCGCGCAGTTCCCCGCGCCCCTGGAAGCGAGCTCCGCTCGCCCAGGGACAGGGGAAGGCGCGCGCAGCGCAGGCCTTCAGGGGTGCGGGGAACTGCGCGACCGGCCACGACGAGAGGCGCACCCGGCGACGAAGCCCTACCTCAGTGCCGCGATGGCTTGCGTCAGGGCCGAGGCCACGTCGCCGATCCCCAGGTGCTGCCCGTCGCGGACCACGACCCGACCACCCGCGATCACGTCGGAGACGTCGGCGCCGCCCGCCGAGAAGACGGCCGTCTCAGCGCCGAGGCGAGGCAGGGCGCCCGCGGTGCGGACCGAGTCGAGGGTGACGGTGACCAGGTCGGCGAGGGCGCCGGGCTCGAGGGTGCCGGCGTCGGGCCAGCCCAGCGCCGCGTGCCCGTCGGCGGAGGCGGCCCGGAGCAGCGCGGCGGCGGTCCAGTGCCCCCGGGTACGGGACCGCAGGCGCTCGTTCAGCTCCATCGCGCGGGCCTCCTCGAAGAGGTCGATCACCGCGTGGCTGTCCGAGCCGAGGGAGAGCGGCGAACCGGCCTGCTGGAGCCGGACGGCGGGGCCGATGCCGTCGGCCAGGTCGCGTTCGGTGGTCGGGCACATGCAGGTGCCGGTGGACGAGCCGCCGATCAGCTTGATGTCGGTGTCCGTGAGGTGGGTGTTGTGGACGCCGGTGGTGCGGGCGCCCAGGACACCGTGGTCGGCGAGGAGTTGGGTCGGCGTACAGCCGTGGGCGGCCTGGCAGGCGTCGTTCTCCGCGGTCTGCTCGGAGAGGTGGACGTGGAGCGGGGCGCCCCGGTCGGCGGCCCACTCGGCGACCGTCGCCAGCTGGTCCGCCGGAACGGCCCGCACGGAGTGCACGGCCGCGCCGATCCGGGCGTGCGGCCGGTCGGTCAGCAGGGAGGCGCGCTCGGCCCAGCCCTGCGTGGTGCCGTCGGAGAAGCGGAGCTGGTGGCGGTCGGGCTCCTTGCCGAAGCCGGAGGAGACGTACGCCGTGTCGAGGAGCGTGACGCGGATGCCCGCGTCGGCCGCGGCGGCGATCAGCGCCTCGCCCATCGCGTTGGGGTCGGCGTAGCGGGTGCCGCCGGGGGCGTGGTGGACGTAGTGGAACTCGCCGACGGCCGTGATGCCGGTCAGCGCCATCTCCGCGTACACCGCCCGCGCGAGGGCGTGGTAGGTGTCGGGCGTGAGGCGGTCGGCGACCGCGTACATGACCTCGCGCCAGGTCCAGAACGTGCCCGAGCCGACCTGCACCGTCGCGCGCAGGGCCCGGTGGAAGGCGTGGCTGTGGGCGTTGGCGAGGCCCGGGAGGGTCAGGCCGCGCAGGACGGTCGCGCCGGGCGGCGGGGTGGTGACGTCCGTGCGGACCGCCGTGATGCGGCCGGTGCCGCCCGTCTCCGCCACGTCGACGGCCACGTTCGGCTCGACGTGGGTGCCGAGCCAGGCGTGTTCGAGCCAGTACGTCGTCACTTGCAGGCCAGCCCTTCCAGTACGTCGGCCAGTGCGCGCACCCCGGCGAGGCAGTCGTCCTCGGCGGCGGTCTCGGCCGGGGAGTGCGAGACGCCCGTCGGGTTGCGTACGAACAGCATGGCGGTGGGGATCGACGAGGCGAGGATTCCCGCGTCGTGTCCCGCGCCCGTGCCGAGGACGGGCACGTCGAGGCCGGGTCGGCCCGCTTCGAGGCCGAGGATGCGGGAGAGCTCGTCGCGCAGCGCGTGGTCGAACTCGACGACCGGGGTGAACGACTCGCGGGTGAGCGTGACGTCGATGCCGTGCGCCTCGCCGTACTCGCGGGCGGCCTTCTCGATGGCGGTGACCGTCCGGTCGAGGGCCTCCTGCCCGGCGGCGCGGGAGTCGAGCCAGCCGCGGACCAGGGAGGGGATGGCGTTGACGCCGTTCGGCTCGACGGAGATCTTGCCGAAGGTGGCGACGGCGTCCGCGAGGCGGGCCTCGCGGCGGGCCGCCAGGACGGTCTCCGCGTAGGGCAGCATCGGGTCGCGGCGGTCGACGAGGCGGGTGGTGCCCGCGTGGTTGGCCTCGCCCGCGAAGTCGAAGCGCCAGCGGCCGTGCGGCCAGATGGAGCTGGCGATGCCGACGGCGTCGCCGGACAGGTCCAGGGCGCGGCCCTGCTCCACGTGGAGTTCGATGAACGCGTCGATCCGGGCGAGGCGCTCGGGGTCCGGGCCGATCGCCTCGGGGTCGTACCCGGCGCGCTCCATCGCCTGCGGGAGGGTGACGTCGTCGGCGTCGGTGAGCCGGTACGCCTGCTCGCGGGTGAGGTGGCCGCCGGTGAGGCGGGAGCCGACGCAGGCCAGGCCGAAGCGGGCACCTTCCTCGTCGCCGAAGTTGGTGATGGCGAAGGGCCGGGTGAACTCCGCTCCTCTGGACCGGAGTTCGTCCAGGGCGGCGAAGGAGGAGACCACGCCGAGGGGGCCGTCGAAGGCGCCGCCGTCGGGGACCGAGTCCAGGTGGGAGCCGGTGACGACGGCTCCGCCGGCCTCGGGGTCGCCGTGCCAGGCCCACTGGTTGCCGTTGCGGTCCAGCTCGTAGGTCAGGCCGCGGGACTCCGCCTGGTCCTTGAACCAGGCGCGGCAGTCGGCGTCGGCGCCCGTCCAGGCGTGCCGGCGGTAGCCGCCGGAGTCCTTGTCCCGGCCGACGGGGAGGAGGTCCCGCCACATCTCCAGGAAGCCCGGGCCACCGTCCCGCGCCCCCGACGGGGCTTGAGTGCTCACTGACTGCCGTCCTCTCCCATGGCTCCCTGATACTTTCGCTATTCACATCCTGGCTACTTGAATAGACCTAGTCAACACCTCGCTCCGGCGCCTCCCCGGTGGTTGCCTGGGCGCATGGCATCCACGGACGCGTCCACCCTTCCCCTGCCCGGACTTCCCGCCCGTCGCGCGCGCGATCGCGATCTGGCCGTGCGCGCGGCCGTCGCCCAGGGCCTCGTCGGGCCCGGCGCCCCGGTCGCCGGGCTGCTCGACGTGACCGGCATCCGCGCCTCCGCGGCCGCCCTGCGCGCCGCCTTCGACGCGGTCGCCGCGCCCGGCACCGAGATCCTGCACGCCTTCGCGGTGAAGGCCACCCCGCTCGTGCCGGTGCTGCGGCTGCTGCACCGCGCCGGCCTCGGCGCCGAGGTGGCGAGCCCCGGCGAGCTGGCCCTCGCCCGCGCCGCCGGGGTGCCGCCCGCCCGCACCGTCCTGGACTCCCCCGCCAAGACCGGCGCCGAACTGCGCGAGGCGCTCGCGCTCGGCATCGCCGTGAACGCCGACAACCTCCAGGAGCTGGCCCGCCTCGACGCCCTCGTCGCCTCCGCGCCCACCCGCTCCCCCGTCGGCCTGCGGGTGAACCCGCAGACCGGCGCCGGATCCATCGGCGCCACGTCGACCGCGACCGCCACCTCCAAGTTCGGCGTGGCGCTGCGCGACGAGGGGGCCCGCGAGTGGGTCGTCCGGGCGTACCTGGACCGGCCGTGGCTGACCCGCCTGCACACGCACTCCGGATCCCAGGGGGTGCCGCTGGAACTGCTTGCCGAGGGGGTGCGCACGGCGTACGAACTCGCCGAGGAGATCAACGGCCGTGCGGGCCGCCGGCAGATCGACACCCTCGACATCGGCGGCGGCCTCCCGGTGAACTTCGGCTCCGACGAGGACGTCCCGGACCACGCCGGGTACGCGAAGCTGCTCGCCGAGCGGGTGCCGGGGCTCTTCGACGGGCGCTACGGCCTGGTGACCGAGTTCGGGCGCTCCCTGCTCGCCAAGCACGGCACGACGCTCGCGCGCGTGGAGTACGCGAAGGAGAGCGGCGGGCGCCCGATCGCCGTGACCCACGCGGGAGTCCAGGTGGCGACCCGGACCGTGTACCTGCCCGAGGCGTGGCCGCTGCGGATCGCCGCGTACGACGCCCAGGGCCGGCCGGCGACCGGGCCCGAGGTCGCGCAGGACATCGCGGGGCCCGCCTGCTTCGCGGGCGATCTGCTCGCCGCGGACCGCACCCTGCCGCTCCTGGCGGCGGGCGACCACGTGGCCGCGCTGGACACCGGCGCCTACGGTTTCGCGCACCACTACGCGTACAACTCGCTGGCCCGGCCCGGGATCTACGGATTCGCCGCGGACGCCGACGGCGACGTCCGGTTCGCGACCGTGCGGGAGCCGCAGACGGCCGACGAGATCGTCGCGGAGTCCGGGGGCGCCCTGCGCGGGGCACTGCTGGATCTCTGACTCCGGTCGGCCGCGGCTCCGGTGGGGGCTGGTCGCGCAGTTCCCCGCGCCCCTGAGGCATGCGCTGCGCGCAGCCTCCCCTGGATGCCGCAGGTATCTCGAACACACGTACTTTCCGGACGGGTTGGCGGATTCTAGACCCGGTTCGAATGTTCCGCCGGAAAATGCCAGAACGCTCACCAGGTCGCCGTACCGTGCGTAGCGTCTCCGTCACACACGCATCAGCGGTACACGAAACGCGGCGAAGGTGGGGGGTTTCAGGCGTGCCCGGAATCGACGAGTGCCTGCTCGAGGCCATGCGGCTGCCGGGAGCGCGCGGCGCCTCCGTCGTCGACTGGACCAGCGGGCTCGCGCTGGGCACCATCGGGGAGTCGCCCAACGGCGACCACGAGGCCACCGCCACCGAGGCCGCGGAGCTGGCCCGGCTCGCCGCCGAGCACCGGGCCTTCGCCCCGGCCGACGGCAACGACTGGACCCAGAGCCCCGCGGGCGACAAGTCGCCGCCGGTCGAGGACGTCATCGTCACCAGCCGCGACGGCTACCACCTGCTGCGCTTCGTGCCGACCACCTTCGACAGCAGCGTCTTCCTGCATCTGTGGCTCGACCGCGACGAGGGCAACCTCGCGCTGTCCCGCATACGCCTGGCCGACCTCGCCGACCGCCTGGTCCTGGGATGACCACGGCCCCCGCGCCGGCCGGCGTCTCCCCGATGCTCAGCAGACTCGCCGCCGAGCAGGCGACCGGCGCGCTGATACGGGAACACGGCACGCTCTATCTGGCCGACGGCCGGATCGTGCACGCCGAGTCCCCGGCCACCCCCGGGATGGACGTCCTGCTCACCGCGGGCGGCGCCGTGCACGCCGACGGCTGGTGGGAGGCGGTCGACCGGGCCGGGGCCCGGCGCGGTGTCGGCCGCTATCTCGTCGAGCACGGCGGACTGAGCGACGGCGCGCTCGAACTGTGCCATCTGGGCGCCCTGTTCGACGCCGCGTACTTCACCCTCGCCCCGAGCAGCGGCCCGACCCGGTTCCGCTACGGGGTCTCGCACTGGTTCGGGGCGGTGCGCCCGGTGCCGGTGGCCTCCGTCGAGCGGGAGACGTTACGCCGCCGCGATCTGCTCCAGCGGATCTGGCCCGAGCCGGACACCGACACCGCGCCCCTCACCCGGGCCGGCACCCGGGACGTGCGGGTGCCGCCGCGCCGGCGCCGCGTCCTCGACCTCGTGGACGGCGAGCGCACCGCGTCCCAGATCGCGCTCACCCTGGGCCGGCCCGCCTTCCACACCCTGGTGGACCTGCGGCGGCTCGCCGCGGGCGGGCTCGTCACCACCGCGCCCCCGGCTCCGGCCGCCGTCGCCGCCCCGCCCGAGTGGCTGGCGAAGGCCGCCGTCGACGACCCCGACGTGGCCCTGCTGCGCCGCCTGCGCAACGCACTGGAGGCCCTGTGATCCGCCTCCGCCGCGGCACGCGGGGCCCCGCCGCATCCTCCGAACTCTCCGAAGGGAGACCGCCGATGGCGGACGAGGCCGAAGTCCTCGGCGAACTACAGCGGTTGAGAGTGCGGGTGCCCCAGGTCACGGGGGCGCTCGCGGCCAGCGTCGACGGGCTCGTCCTCGCCCAGGACACCTCCGGCGTCGAGCCGGAGGGGGTCGCCGCGCTCACCGCCGCCGCTCTCGGGGTCGCCCAGCGCCTCTCCGACGCCACCGGGCAGGGCGCCTTCCGCGAACTGCTGGTACGCGGCACGAACGGCTACGTCGCCACGTACGCCGCCGGGGACACCGCCGTGCTGACCCTGCTCGCCGAGAACCGGGTCAACGTCGGACGGCTCCACCTGGAGGGCCGCAGAGCGGGATCCCGGGTCGGCGAACTCGTCGCCGAGGCCGCCGAGCTGCCCGAACCGGTGATGCGGACCAGGGGCAGGTCCCGGGCCCGCACCGCCGCGTCCGACCCGGCCCCGACCACCGAGAGCGGGCTCCCGGTCCGCACCGCCAAACCGTCCGACCTCGCCAAGCACGCCGAACCCAAGCTCCAGCCCAGAACGGCCCGCTGACACCTCGTCGGCGGCCCGGCGGGCACCCAGAACGCGACACCGAGAAGCCGTACACGAAAGGAACCACCACCATGACCAACGCCGAGACCGCTCTCAAGGACGCCGTCGCCTCCATCGAGGGCGCCAGCGCCGCCGCCCTGGTCGACTACACCAGCGGCATGGCCCTCGGGACGATCGGCGGCTCCAAGTCGTTCGACCTGGAGGTGGCGGCGGCCGGGAACACCGACGTCGTCCGCGCCAAGCTCCGCACCATGGAACACCTCGGCATCAAGGACGAGATCGAGGACATCCTCATCACCCTCAACACCCAGTACCACCTGATCCGCCTGATCAAAGGCCGTGGGGGCAACGGGCTCTTCCTCTACCTGGTGCTCGACTCCTCGCGCGCCAACCTGGCGATGGCACGCCACCAGCTCAAGAAGATCGAGGCCGAACTGGAGGTCTGAGCCCGTGCGGGTCGCACCGCCGGACAGACCCTAACGACGCCGCGCCCCACCGGGCGCGGCGTCTCCCGCTGCCGTCCCGGTCGCCCGGTATCCCTTGACCTGCTTGCCGACGGGTCCGCCCGACCGTGCGCCGAGCCAGTCGACGCGCAGCCACACCAGCGCGTCGCCGTCGGCCTCCCTGCGCCCGAGCCAGACCGCCTTCAACCACAGCCCGGCCCCCGCGCCGGCCAGGGCCATGCCGCCGGCCGCGGGCACGGCGAAGGAGCCGCTGACGGCCGCGAGGAAGCCGAGCGCCAGCCACCAGCGGTGCCCGCGCCGCCAGTTGCGCACCGTCACGGCCCGGTCCTGGAGCACGTCGTGCCGCCCGGCGCGGGTGGCCCCGCGGGCCAGCTTCAGATACCGCTCGCGGCGGCTGTACGCGACCCACAGCGCGACCACGACGAAGAGCGCCGCGCCCGCCATGACGCCGATCCGGCGACCGGTGACACCGCCGGGCAGCAGCCCGGTCCCGGCCGCGAGCACACCCAGCCACCACAGCGGGGCGGCTCCCGCCCGCACCACGACGGCCGTCCTGACCAGCCCCTGCGCTCCGCGTGCCACCGTCCGCTCCCTCCGCGTCCGCCGTTCGGACGCGGGGAGCGTAGTGCGCGTATCTGAGTTCTTCCTGAGAGCTCCGGACGCTCAGACCACGGAGACGGCGGCCCGGCCGGCCAGCGTCCGCAGCCGGTCCGCCGTGACCGATCCCGGCTCCGGCGTGTACACCACGAGGGACTGGTCGGGTTCACCGGCGACCGTCAACGTCTCGTAGGGCATGTCCAGTTCACCGACGACGGGGTGCAGCATCCGCTTCGCGCCGGCCGTCTTCCGCTTCACCTGGTGGTCGGCCCACAGGCGCCGGAAGTCCGCGCTGGCCAGCGACAGTTCACCCACCAGACGGGCCAGCTGCGGGTCGCCCGGGTGCAGGCCCGCGTCGAGGCGCAGATGCGCGACGGTCTCCGCGGCGACCGCGGCCCACTGCGGGTACAGCTCCCGCGCGGCCGGTTCGAGGAACACCTGCCGCGGCATGTTGCGGTCCTCCGGCGCCATCGCCGAGAAACCGAGCAGGGCGTCGCCCAGCGCGTTCCAGGCGAGGACGTCCATGCGCCGGCCGAGGACGAAGGCGGGCGCCCTGTCGATCGTGTCCAGGAGCAGCCGCAGTCCGGGCCGCACCCGCTGCCCGGTCTCCCGGGGGCGGGCCGGTGCGGGCCGCGCCACCGACCGCAGATACGCCCGCTCGGTCCCGTCGAGCCGCAGCACCCGTGCGACGGCGTCCAGGACGGCGTCGGAGACCGACTGCCCGCGCCCCTGTTCGAGCCGGATGTAGTAGTCGACGCTGACCCCCGCGAGCTGCGCCACCTCCTCGCGCCGCAGCCCCGGCACCCGCCGCCGCCCGTACTCCGGCAGCCCGACCTCCCCGGGCCGGATCCGGGCCCGCCGCGACCGCAGGAAGTCCCCTATGCCGCCCAGTTCCCCGTCTGCGTCCATGGCCCGATCCTAGGACGGGCCCGCGCCGCCATCCTGGTACTGGCAGACCCAGGAAAAGCTCTGCACTGGGTAGGCCCGGCGCCGCGCCGCAGAGTCGTGGTCATGACGACGACAGAGAACATCCACAGCCCGTACGCCGCCCTTGCCGGGCGCACCGCCCTGATCACCGGCGCCGCCAGCGGCATGGGCGCGGCGACCGCCCGGCTGCTGGCCGCGCACGGGGTCCGGGTCGCGCTGCTCGCCCGCCGCGCGGACCGGCTCGAGGAGCTGGCCGCGCGGATCGGGAAGGACGGCGGCAGCGCCCTGGCCGTGCCCGCGGACCTCACCGACCAGGCGTCCGTCGACGCGGCGGCCGACCGGGTGCACGCCGCGTACGGCACGGTGGACCTCGTGGTGAACGCGGCGGGCGTGATGCTGCCCAATCCGGTCGCCGACGGCCGCGCCGACGAGTGGCAGCGGATGCTCGACACGAACGTCACCGGCGCGCTGCGGGTGATCCGCGCCTTCGTGCCCGACCTGATCGCGGCGGCCGCGGCGGGCGGCACCGCGGACCTGGTGAACATCTCCTCGATCGGCGCGCACGTACCGTTCCCGAACTACGCGGTGTACGGGGCCACCAAGGCCGCGCTGACCTACCTCTCGCAGTCGCTGCGCACCGAACTCGGCCCGCACGACGTCCGGGTCACCAACCTCGAACCGGGCCTGACCGACACCGAGTTGGCCTCCCACGTCGACAACGCGGACCTCTCCGCCCAGCTGGACGGCATGTTCGAGGCGCTGGCCGGGCTCACCGCCGACGACATCGCCGACCTGATCGCGTACACGGCCAGCAGGCCCCGCCGGGTCAATCTGCGCCAGGTGATCGCCCTGCCCACGCGCCAGGCGTGAGCGACCGCCTACCCCTCCCAGTCGGAGTCGCCGCGCTCCCGCTCCCGCGACCGGCGCCCGATGTGCAGCCCGTCCGGCCACACCCCGCTGTGCACCGCGTTCACCGCGACGATGCCGCCCCAGGCGATCAGCAGCCCGGGCAGGTCGGCGTTGACCACGGCGATCGCGGACAGCGGGATCGCGAGGACGAGGGAGACGACGGCGAAGCCGAAGCGCTCGCCCCAGCTGTCGCCGCGGGGACGGCCGCGGCGGGTGTCGCGGGCCGCGGTCATCTGCTGCTCGGCGAGCTGCCGCCGCACCCGGCGGTCGACCACCGAGTCGAGCCGCTGGTCGACCTTGTCGAGGAACGAGTCGACGAGCGCCGACTCGTACTCCGGCCCCAGCTCCCTGCGGGCCTGGAGGGTCGCGTCGAGTTCCTTCTTGAGTTCGGCATCGCGTGCGCGTTCGCGGGCTTCCATACTCTCGTACGGTACGGATCCGGGGGCGCCGGGACAGTGGGGCTAACCCCCGGAAATCCACCGCCGGGTCAGGAGCGGCCCGCGCCGACCGGCTCGCTCTCGTGCGGCAGACCGAGGATCGTCTCGTCGGGCACGTGCGAGACGTCGCGGCGGGCCAGCAGCCAGTACAGGACGGCCGGGACGACGAGGCCCACGATCCAGGAGACGTCGGCGCCGCCGAGCGGCTCGACGAACGGGCCGGTGTAGAACGACGTGGCCAGGAACGGCAGCTGGGCCAGGACGCCGACCGCGTACACGGCGAGCGCGTCCCACCGCCAGGCGCCGTAGCGGCCGCGCGGGTCGGCGAGGGCCGGGATGTCGTAGCGCTCGCGCGAGATCAGGTAGTAGTCGACGAGGTTGATCGCGGACCAGGGCGTGAAGAACGTCAGCAGGAACAGCAGGAAGTCCTTGAAGGAGTTCAGGAAGCTGTCCTTGCCGAGCAGCGCTACGGCCGTGCCGGCGACCATGATGACCGCGATGTACGCCGCCCGGCCGCGCGGGCCGAGGGTGCGCTGGCCGCGGAAGCCGCTGATGCCGGTCACCATCGACATGAAGCCGCCGTAGGTGTTGAGCACGTTGATGGTGAGCTTGCCGAGCGCGATCACGAAGTAGAAGACGGAGGCGACGAGACCGGCGCCGCCGAGCGAGACGACGTAGCCGACCTGGTTGTCGATGAACGCCTCACCGGCGCTCGCGGCGACCAGCACACCGAACGCCATCGACCACTGCGAGCCGAGCGCCGAGCCGGACAGCGTCCACCAGAACGTCGCCTTGGCGCTCGTCGTGCGCGGCAGGTAGCGCGAGTAGTCGGCGACGTACGGGCCGAACGCGAGCTGCCAGGACGCCGAGAGGGAGACGGCGAGCAGGAACATCGGGAAGGAGAAGTGCGCGTCGCCGAGGAGCGCGCCGAGGTCGACGCGGTCCAGGAGCCGGATGCCGAGATAGACGAAGGCGAGCGCGCAGACCACGCTGGCGACCCGGCCGAGGACGTGGATGACGCGGTAGCCGACGGCCGCCATGACGGCCGTGACCAGCGCGAAGATCACGATGCCGGTGACATCGCTCGTGTGCGTCAGTTCGGCGGTCGCCTGCCCGGCGAGCACGCTGCCGCTGGCGAAGAAGCCGACGTACATGAGGATCACGAGGAGCAGCGGTACGACGGCGCCCTTCACCCCGAACTGCGCCCGGGACTGGATCATCTGGGGCAGTCCGAGCTTGGGGCCCTGCGCCGAGTGCAGGGCCATGACGGCGCCGCCGAGCAGGTTGCCCACGACGAGCCCGATCAGCGACCAGACCACGTCGCCGCCGAAGACGACCGCGAGGGCGCCCGTGACGACGGCCGTGATGTGGAGGTTGGCGCCGAGCCAGAGGGTGAACTGGCTGAAGGGGTGCCCGTGCCGTTCGCTGTCGGGGACGACGTCGATGGAGTGCTGCTCCACTACCGCTGCCATTCGATGGCCTCCTTACGTCTTACTTCTTGTGCAGGCCGTGCCGGCGCGCATAGTCGTTCGCCACGTCCTCGGGGTCCTTCTTGTCCTTGTCGACGAGGCGGTTCAGCTCGGTCAGGTCCTCGGTCGTCAGGACGTTGCCGAGACGGGCCAGCGCCTTGCGGACCGTCGAGTCGGCCTTGCGGTCGGCGATCAGCGGCACGATGTGCTGGCCGGGGACGAGGTTCTTGGGGTCGCTGAGGACGACCCAGTGGTTGGCGGCGATGTCGGTGTCGGTGGTGAACAGGTTCGCCACGTCGACATCGCCCTTCTTCAGGGCGCCCTTGACCAGCGGTCCCGACGAGTCGAGGGACTTGAACTCCTTGAACTCGACGCCGTAGACGTCCTTCAGGCCGACGGCGCCGACCTGCCGCTTCTTGACCTCGGGGGCCGCGCCGATGACGAGCTTGCCGTTGTGCTTCGCGAGGTCGGCGAGGGACTTGAGCTTGTACTTCGCGGCGGTCTCGCGGGTGACGGCGAAGGCGTCGGAGTCCTCGGCCATCCCGTACGGCAGGATCTGCAGGCCGCCCGGCAGGACCATGGCGAGCGCGTTCTGCATCTCGCCCTCCTCGGTCGCCTTCGACTTGGTGTCGAGGTAGTGCAGGAGGGCGCCCTGGTACTCGGGCAGCAGGTCGATGTCGCCGCCCCTGAGGGCGGGGATGAGGATCTCGCGGGTGCCGAGGTTGGGCCGCACGGTGGTCTTCACCCCGGCGGCGTCGAGCACGGCCGCGTAGAGGTAGCCGAGGACCTGGTTCTCGGTGAAGTTGGCGGTGCCGATGGTGACGCCGCCCTTGCTGGACCCGGAGCCGGAGCCCGCGCCGCCCTCCCCGTTCAGGGAGGTGATGCCACTGGAGCAGGCGGCGAGTGCGGGCACGGAGGCCGCGGCGGCGAGCCCGCCGAGCAGCGTGCGTCGGTTGAAGGTGCTCATCTGGCGTGCTCCTAGGCGGACTTGGGGGTGGCGGCGGGGCGGTGGCGGAACAGCAGGCGCTGGAGGCCGGACAGGGCGAGGTCGAGGGCGACGGCGACGACCGCGACGAGCACGGCGCCGCCGAGGACCTGGACGAGGTCGCGCTGGGCGAGCCCGTCGAAGACGTAGCGGCCGAGCCCGCCGAAGGAGACGTACGCGGCGATGGTGGCGGTCGCCACGACCTGGATCAGCGCGAGCCGGAGCCCGGTCATGATCAGCGGCAGCGCGAGCGGCAGCTCGACCTGGAACAGCACCTGGTGGGCGCGCATGCCCTGGCCGCGCGCGGCGTCCCGCACCTCGGGGTCGACGGCGGTCATGCCCGCGTAGGTGTTGGTCACGATGGACGGCACGGCGAGGGCGACGAGCGCGATGTAGACGGGCCACATGGACAGCCCGCTGGCCAGGAAGACGAGCACGACGAGCCCCACGGTGGGCAGTGCGCGGCCGAAGGACGACAGGTTGATCGCGACGAACGCGCCGCGTCCGGTGTGCCCGATCAGCAGCCCGACCGGCAGCGCGATCGCGGCGGCGACGAGCGTGGCGATCAGCGAGTACTGGAGGTGCTCGGCGAGCCGGTGCGCGATGCCGTCGGGGCCGGTCCACTGCTCGCCGCTGACGAGCCAGGACCCGAGGTTCTTGAACAGTTCGTACATGGCGGTCAGCCCTTCCGGGTCCGGGTCCAGGGCGTGAGCAGCCGCTGCACGGCGACCAGGATCGCGTCGGCGACGAGCGCGAGCAGCAGCGTCAGCACGACACCGACGATCACCGGGGTCGGGAAGTTGCGCTGGAACCCGTCGGTGAAGAGCTGGCCGAGGCCGCCGTCACCGATGTACGTCGCCACGGAGACGAGCGAGATGGACATGACGGTGGCGATGCGGACGCCCGCCATGATCACGGGCAGCGCGAGCGGCAGTTCGACCGTGAGCAGGGTGCGCATCGGGCGCGTGCCCATGGCCTTCGCGGCCTCCCTGGTCTTCTGCGGCACGGAGTCGAGGCCCTCGACGGTGTTCCGGAGCAGCACGACCAGGGTGTAGATCGTCAGGCCGATGACGGTCGTGGTGCGGGTCAGCCCGGAGACCGGGAGCAGCAGCACGAACACCGCGATCGACGGAATCGTGAACAGCACGTTCGACAGCCCGAGCAGGAAGCCGCGCAGGGGGCGGACCCGGTGGGCGACGACGGCGAGCGGCAGGGAGATCAGCAGACCGAACAGGACGGCGCTGAGGGCTGCTTGGAGGTGGGAGAGGGTGAGGCTGGTGAGATCCGAGCCGTGCTCGGATATCCAGGTCCAGTCGATGGTCATGCGCTACCGGCCTCCGCTGAATCAAGCCCCTCCGGCCCGGACGACTTGGAAGCAGCCTCGGCCACATCAAGCCCCTCCGGCGATTGAGGAGCGGGGTCCGGGGCGGAGCCCCGGGACGGTGCGCCCGTCAGGGCCTCGGCGTGCGCGACCCCGGCCCGCCCGTGGATGTCGTCCCGCGACGACACTCCGGTGAGGACGCCGTCCACGTCGACCCGGGCCACGAGCCCGGCGGGCGAGGCGACGGACTCGTTCAGCGCGGAAAGGAGGGAATCCGTGTCGCGCAGCGGTCGTACGGGCGTCTCGTCACCGGAGCCCTTCGCCCGCCAGGCCACCGGCTTGCGGGCCGCGTCGAGCACCAGCTCCCAGGAACCGCCCTCGGGGGCCGAACCCTGCGGCACGTCACGCAGATCGGTCAGCGACAGCAGCTTCAGCCCGCGCTCGGCCCCCAGGAAGTCCGCGACGAAGTCGTCGGCGGGCCGGGCCAGCAGCTCGGCCGGGGCGGCACACTGCACCAGGTGCCCGCCCTCGCGGAACACGGCTATCCGGTCACCGAGCCGCACGGCCTCGTCGATGTCGTGGGTGACGAACACGATGGTCTTGCTCAGCTCCTGCTGGAGCCGGAGCAGCTCGTCCTGGAGCTGGGTGCGCACGACGGGGTCGACGGCGCCGAACGGCTCGTCCATGAGCAGCACCGGCGGATCGGCGGCGAGCGCGCGGGCCACGCCGACGCGCTGCTGCTGACCGCCGGAGAGCTGGTGCGGGTAGCGCTTGCCCATCTCGGGGGCGAGCCCGACCCGCTCCAGGAGTTCGGCGGCGACCGTCCGGGCCTTCTTGCGGCCCCAGCCGAGCAGCAGCGGCACGGTGGCGACGTTGTCGAGGACGGTCCGGTGCGGGAAGAGCCCGGACTGCTGGATGACGTACCCGATGGAGCGCCGCAGCTCGGCGGCGTCCTGGTCGAGGACGTCGCGTCCGCCCACCCGGATCGTCCCGGAGCTGGGCTCGACCATGCGGTTGATCATCCGGAGGCTGGTCGTCTTGCCGCACCCGGAGGAGCCGACGAAGACGGTGACGCCTCCCTCCGGCATGTCGAGGGAGAGGTCGTGCACCGCGGTCGTGCCGTTCGGGAACCTCTTGTGGACCGCTTCGAACTGAATCATGGAGCGCCTCTGGAGTCCTCTTGCCCGTCCTGCATATCGTCATGCAGAGTTCTCGGTGGATGAATAAGTTGTCAATGGGCTGGTGTAAATCGCTGGTAAATCGCCGCCGGATCACCCCAGATCGACCGAACTGTGAGACGCGCACGACCGCTTGAGAAGGAAAAGCCCGTTATGCCCCCGAAGTCGCCTTCTGTCGCCCGCCCGGTCGTCGTCCTCGACGGCCACGGCCTGCCCGTCGCCGACGTGGTCCGCCTCGCGCACTCCGAGGCCCGCCCCGTGCCCGGCACCGACGCCATGAAACGGGTGGAGGAGTCCTGGAACGCGGCCCGCGAGATCGCCGCGTGGGGCCGGGTCTACGGCCGCTCGACCGGCGTCGGCGCCAACCGCAGCGAGGACGTGCCGACCGAGGCCGCCGCCGACCACGGCCTGCGCCTGCTGCGCAGCCACGCGGGCGCCATCGGCGACGAGCTGCCCGAGCGCGAGGTCCGGGCGATGCTCGCGGTCCGCGCCAACCAGCTGCTCGCGGGCGGCGCCGGCCTGCGCCCCACGGTCGTCACGGCGCTGTGCGAGGCCCTGACCAACGGCGCGCACCCCGCGGTCAACGAACACGGCTCGGTCGGCACCGGCGACATCGCCCCGCTCGCCCAGATGGGCCTGGCGCTCGCGGGCGAACACCCCTGGCGCGGCAAGGGCACCCCGCCCGAACCACAGCCCCTCGACAACAACGACGCCCTGGCGCTGATCTCCTCCAACGCCCTCACCCTCGGCCAGGCGGCGCTCGCCCTGCACGAACTGCGCGACCTGCTGACCGCGACCCGGCTGGTCGCGGCGATGAGCCTGATGGCGGTCGACGGCTCCTACGAGGCGTACGCGCTGCCGGTCCACGAGGCCCGTCACCACAAGGGCAGTTACGGCGTCGCGGCGAGCATGCGCGCGATCCTCGGCGCCGACGAACACCCCACCCCGCCGCTCGGCCGCATCCAGGACCCGTACGGCTTCCGCTGCGTGCCGCAGATCCACGGCCCGGCGCACGACGCGGCCGACGCCCTCGAGGACGTCCTCACCGTCGAGATCAACGCGGCCGCGGAGAACCCGCTGATCTCCCCCGAGGACATGGCGGCGTACCACCACGGCGGCTTCTACATGGCCCAACTCGCTCTCGCCCTGGACCACTTCAGGCTGGCGATGACCCAGGTGGCCCGCCTCTCCACGTCCCGCCTCTCCACCCTGAACGAGCCGAACTTCACCCGCCTGCGGCCCTTCCTCGCGGACGGCGAGGCGGCGGCGTCCGGCGTGATGATCCTGGAGTACGCGGCCGGCGGCGCCCTCGCCGACCTCCGCGCCTTCGCCGCCCCCGCGTCCCTCGGCCACGCCGTCCTCTCCCGCGGCGTCGAGGAACAGGCCAGCTTCGCCTCCCTGGCGGCCCGCCAGACCCTGCGCCTGTGCGCGGCCTACCGCCAGGTGATCGGCTGCGAACTCGTCGCGACGGTACGGGCGTTGCGCCTACGGGACCTTCGCCTGGACCCGGACCTCCCGGTGGGCCGCGCCTTCGCTCTCGCGGACGCCGAGCTGGACCCCGAGATGGCGGACCGCCCGCTGACGGCCGATGTCCAGCGGGCGGCGGCGATGCTGGAGCGGTTCGCGGAGTAGTTCGTCGGCCGACGGCCGGTGGGGGCTGGTCGCGCAGTTCCCCGCACCCGGCAACACACCCTGGCGCCGCCCCACCCCCTTGAATAAGCTCATGCACGACTCAATCCCCGTGAATGGAGCGGCGGGGACGGACGGGGAGCCATGACCGAGCAGACCGAACAGACCACCGGCACCGGCGCGGGCGCCCACAGCCCCGCCGCCCGCCTCCAGCACCTCTTCGAGGGCCACCGGCTCACCCCCACCCAGCGCCGCATCGCGCACTGCATGGTGCGCCGCGCGGCCGACGTGCCGTTCCTGTCGTCCGTCGAGCTCGCCGAACTCGCGGGCGTCAGCCAGCCCTCCGTGACCCGGTTCGCCGTCGCGCTCGGCTTCGACGGGTACCCGGCGCTGCGCAAGCACCTGCGCGAGGTGACCCCGGCCGCACCGGCCGCGGCCGCCAGGACCAACGAGTACCAGCAGGCGGTGGAGGCCGAGATCGCCAATCTCCGCCACCTCGCCGACCTGCTCGCCGACCCGGCCCCCGTGGAGCGGGCAGGACGGCTGCTCGCCGCCTCGCGCCCGCTGCCGGTCCTCGGGCTGCGGGCGGCGGCCTCGCAGGCGTACGGGTTCTCGTACTTCGCGGCCAAGGTCCACCCGGACGTGCGGCTGCTCGACGAGGGCGGCACGATGCTCGCCGACCGGATCGACGCGGCGGTCAGGGCGGGCGCCACGGCGCTGCTCTGCTTCGCGCTCCCCCGCCACCCCCGCGAGGTCGTCGACGCGCTCGCCTACGCGCAGTCGGCGGGCCTCACCGTGGTCACCGTCGCCGACTCGGCGTTCGCCCCGGTCGCCCGGCACAGCGACCTCCTGCTGCCGGCCGCCGTCGGCACCGGCCTCGCCTTCGACACGGCGTGCGCGCCGATGCTGCTCGGCCGCGTCCTGCTGGAGGCGATGTGCGACGGCCTGCCGCAGGCCCAGGCCCGCCTGGAGGAGTTCGACGTACGGGCGGCGGAGCGCGGCCTGTTCGTGGAGTAGGGGCGCAGCCCGGGGGCGCAGCCCGGGGGCGCCGGAAAGAGTTGCGCGGGGACCGCCGCACCCCCGTGTGACGGGGGGCGGGACGACGGCGGTCCCCGCGAGGGACGCGCACAGCCCGGTCAGGGCCGGGCTGCCACGTCCAGGGCGTCCTTGGAGGTCCGGGAGCCGCTCCGGAGGTCCTGACGCCGCTACGGTGCCGGCTGGGGCGGGGAGCCGCTCCCGCCCCTTCCGACATCCCCTAATCTGCCGGACCCGTGTTAAGCGTGTGCTGCGGGCACGTGACGCGCTCGTACCGTTTTCGCGAACCTCCCCGGCGCAGCTACTTGACGGCGTCCTTGGCCAGGAACGCCAGCAGGTCCTGACGGCTCACGACACCGGTCGGCTTGCCCTCCACCAGCACGATCGCCGCGTCGGCCGTGCCGAGCACGCTCATCAGGTCGGCCACCGGCTCCCCGGAACCGACCTGCGGCAGCGGCGCCGACATGTGCTTCTCCAGCGCGTCCCCGAGCGAGGCCCGCCCGGTGAACAGCGCGTCGAGCAGCTCGCGCTCCACGACCGATCCGATGACCTCGGCGGCCATCACGTCCGGGTGCCCGGCGCCCGGCTTCACGATCGGCATCTGCGAGACGCCGTACTCCCGCAGTACGTCGATGGCCTGACCGACCGTCTCCTCGGGGTGCATGTGCACGAGTTCCGGCAGCGCGCCGCCCGCCTTGTCCTTCATGACGTCGCCGACGCGCGCGCTCGTCCCGGAGTCGTCCAGGAAGCCGTAGTCGGCCATCCACTCGTCGTTGAAGATCTTGCTGAGGTAGCCGCGGCCGCTGTCCGGCAGCAGGACGACCACGATGTCGTCGGGACCGAGCCGCTCCGCGACGCGCAGCGCGGCCACGACCGCCATCCCGCAGGAGCCGCCGACGAGCAGGCCCTCCTCCTTGGCGAGCCGGCGGGTCATCTGGAAGGAGTCCTTGTCGGACACCGGCACGATCTCGTCGGCGACGTCACGGTCGTACGCGGTCGGCCAGAAGTCCTCGCCGACGCCCTCGACCAGGTACGGCCGTCCCGAGCCCCCGGAGTAGACCGAGCCCTCGGGGTCCGCGCCGACGACCTGGACCCGGCCCTCGCTCGCGTCCTTCAGATAGCGGCCCGTGCCGGAGATGGTGCCGCCGGTGCCGACGCCCGCGACGAAGTGGGTGATCCTGCCGTCCGTCTGGTCCCACAGCTCGGGGCCGGTCGAGTGGTAGTGGGAGAGCGGGTTGTTCGGGTTCGAGTACTGGTCGGGCTTCCAGGCGCCGGGCGTCTCGCGTACGAGGCGGTCGGAGACGTTGTAGTACGAGTCCGGGTGCTCCGGGTCGACGGCCGTCGGGCAGACGACCACCTCGGCGCCGTACGCGCGCAGCACATTGATCTTGTCGGTGCTCACCTTGTCGGGGCACACGAAGATGCACTTGTACCCCTTCTGCTGGGCCACGATGGCCAGCCCCACACCGGTGTTTCCGCTGGTGGGCTCGACGATGGTGCCGCCGGGCTTCAGCTCCCCGCTCTGCTCGGCCGCCTCGATCATGCGCAGCGCGATGCGGTCCTTCACGGAACCGCCGGGGTTGAAGTACTCGACCTTGGCCAGGACGGTCGCCTGGAGGCCTTCGGTCACCTTGTTGAGCCTCAGCAGCGGGGTGTTGCCGACGAGGCTGATCATCGAGTCGTGGATCTGCACGTTCTACTCCGGGTCTGCCGGTGGATGTCCTGCCACATGTCCTGTTGCGGGATGCGGCCAGAGTATTGCGCGCACCGGCCCTTCATCTCCCCTTGCGATTGGCCGACAGGGATTACGGGGCAAGGAGTTCATGTAGCCGTAGAAGAGTCCCATCACAGGCGGATCGCAAAGGCAGGTGGCCGCGGAACATGTCGAGCAGGGCGAGGGTGGCACGGCGGATCGCCGCGGGCGCGGCGTACGGCGGCGGCGGGATCGGGCTTCTCGGGGCCGCCGCGGTCGGGGTGGTGGTCGCGGAGGTGCAGATGGCACGGCGCCAGGTCGGCAACCACGGCCCCGATCCGGTCCATGTGCCGTCCGCCGACGGGCTGTACGGCAGGGTCTACGAGACCGTGGGCAGCGCTCCGCTGCGGTTCGCGGTGCTCGGCGACTCCACCGCCGCGGGGCAGGGCGTGCACCGGGCCCGGCAGACGCCGGGGGCGCTGCTCGCCTCGGGGCTCGCGGCGGTGGCGGAGCGCGCCGTGGAGCTGCGCAACGTGGCGCTGCCCGGCGCCCAGTCCGACGACCTGGACCGGCAGGTCGCGCTGGTCCTCGGCGATCCGGGGTGGCTGCCCGACGTCTGCGTGATCATGATCGGCGCGAACGACGTCACCCACCGGATCCCGGCGACCAAGTCGGTGCGCCATCTGTCGGCCGCCGTACGCCGGCTGCGCACGGCGGGGGCCGAGGTGGTCGTCGGCACCTGTCCCGATCTGGGGTCGGTGGAGCCGGTGCAGCAGCCGTTGCGCTGGATCGCCCGGCGGGCCTCGCGGCAGCTGGCCGCCGCGCAGACCATCGGGACCGTGGAGCAGGGCGGGCGCACGGTGTCGCTGGGGGATCTGCTGGGGCCGGAGTTCTCGGCGAATCCCCGCGAGCTGTTCGGGCCGGACAATTTCCATCCGTCCGCCGAGGGGTATGCGACGGCCGCGATGGCGATGCTGCCGACGCTGTGTGCCGCGCTGGGGTTGTGGCCGGAGGAGGAGCGGCCCGACGTGGCCCGCGAGGAGGGGTTCCTGCCGGTGGCGCGGGCTGCTGCGCGGGCCGCCGCCGAGGGGGGTACCGAGGTCACGGGGGCCATGCCCACCGGGCCCCGGGGGCCCTGGGCCCTCCTCAAGCGGCGTCGTCGCCGCCGCGTCCCCACCCAGGACCCGGCCCCGCTCACGTCCTAGTCCGGGCCCGCCCCCGCGCGTTGTTCGCCGCCCCGCCCGGCCGTCTCTGGCGAGTCCCCCTAGCCTTGGGCAGTCTGCCGCCTGGGGCGGCAGGGTGGGCAAGGCGGCACCCCGGCGCGGGGTGAGCGCCTCAGAGGGGGTCAGTGCAGCGCCGTTGGCGGGTGCGGCCCCGGTGGGGCTTCTCGCGCAGTTCCCCGCGCCCCTGTCGGGGCGGATAGTGACCCGCGACCACAGCGCACCCCTGGCGTGGGGAGTGACCCGCGATCTCAGAGTGCCCCGCAAGCCAGGTCCCCCCGGCAGGGGCTGAGCAAGCGCTTAGAAAAATGCGGTCGGAGTCACACGCCCGGGACGGTGACCCGCGCCATACGTCCGGGTAACTTCCCACACGGTCCCACCTGAAAAGGTCAACGAACTCCTGGAGCCGTGATGCCCGAAGCAGTGATCGTCTCAGCCGCCCGTTCCCCGATCGGCCGTGCCTTCAAGGGCTCGCTCAAGGATCTGCGCGCCGACGACCTGACCGCCACGATCATCCAGGCGGCGCTCGCCAAGGTCCCCGAACTCGACCCGCACGACATCGATGACCTGATGCTCGGCTGCGGCCTGCCCGGCGGCGAGCAGGGCAACAACCTCGGCCGGATCGTCGCCGTGCAGATGGGCATGGACCACCTGCCGGGCTGCACGATCACCCGGTACTGCTCCAGCTCCCTGCAGACGACCCGCATGGCGCTGCACGCGATCAAGGCGGGCGAGGGCGACGTCTTCATCTCCGCCGGCGTGGAGATGGTGTCGCGGTTCGCGAAGGGCAACTCCGACTCCCTCCCCGACACCCGCAACCCCCTCTTCGCCGAGGCGGAGGCCCGCACGGCGGCCGTCGCCCAGCAGGAGGGCACGACCTGGCACGACCCGCGCGAGGACGGCCTGGTCCCGGACGCGTACATCGCGATGGGCCAGACCGCCGAGAACCTGGCGCGCCTGAAGGGCGTCACCCGCGAGGACATGGACGTCTTCGGCGTCCGCTCGCAGAACCGCGCCGAGGAAGCCATCAAGAACGGCTTCTGGGAGCGGGAGATCACCCCGGTCACGACCCCCGACGGCACGGTCGTCAGCAAGGACGACGGCCCGCGCGCCGGCGTCACCCTGGAGGGCGTCTCCGGCCTCAAGCCGGTCTTCCGCCCGGACGGACTGGTCACGGCCGGCAACTGCTGCCCGCTCAACGACGGCGCCGCCGCCCTCGTGATCATGTCCGACACCAAGGCCCGCGAGCTCGGCCTGACCCCGCTCGCCCGCGTGGTGTCGACGGGCGTCTCCGGCCTGTCCCCCGAGATCATGGGCCTCGGCCCGGTCGAGGCCAGCAAGCAGGCGCTGAAGCGCGCCGGGCTCGGCGTCTCCGACATCGACCTGTTCGAGATCAACGAGGCGTTCGCCGCGCAGGTCATCCCGTCCGCCCGCGACCTGGGGATCGACGAGGACAAGCTGAACGTGAACGGTGGCGCCATCGCCGTCGGCCACCCCTTCGGCATGACCGGCGCCCGCATCACCGGCACGCTGATCAACAGCCTGCAGTTCCACGACAAGCAGTTCGGTCTGGAGACCATGTGCGTCGGCGGCGGCCAGGGCATGGCGATGGTCATCGAGCGCCTCAGCTGACCCCGGTCCGGTCACGGACGGACCGGTTCCGGGCCGAAGCTGACCGGAATCCGTCTATCCAATCGTGATCCAAATTCCCCCATGATGTGATCTGCATCATGGGGGAAACGGATTTTCGCAGGTCAGGTCGGTACCCAGGCCATATAGGGGCTAAACACCCGGCCAAAAGACCTGTCCAATTCGTGACGTAATGCACTGACAGGGGGTTCGTCCAGGCTTCAAGCTGATGTAGGAAGTCGGGGGTCGACTTGAAACCGGGAGTACGTCAGTGAGCGCCATGCCTGCCACCCTCAGTGTCCTGCTGCTCGCCTCGGCCGCTGCCACGGCCGTCGGCGCCGTCACTCTGCACCACGTGCGGGGTCTGCGCCGGCAGCTCGCGGATCTGAGAGACGAGCTGGCCCGGGGCCGCGCGACCGCCGCGCACACGGCCACCGTTCCGGCGGCCCGCACCACCACCGACACCGACGCGATACGCGCCGCCGTCGCCGACGCGCTCGCCGAGGAGCGGGAGCGGGAGCTGGCCGAGGCGCGGGCGTTCTGGGCGGCGCAGGAGGCGCGGGACACCTCCGACCTGCCGCCGTTCCTCGCGGGCGGCACGCTCGGCGAGGAGTTCTTCATGCCCCGGCAGGCCGACTTCGCGGGCCTGGAGCCGGTCGCCGAGCCGATCCTCGAACCCATGCTGGAGACCGAGGACGAGTTCGCCGACGACTCCCCCGAGCTGGCCGCCGCGCGGCGCCGCCACCCCTCGCACCCGGACTTCGTGCCGGTGCAGTCGCCGGTCGTCAGCGATCACGAGCGCACGGTGGCCTGCCTGGAGGAGCTGGCGCAGGCGCGCACGGCTCTCGCCGATGTCCGGCCCGGGCCGCTCGGCACGCTCGACGTCTATGTCTTCGCCGACGGTACGACGCTGTGCATGACCCCGGGTCACCGTGAGACGGCGGAGCGGCTCGCCGACGCGCTCCGCGCCGGGGACATCCCCGTGCTGCTCGGCGGTTCCGGCGTCTCGGGCGCCTACGCCCTGACCTTCGAGTGCGGCGCCGACTCCGTCTACATCCTGGCGGACCGAGTCATAGCCTCCGCCTGACCGCCTCCAGGCGCGGCCCGGTGGCCGCTTCTCGCGCAGTTCCCCGCGCCCCTGAAACGAGCGAAGCTCGTTTCAGGGGCGCGGGGAACTGCGCGGCCGGCCACGACGAGAGCCGCAGACGGAGGACGAGCCCTAGACCCCGGCCCGCTTCATCCCGGCCTCGACCATCTCGACAGCCCGTACGAGATCGTCGGCATCGCGCAGAGCCACCCCGAGATCCCGCCCCGCAACGGTGAGTTGATCAGCGGCGGCGAACATCCCGGCATCCGGCATCTCCCGCACCGCAGCCGCCCCCGGCGACTCCAGCCGCTGAGCCCACCCGGACAACTCCCTGGCCAGCTCCAGAGCCGCCGCGGCGGCCCCCCGCTGCAACCGGCTCTGCGGCGCGGCCCGCAGCCGGTCCGCGAACAGATCCACCGCGGCAGTCAAAGGCGTCGTATCAAGCACTTGGCGACTGTAGCTGTTTACAAGGCCCGGATGCTCAGGCACGGTGACGTGAAGACCCGGCCACATCGAAGCGTTCCGGAGGCGCCGATGTCCCAAGTCTTCTCCGAGGAGACCCACCGCAATCTGCTCGCCCGCATCCCCCACTGCACCGGTCGTGAAGTCTCCGACTGGCTGCGCACCGTAGAAGAAGGCCCGTGCTTCCTTCGCTTCGAAGAGAAGGTCAGCTGGCTGCGCGGGGAGCACGACCTCGCGTACGGCCACGCCAAGGCGATCGTCCATGAGTACGACCTGAGGCGCGCCGCCCGGCGGTTCGGATAACCGCCACGACTCCCCCCGCACCGACACGGCAAAGGGCCCGCGCACCGGAGTGCGCGGGCCCGGAACTGCGGTAGGACTACCGCTAGTCGTTGCCCTGGAGGATGGCGATGAGCCGCAGGAACTCCATGTAGATCCAGACGAGGGTCATGGTCAGGCCGAACGCGGCCAGCCACGCCTCTTCCTTCGGGGCGCCGTACGCGATGCCGTCCTCGACCTGCTTGAAGTCGAGGGCCAGGAAGCACGCGCCGAGCAGGATGCCGATGACGCCGAACAGGATGCCGAGGGGACCGCTGCGGAAGCCGAGGCCGTCGCCGCCGCCGATGACCGCGAACAGCAGGTTCACGGCCATGAGCAGGATGAAGCCCATCGCCGCGGCCATGACGAAGCCGTAGAAGCGGCGGTTGACGCGGATCCAGCCCGCCTTGTAGGCCACGAGGACGCCGACGAAGACGGCCATCGTGCCGATGACGGCCTGCATGGCCGCGCCGCTGGCGATGTGGGTGTCGACGACATTGGAGACGACGCCGAGGAAGACACCTTCCAGGGCGGCGTACGCCAGGATGATCGGCGGCGACGCCTTGCGCTTGAACGCCTGGACGAAGCCCAGGATCATCGCGATCAGACCCGCGCCGATGGCGATGCCGTACGACTTGGGCAGGTTGTCGGCGTCGACCGGCAGCAGCGCCCAGGCGAGCGCCGCGGTGACGACCAGGGTGCCCAGCGTGGTGGCGGTGCGCATGACGACGTCGTCCATCGTCATGCGGCCGGTGGTGGCCGGCGCCTGCGGGGCGCCGTGCTGGACGTCCGTCTGCGCGTACGGGTTCTGCGCGTACGGGTTGCCCGTGGGTGCCTGCGCGTACGGGTTGCCTTCGGCCGTGCCGACAGCGGGGCCCCCGGCCTGCGGCTGCGCGTTGAACTGCGCGTAGCCGTTGTCGCGGCTGAACCCCCGTCGCGAGAAGACCGGGTTGCTGCTCCTCATTTCACTCCTCCGTGGCCACCGTGTATGGCCTTGCCATCAAGAGTAATGGTCTGGCAAAGATACGACCCTAGTGCTCAAGGAGGATCTTTCCCATCCTGTTACGGATGAACGTCGTGCGACCCCCCGGTGTTCCGGCTCACAGCGGGAAGCCCGTGTACGCCTCCGCGAGGTCCGTCTCGGCGGAGTGTGCCGAGGTCACACGGTCGAGCAGGGCGAGCTGGATCTTGTCGTCGAAGGCCGTGGCGTCGGGTGCGCGGTGCAGCATCGTCGTCATGGCGTAGCTGAACCGCTCGGCCTGCCAGACCCGCCGCAGGCAGGTCTCGGAGTAGGTGTCGAGGGGCGTGCTGTCGCCCTTGTCGCGCCGGGCGATCAGGGCGCGGGCGAAGGTGACGACGTCGCCGACGGCGAGGTTGAGGCCCTTGGCCCCGGTCGGCGGGACGATGTGGGCGGCGTCCCCGGCGAGGAAGAGCCGGCCGTGCCGCATCGGTTCGTGCACGTACGACCGCATGGGTGTCACGGACTTCGAGGTGACGGGTCCGCGGGCGAGGCGCCAGTGCGGGTCGTCGACCTCCAGGCGGCGGTCGAGCTCGTCCCAGACCTCCTCGTCGGACCAGTCGGCGGCGTCCGTGTCCGCGGGGACCTGGAGGTAGGCGCGGGTGACCGACGGGGAGCGCATGCTCAGCAGGGCGAAGCCGCGCTCGCTGCGGGCGTAGACCAGCTCGTCGTGGGACGGGGCGACGTCGGCGAGGATGCCGAGCCAGCCGAAGGGGTACGTGCGCTCGTACGTGGCCGAGAGCGCGGCCGGGACCGCCTTCCTGGCCACTCCCCAGAAGCCGTCGCAGCCCACGACGTAGTCGCAGTCGAGGACGTCCTCGCGGCCCTCGTGCCGGAACCGGACGCGCGGGCGGTCCGTCTCCGCGCCCTCCACGGCCAGCGCCTCGGCCTCGAACAGCAGGGGGCCGCCGTCGGCCAGCTGGGCGGCGATCAGGTCCTTGCAGACCTCGGTCTGGGCGTAGACCATCACCTGCCGGCCGCCGGTCAGGGCCGGGAAGTCGACGCGGTGGCGGCGGCGGTCGAAGCGCAGCTCGATGCCGTCGTGCGGGAGGCCCTCGCGGTCCATGCGGGCGCCGACACCCGCCGCGCGCAGCACGTCGACGGTGCCCTGCTCCAGGATTCCGGCGCGCTGGCGCTGTTCCACGTAACGGCGGTCCCGGCTCTCCAGGACGACGGACTCGATCCCGGCGTTGTGCAGCAGCCGGGCCAGGAGCAGCCCTGCCGGTCCCGCTCCGACGATGCCGACGGTGGTGCGCATACGGATCCCTCTCGCCTCGCCTCGTTGCGTGCGCCCGCGATCCCGCCCATCCATCCTGTTCGCGTAGCGAACTTTCGTTCATCACGGGTTGCCGTGGATCATCCGCCCGGGCGCGCATGAGTGTCAATGGTTCGGAAACACGGGGAACGTGAGGGGCGCGGACCGCGCGAGGCGGCGGGGCTTCGGAGCAGGGCGCCGGTGGCATATGACGGAGCATCAGGAGCGCCCCGTGAGAGGGTCGTCGGGATGCGGCGGAGGTGCCCGGAACCGGACTTGAACCGGTACGCCCGCGAGGGGCAGCGAGGTTTAAGCTCGCCGTGTCTGCATTCCACCATCCGGGCAGGCTGAGCGGCTCCGCGTCGACCTTCCGAGCCTATCCGGCGGCATCCCCCGAACAGCGGAACAACAGCCCGATGTTGTCTTATTTTATTGACGTCTGAGGGTGCATCAGCCCCTGACGGAGGCTATCCGCACTTGCCGGAGGCCCTTCCACGGACGCGTGCCCCCGCTCGCGGATTGACGGAATTTCACCTCCGCCCCATGTGCGGTACGGCAGGTTCCGGTCAGCGGGGTTCCCGGGCGGCGCCCTCAGGGTCCCGTGTCATACCTGGGGATGACTCCGGCGCTCCCGGTCCGCCGGAAGTCGCCCCCCGGAACGGGAACTGCGGCTGACTCCGGCGGCGCGATCGGCACGGACGATGGAATCAGTCCCCGATCACCTCTCCCCCGACGGACAGGAGCACCCACCCGTGACCACCACCCCCCTCGCAGGCCGGACCACCACGGCGGCCGCCCGCGCCACGGATCTCTCCAAGGTCTACGGACAGGGCGAGACCCAGGTGGTCGCGCTCGACCGGGTCTCCGTCGAGTTCCGGCAGGCCGAGTTCACCGCGATCATGGGCCCGTCGGGCTCCGGCAAGTCGACGCTGATGCACTGCGTCGCGGGCCTGGACACCTTCTCCTCCGGCTCCGTCCGCATCGGTGAGACCGAACTCGGCTCGCTCAAGGACAAGCAGCTCACCAAGCTCCGCCGGGACAAGATCGGCTTCATCTTCCAGGCGTTCAACCTGCTGCCGACGCTGACCGCCCTGGAGAACATCACGCTCCCCATGGACATCGCGGGCCGCAAGCCCGACAAGCAGTGGCTGGAGAACGTGATCCAGATGATCGGCCTCTCCGGCCGCCTCGGTCACCGCCCCTCCCAGCTCTCCGGCGGCCAGCAGCAGCGCGTCGCGGTCGCCCGCGCGCTCGCCTCGCAGCCCGACATCATCTTCGGCGACGAGCCCACCGGAAACCTGGACTCGCGCTCCGGCGCCGAGGTCCTCGGCTTCCTGCGCAACTCCGTGCGCGAGCTGGGCCAGACGGTCGTCATGGTCACCCACGACCCCGTCGCGGCGGCCTACGCGGACCGCGTGATCTTCCTGGCCGACGGCCGGATCGTCGACGAGATGTACCAGCCGACGGCGGACACGGTCCTGGACCGCATGAAGCGCTTCGACACCAAGGGCCGCACCAGCTAGCCGACCCGGCCCACGAGACTTCGGCCCCTACGGCGCACACGCCACGGGGCTCCGCCCCGGACCCCGCTCCTCAATCGCCGGAGGGGCTGGATTTACTCACCCTGGACTGAGCTGACCCATGTTCAAAACAGCCCTGCGCAACGTGTTCGCGCACAAGGCCCGCCTGCTGATGACGGTGCTCGCCGTCATGCTCGGCGTCGCCTTCGTCAGCGGCACCCTCGTCTTCACCAACACCATCTCCTCCGCGCTGGAGAAGTCCTCCGCCAAGGGCTTCGACCACGTCGACGTCGCGCTCACCCCCGGCTTCACCAAGGCCGAGGGCGACAAGGTCGGCAAGGAGGTGAAGCTGACCGACGCCACCCTGAAGAAGGCCGGGAGCGTGCCGGGCGCCGCCTCGGCGACCGGCGTCGTCAGCGGCTACGCGGCCGTCGCCGACCAGGACGGCAAGCTGGTCGGCAACGGCTTCTCCACCAAGGGCGGCAACTACTCCGGGACCACCGGCAAACCTGACGACCGCTACCCGCTCGCCCAGGGCGCCGCCCCGCACGGCGCGAACCAGGTCGCCCTGGACTCCGAGACCGCCGAGCGCGCCGGGTACAAGGTCGGCGACCAGGTCCGGATGTCCGTCGACGGCCCGGTCCTCACCCCGACCCTGACCGGCGTCTTCACCACCGACGACGGCAACGTGGCGGCCGGCGGCTCCCTCGCCCTGTTCGACACGGCGACCGCGCAGCAGCTCTTCCACAAGCCGGGCGCGTACGACGAGATCGACGTCAAGGCCGCGGCCGGCACCAGCCAGGACCAGCTGAAGTCCCAGCTCGACAAGGCGCTCGGCAGCACCGCCGTCGACTCCGAGACCGGCCGGCAGCTCGCCGACGACCAGGCGAAGTCGATCGCCACGTCGATGAGCTCCATGAAGACGATGCTGCTGGTCTTCGCCGGCATCGCGCTCTTCGTCGGCATCTTCATCATCGCCAACACCTTCACGATGCTGGTCGCCCAGCGCACCAAGGAACTGGCGCTGCTGCGCGCCGTCGGCGCCTCGCGCCGCCAGGTCACCCGGTCCGTGCTGCTCGAGGCGTTCCTCGTGGGCGCCGTCGCCGCCGTCACCGGCCTCGCGGTCGGCATCGGCATCGGCGCGGGCATGCGCACGCTGATGAACGGCACCGGCGCGGTCATCCCCGACGGCCCGCTGGTGATCTCGCCCAGCACCGTGGTCTCGGCCCTCGTCGTCGGCGTCTTCATCACGATGCTGGCCGCCTGGCTGCCGGGCCGCCGCGCCGCGAAGATCCCCCCGGTCGCCGCCATGAACGCGGTGCACGCCGCCCCGACCGCCAAGTCGCTGGTCCTGCGCAACACGCTCGGCGCGCTGGTCTCCGCCGCCGGTGTCGTGGCCGTGCTCGCCGCGACGACCATGAGCGGCAGCTCCGGCCAGGCCCCCATGGGCCTCGGCGCGGGCCTGCTCGTCATCGGTGTCTTCATCCTGACGCCGCTGCTGTCGCGCCCGCTGATCGCCGCCGCGGCCCCGCTGCTGCGCGCCTTCGGCATCTCGGGCAAGCTGGCCCGGCTCAACTCGGTCCGCAACCCGCGCCGCACCGCCGCCACCGCCTCGGCGCTGATGATCGGGCTGACCCTGATCACCGGCCTGACGGTGATCGCGGGCAGCGTCCAGGGCGCGATCAACAAGATGGCCGCCGACTCCATCAAGGCGGACTACGTCGTCTCCATGGCGAACGGGAACGCCCTGTCCCCCGACGTCCTGAAGACCGTGGAGAAGACGGACGGCGTCACCGCGTCCACCGGCCTGACCAACTCCCCGTCCCGCGTCGGCGACGAGACCGAGTACCTGACCGGGGTCAACGGCAGGACGATCCGGCAGCTCGCCGCGCTCGACATGAACAGCGGCCGGTTCACCGTCGACGGCTCGGACATCGTGGTCGACGGCAAGACGGCGAAGGAGTACGGCTGGAAGACCGGCTCGTCCTTCACCACGACCTACGAGGACGGCAAGAAGCAGCGGCTGACCGTCGCGGGCGTCTACGAGGGCAACGAGATGATGCGGGGCGTCCTGATCGACTCCGCCACCCTGAACCCGCACCTCACCGAAGGCACCGCGGCCACCGACATGCAGGTCATGGTGAAGATGTCCGGCGGCGCCACCGAGGCCAACCAGGACAAGCTCACCAAGGCCCTCGGCGAGAACCCGGCGATCCAGGTCCAGGACAAGCAGGACATCTCGAACCAGATCGCTCAGATCTTCACGCTGATGCTGAACATGCTCTACGGCCTGCTCGCCATGGCGGTCATCGTCGCCGTCCTCGGCGTCATCAACACCCTGGCGATGTCGGTCTTCGAGCGTCAGCAGGAGATCGGGATGCTCCGCGCGATCGGCATCGACCGCAAGGGCATCAAGCGGATGGTCCGCCTGGAGTCCCTGGTGATCTCCCTGTTCGGCGGCGTGCTCGGCATCGGCCTGGGCGTGTTCTTCGGCTGGGCGGCCGGACAGCTGATCGGCAACTCGATGTCGACGTACGAACTGATCCTGCCCTGGGGCCGGATGGGCATCTTCCTCGCGCTCGCCGCGGTGGTCGGCATCCTGGCGGCCCTGTGGCCGGCCCGCCGCGCGGCCCGGCTGAACATGCTCGCCGCGATCAAGTCCGAGTAGCGGACCCGACGCACGCACGAAGAGGGGGCGCCCGGTGTTTCACCGGGCGCCCCCTCGGCGTACGGACACGTGCAAGCGCGTGCGGGACGTACCAGGGCCTAGTTCCAGGTGCGGGCCCGCAGCGGCATCCCGGACGCCCCGCCCGGCGTGGTCCTCACCGCGAGGATCTGGTTGACGCCGATCTTGTTGCGCTCGAAGCTCAGGGCCGACGCGGCCATGTACAGCCGCCAGATCCTGGCCCGGCCGGGGCTGACCAGCTTCAGCGCCTCGGCCCAGCGGGCCTCCAGGTTCCGCACCCACTGGCGCAGGGTGAGGGCGTAGTGCTCCCGGATCGCCTCGATGTCGCGCACCTCGAACCCGGCCCGCTCCAGGAGTCCGGCCGTGGTGCCGACGGGCGCCAGCTCCCCGTCGGGGAAGACGTACGCGTCGATGAACTCGTCGACCTCGTACGCCGACTCGTCGCGCTGCGGGCGGCGCGCGATCTGGTGGTTGAGCAGCCGCCCGCCGGGGGCCAGGAGGGCGTACAGATCGTGCGCGTACTCCAGGTACCGGTCGGAGCCGACGTGTTCGGCCATGCCGATGGAGGAGATCGCGTCGTAGGGGCCGTCGCGCACGTCGCGGTAGTCCTGGACGCGGATCTCGATCCGGTCGGTCAGCCCCTCGTCGGCGACGCGCTTGCGGGCGAACGCGGCCTGTTCCTGCGAGAGAGTGACGCCGACGACGCTCACCCCGTGCTCGCGGGCCGCGTGGATGGCCATGGAGCCCCAGCCGCAGCCCACGTCGAGCAGGCGCATGCCGGGCTTCAGGTCCAGCTTGCGGGAGATCAGTTCCAGCTTGTCGCGCTGGGCGGATTCGAGCGTCGCGTCGGGCGACTCCCAGTAGGCGCAGGAGTAGACCATGGACGGGCCGAGGACCAGCTCGTAGAAGTCGTTGCCGACGTCGTAGTGGTGGCTGATGGCCTGCTTGTCGCTGCCCTTGGTGTGCAGGTGGAGACGGCCCTTGCGGCGCATCTCCTCGGCGGGCGGCGCGGGCGGCGGGTACGGGCCCGCCAGCTTCACCAGCTCGCGCACCCCGGCCCGGACACCCGGGTCCTTGAGCGCCTCGGCGAGGCTCCTGCCCGGGGCATCGTCGTCGTGCTCCCAGATGAGGCCCGCCATCACGTCCAGCGCCTCGTACAGATCACCCTCGACGTCCAGGTCGCCGGCCACCCAGGCGCGGGCCAGGCCCAGTTCGCCCGGCTTCCACAGCAGGCGGCGCAGGGCGCGCCGGTGGCGTACGACGAGGACGGGTGCGTCCGGGGGCCCGGCCTCCGAGCCGTCCCAGGCGCGAAGGCGCACGGGGAGTTCGGTGCCGAGCAACTGCTCGGCGAGATTCTTCAGCCGCTGTGCGGCGTCCTGCATGGCGCACACCTCCGTGTCGTCGGAGATACCGGAGCGCCCCGAAAAAGCGGTCCGGTCCAACAAGAGGTAAACACCGACCGACCGCTTCCGCAGTCCCGTTACCGGGTTACGGAAGGGCAAAATACATGTAGCCACCATGTAATTTGTCCGGTTGCGCCCGTCCGGCAACGCCGAAGGGACCGCCTGCACCACGGATGGCAGGCGGCCCCTTCGGGCTGGTACGGCGTGCGGCTAGGAGGCCTTGGCCTCGGCCTTCTCCTCGGCCTTGGGCGCCTCGGCCGCGGCGGGCTTGGGCGCCGGCTTGGCGGCCTCGTAGAACTCCTCGCGCGGAGTCTCCAGGGCGCCGAGCGCGGTGATGTCGCGCTTCTGGAACATGTTGATCGTCCACTCGGCGATCACACGGACCTTGCGGTTGTACGTCGGCATGGCGAGCCCGTGGTAGCCACGGTGCATGTACCAGGCGAGACGGCCCTTGAGCTTGATCTTCATCTTGCCCATGACGATCATCGCCACGCCCTTGTGCAGGCCCAGACCGGCGACCGCACCCTTGTTGGCGTGCTTGTACTCGCCCTGCGGGAAGCCCCGCATGCCCGAGACCACGTTGTCCGCGAGGACCTTGGCCTGGCGCATGGCGTGCTGCGCGTTCGGCGGGCACCAGGCGTTCTCGTTGCCCGCGGCGCGGCCGACGAGGTCCGGGACCTGGGCGTTGTCGCCCGCGGCCCAGATGTAGTCGGTGCCCTGCACCTGGAGGGTGGCGGCGGTGTCCACGTGGCCGCGCGGGCCGAGCGGGAGACCGAAGCGGGCGAGCGCCGGGTTCGGCTTCACACCGGCGGTCCACACGATGGTGTTGGCGTCGACCTCGAGGCCGTTGCTGAGCACCACGTGACCGTCGACGCAGGACGGCATCGTCGTCTTCAGGTAGACCTCGATACCGCGCGACTCCAGGTGCTTGCGGCCGTACGTGCCCAGGTCCGGGCCGACCTCCGGCAGCACCTTGTCGGCGGCGTCGACGAGCACGAAGCGCATGTCCTCGCGCTTCACGTTCTTGTAGAACTTGGCCGCGTCGCGCGCCAGGTCCTCGACCTCACCGATGGTCTCGGCGCCCGCGAAGCCACCGCCGACGAAGACGAAGGTGAGCGCCTTGCGGCGGATCTCCTCGTCCGTGGTCGACTCGGCCTTGTCGAGCTGCTCGAGGACGTGGTTGCGCAGGCCGATGGCCTCCTCGACGCCCTTCATGCCGATGCCGACCTCGGCGAGGCCCGGCGTCGGGAAGGTGCGGGAGACCGCGCCGAGCGCGATCACCAGGTAGTCGAAGGGCACCTCGTACGCCTCGCCGACGAGCGGGGCGACCGTGGCGACCTTGCGGTCCTGGTCGATGGTGGTGACGCGGCCGGTGAGAATCTCGGCTCCCGGCACAGCGCGTCGCAGCGGGACGACGACGTTGCGCGGCGAGATGCTGCCGGCGGCGGTCTCGGGGAGGAAGGGCTGGTACGTCATGTACGAGCGCGGGTCCACGACCGTGACGGTCGCTTCCGCGTAACGCATCTTCTTGAGGATGCGACGCGCTGCGTACAGGCCTACGTACCCACCCCCGACAATGAGGATCCTGGGACGCTCCGTGGTGCTCATGCCATCGAGTATCCACCCGAGTGGAGGGGGGTGCTCGTGCGCCCCTTCACAAGGTTCGACCACCCCTCTGCTACACTTCGCCGCCCACGTGACCCATGTCATGGTCCGCCGGGGGAACCGCGCGGCCTCGCCAGTCGTTGCACACCCCTCTTGAGCAGCGACAGTGGGCATTCGGCGGTACTGGACCACTCCCGGATTTCATCCGCGCGTAACACCTGTGGAACCCCGCCGGACACCTCCGCCAGAGCCCTTCGCGGGCCCCGGACGGACCCAAGGGCCCGTAACGGCGTCCAACAGGGCCGAATTCCTTGTGAAGAACTTCACGAACTTTCCCGACGGAGTGTCGCCGGGGGGTGTCGCGGGCCCCTCCAGGGGTGCTCAGACGCCGTGCGGCGTGCTCAGAAGTGGGGCGTCGGCGGCCCTGCGCTCCTGCCGCCACCGCCACCACGCGAGGGCGAATCCGACGCCCGCGAGCACCGCGGGGACGGCCAGTTCGACGGCGAGGGACGCCATCCAGTCGGGGTTCAGCTGCTTCGTGATGCCACTGGTGTAGCGGCAGGTCGCCTGGGGCGGGAGGAAGCCCGGATCGAGGGTCTCCGGCGGGCTGGAGCCCCAGTCCGCCCCGGCCGCGCACGCCGACGAGGGGCCGGCCAGGAGCCGCCATCCCACCAGCGCGTAGAACCCGGCGAAGACCGCGCCGGTCACGAAGAACGCCGTACCGGTGCGGGTCAGCTTGGCCGCTCTGGACATCGGCATCACGTGATCGCGGCCCGGGGCCGGTTCGAAGCACTCGGCGACCAGCGCCACCAGCAGACACCCCACGAACCCCGCCATGGCCAGCCACAGCAGCGCGGCGAGCGGCCACCGTCCCCCGATGGACGTGACGTCCCCGCCGGCGAACTCGCAGACGGTCGCGGGCGGGAACGCCTGCTGCCGCACGTCGCCGAGGGCGCCCGAGCCCTTGATGAGCCCCTGCATGCACCGCTCGTCGAACTCCATCATCCCGAAGAGCGCGAGCCCCGAGCAGACCACCAGGGCGCTGAGACAGATCCCTGCCACGGCCCACAGCGGATCGGTCCGATAGGCGCCGTACCGCGCCGTCGTCTCCCCCATGCGCGGCACCCTACAAGGGCGCCGCGCCGCGAGGGCCGGGGTCAGGCCACGGACCAGGCGATCCCGTCGAGGATGTCGTGCTCGCTGACCACGACCTCCCGCGCGCCGGTCCACTCCATGATCAGCCGCAGCACCAGCGCGCCGGAGGCGATCACGTCGACCCGGCCGGGGTGGATGACCGGCTTCAGGGCGCGCTGGTCGTGGGTCGAGGCCAGCAGCCAGTCGGTCAGCTCGGCGACCTTCTCGTACGGGATCCGGGAGTGGTGGATCGCCGTGGAGTCGTACGCGTCCAGGCCGAGGGCGAGGGCCGCCACCGTCGTCACCGAGCCGGCCAGGCCGACCAGGGTGCGGGCGGAGCGGAGCGGGACGACCTGGGTGACCTTGTCGAGGGCCGCGACGATGTCCTCGCGGATCGCCTCGATCTGCGCGGCGGCGGGCGGGTCGGTGATCTGCCCGTCCTCGCCCACCAGGTGACGCTCGGTCATGCGGACGCAGCCGATGTCGACGGAGAGGGCGCTGTCGACACCGTCCCCGCCGACGACGAACTCCGTGGACCCGCCGCCGATGTCGACCACCAGGAACGGCGTGTCCAGGTCGGCGCGGCCGGTCAGTTCCCTCGTCGCGCCCGTGAAGGAGAACTGGGCCTCCTGGTCGCCCGTGATCACCTCGGGCTCGACGCCCACGATGTCCAGGACGCCCTGGACGAACTCGTCGCGGTTCTCGGCGTCGCGGGACGCCGACGTCGCGACGAAGCGGACCTTCTCGGCGCCGAGTTCCTTGATCACGGCGGCGTACTCGCGGCAGGCGGCGAAGGTGCGCTCCAGCGCCTCGGGGGCGAGCCGGCCCGTCCGGTCGACGCCCTGGCCGAGCCGGACGATGGTCATCCGGCGGTCCAGGTCGACCAGCTCGCCCGTTTCCGGATTCGCGTCCGCGACGAGGAGCCGGATCGAGTTCGTACCGCAGTCGATGGCGGCGACCCGGGTCATTCGCTCTCCTCCACGGCGCAGGCGCTCACGCACGGACCCTTCTTCCACCACTCGGGCAGCATGGCGATCGCCTCGTCGCCGAGCGGGTTGACGCCCGGGCCCGCCGCGAGGGAGTGGCCGACCAGGACGTGCAGGCACTTCACGCGGTCCGGCATGCCGCCCGCGCTGGGGAAGCCCTCCAGGACCTCGATGGCGTCACGGCGCGCGAGGTAGTCCTCGTGGGCGGCGCGGTACTGGCGCGCCAGCTCCGGGTCGGTCCCCAGCCGCTCCGTCATCTCCTTCATGACGCCGTTGGCCTCCAGCGTGCCGATGGCGGAGGCCGCGCGGGGGCACGTCAGGTAGTACGTCGTCGGGAACGGGGTGCCGTCCTCCAGGCGCGGGGCCGTCTCGACCACGTCCGGGTTGCCGCACGGGCAGCGGTGCGCGATGGCCCGCAGGCCGCGCGGCGGACGGCCGAGCTGCTCCTTGAACGCGTGGATGTCGGCGTCCGTGGGCTCGGTGCGCTCGGTCTGGGGCGGGGGCGTGTCCATGACTGTTCTCGAGTGTCTTTCGTGTGTCAGTTGGCTGCTGCCTGGTCGGCCTTGTCGACGCCGTCCCAGACGTTCGAGTACCAGGCGCGCTCGGCGGGGCTCTGGTCCGGGCGCCCGGAGGAGGTGGCCCGCGCGTCGGGCACGACGTAGCCGGTCTCGCCCGGCATCACCATGTGCAGGCGCTCCCGGATCCGCTGCTCGGCATACGCGTCGTCCTGCCAGCGGGCCTTCTCGTCGCGGAGCCGGTCGACCCGCTCCTTGGCCTGCTGCTGCTGGCGCTGGAGGTCCGCGATCTCGCCGCGCTGGGAGACGTACTGCCTTATGGGATAGGCGAGCGCGACGACGAGGGTGCAGACGACCAGGGCGAGCAGTGCCGCGCGGCCGGTGAGCCGGGAGCGGCGCGCCTGGCGCTTGGTCTGCGAGCGGTAGACCCGCTCGGCGGTCTGTTCGCCGAGCAGGCGCAGGCGGGTCGCCGTGGAGAAACGGGCCGAGTCGTCACGGCCCCTGTCTCGGAGCTTTCCCGGCATGGCTTCTCCGCCTCCCCGTCCGTCTGCCTGGCTGTGTTCCTACGTGCGTACGTCCCCGCACACGGTACGGGACCGAGTGCGGGGACGTACGGAACTACTGCCTCAAGCGGCCGTCGGGGCTGGTCAGCCCTTGAACCGGGGGAAGGCGCTGCGGCCGGCGTAGACGGCCGCGTCGTCCAGGATCTCCTCGATGCGCAGGAGCTGGTTGTACTTGGCGACGCGCTCGGAGCGGGCCGGGGCGCCGGTCTTGATCTGGCCGCAGTTCGTGGCGACGGCGAGGTCCGCGATCGTCACGTCCTCGGTCTCGCCCGAGCGGTGCGACATCATGCACTTGAAGCCGTTGCGCTGGGCGAGCTCGACGGCGTCCAGGGTCTCGGTCAGCGAGCCGATCTGGTTGACCTTCACCAGGAGGGCGTTGGCCGAGTTCTCCTCGATGCCGCGGGCCAGGCGCTCCGGGTTGGTGACGAAGAGGTCGTCGCCGACGAGCTGGACCTTGTCGCCCAGCTTCTCGGTGATGACGTGCCAGCCGGCCCAGTCGTCCTCGTACAGCGGGTCCTCGATGGAGACGAGCGGGTACGCGGAGACGAGCTCCTCGTAGTACTCCGTCATCTCGGCGGCGGAGCGCTCCTTGCCCTCGAACTGGTACTTGCCGTCCTTGTAGAACTCGGAGGCGGCGACGTCCAGCGCGAGCGCGATCTGCTGGCCGGGGATGTAGCCGGCCTCCTTGATCGCCTCGAGGATGAGGTCGAGCGCGGCGCGGTTCGACTCCAGGTTCGGGGCGAAGCCGCCCTCGTCGCCGAGGCCGGTGGACAGGCCCTTGGTCTTCAGCACCTTCTTGAGGGTGTGGTAGACCTCGGCGCCCCAGCGAAGGGCCTCGGAGAAGGACTCCGCGCCGATCGGGGCGATCATGAACTCCTGGATGTCGACGTTGGAGTCGGCGTGCGACCCACCGTTGAGGATGTTCATCATCGGGACGGGCAGCAGGTGCGCGTTCGGACCGCCGAGGTAGCGGAACAGCGGCAGGTCGCTGGCCTCGGAGGCGGCGTGCGCGACGGCGAGCGAGACGCCGAGGATGGCGTTGGCGCCGAGCGAGCCCTTGTTGTCCGTGGCGTCCAGGTCGAACATCGCCTGGTCGATCAGGCGCTGCTCGGTGGCGTCGTAGCCGACGAGCTCCGGGCCGATCTGCTCGATGACGGCGAGGACGGCCTTCTCGACGCCCTTGCCGAGGTAACGGTTGGGGTCACCGTCGCGGAGTTCGATGGCCTCGAAGGCTCCGGTGGAGGCGCCGGACGGAACAGCAGCACGACCCGTGCTGCCGTCGTCGAGGCCGACCTCGACCTCGACCGTGGGGTTGCCTCGGGAGTCCAGGATTTCCCGGGCTACGACGACGTCGATGGACGGCACGAGCATCTCCTTCTGGGATGTGACGCGGACTGTGCGGGGCCGGATGGTTCGGTCCCGACCCACTGAGCCTAACCGGCTCCGGGGCATCGGCCAGCCGACCGCCCGGCTCGTGGACAAAGCCCGGAGCGAAATGTTTCTTAATGGAACAAAGACAGCAGCCCCCGCCCACTGCATGGGGCGGGGGCTGCTCAGGTGAGCGGCCCACTGGGGGTGGGGACGGGGGTGCGGCGGGGGCTCGGCGTCCGCCGATGCCGGGCCCGTGGCGCTCCCGCGGGGTGCTGCTTACTTCAGGTGGAGCTGCTGGCCCGGGAAGATCAGGTCGGCGTCCTTGACGATGTCCTTGTTGAGCTTGAACACCTTCTGCCAGTTCGTGCCGTGGGCGTCGGCGATCTTGCTCAGGGTGTCGCCGGTCTTCACCTTGTACTCGCCGTCGCCCTTCTCGACCTTCTGGCCGGTCGGGGTGGTGACGGTGTCACGGGACTGCGAGCGGGAGGCGGCCGACGAGTCGGTGTGCTGCTCGGTCGACTTCTGCTCCTGCTGCTGCGGCCGGCTCTGCTGCGGCTGCGACTGCTGGGTGTCCTGCTCGGCGGCCGGGGCGGAGTTGCCCGTGGAGGCGCCGGAGAGGCCCACACCGCAGCTCGGCCAGGCGCCCTTGCCCTGCGAGGCGAGGACCTTCTCGGCGACCGAGATCTGCTGGGCCTTGGAGGCACCGGCGGCGGAGGACGCGTACTGCGTGCCGCCGTAGGCCGCCCAGGTGGACGGCGAGAACTGGAGGCCACCGGAGTAGCCGTTGCCCGTGTTGATCGACCAGTTGCCACCGGACTCGCACTGCGCGACCTGGTCCCACTCGGAGGTGGAGGCGGCGGAGGCGGAGGTGGCGCCCATCAGCGGGACGGCGACGGCGGCACCGGCGACACCCGCGAGGGTGGCGACACGGACTGCCTTGGACGGGCGGCGGTGCTTGCCCTTGCTGGAAAGCAGCATGGAGAGATCCCCTCACCGACGCCTACGAGGTGAGCTGTCGGGTTCGGGCCAGTGAGTGCCCGGCCGCGCATCCTTGTGCGCGACTTAACCCCAAGCCGTCTCGGTCTCCCTCGACGGCGGCTTACCTGGGTCCCCCGCTCCTGCCTACGGCGCTGACGCGTCGACTGTTCCCGTACGGACGTTGGCAGGATTCGGCGTGACGTCCGGCGGGGCCCGCTGTGGCGAGCGGTCACGACCGTAAGCAGTCGATCCGTCCGATTTCAAAGACGATCAGGGTCTTTGAGACTCATGTCTCACTCGAACAAAAGTGGACATACAAGCCTCAAAGACCCCGTAACTCCCGCTACTTTTCGACCGATTCGAGCCCAAGATCCAGACTCTGACCAGGAAGGATGAGGTCGGGGTCGGTGCCGACCGTCTTCTTGTTCGCGTCGTAGAGCGCGGCCCACCCGCCTTGCACGTCATGGGCGTCGGCGATGTCCCAGAGGTTGTCACCCGAGCGGACCACATAGGCCTCGCCGTCACGCTGGTCGGCCCGGGAGGCGTGCCGGCCGTCCCCCGTACGGGAGTCGGCGCCGTCGTCGTCGGCGCGGTCGCCCCGGTGGCGGCCACGGGCCGAATCCTCGCCGGAGGACGCCGAGTCGGCGACGGACGGGGAGCCCGACTCCGTGGCGGACGGGGTCGTCGCGTCGCCGCTCACCCCGCCCTCCTTGCCGTTACCCGAGGTATCGGCGGAGCTGTCGGCTGACGGTCCGTCGGACGCCTCGGCCGTCGCTTCGTCCGAGGCGTCGGCCGACGACTTGTCCGATGTGCCGGACTCGTCGTGACTCTTCTCTCCCGAGTCCGAGTCCGAACCCGAGTCGTCGCCGGAGTCGGAGTCCGTGTCGGCGTCCGCGCCCTTGTCCGACGAGCCGGCCGTGTCCGACGGCTGCGGGGAGGCACTGGCACCCGGGTCGACGTCCGCCGAGCCGTCGCCCTGGACGAGCCCCGCCGTCGTCGAGCAGCCCGGCCAGGCGCCCGGCCCCTTGTCGTCGAGGACCTTCTCGGCGACGGCTATCTGCTGCGAGCGGCTGGCCTGGTCGGCCCGCGGGGCGTAGTCGAGCCCGCCGTACTGCTCCCAGACCTCCTGCGAGAACTGCAGGCCGCCGTAGTAGCCGTCGCCCGAGTCCAGGCTCCACTGCCCGCCGCTCTCGCACGCGGCGACGTTGTCCCACGTGGTGGCGGTCGCCGCACTCGCGCCCGTCGCGCCGAGCAGCGGGATCGCGATGGCGCTGCCGGTGACTCCGGCGGCGACGACGAGAGCAGGGGCCTGGCGGGGGCGACGGTGTCGGCCGTTCCCGGAGAGCATGCGGTTGCCTTTCGCGAGACTGATACTGCTGCACGCGACAGGGTGGACGTGTGGTGCCTGTTGTGCGTGTGTCGCGATGACTGGTGAACGTAGCGGGACTCGAACGCTTGTCACAAGTCGATGCAGCGCAGATCACGTCACCATCACAGATTTGACACAACGTCAGTTTTCAACCACCTGTGAGGGGTCGCGAACTGTGCGGCGAATGGGTCCAGTTCGCGGCATTTCAAGATCACGACAAACCACCCCACGGCGCTGCCCCACCGGCCCCGAGTGGCACCGGTCACACGCGTCGCCCGTGCGCCATCCGCCCCCGGGTACGGTCGGGATGTGAACACCGCGCCCGCCCCCGAACTCTTCACCTGGGAGTTCGCCACCGATCCGTATCCCGCCTACGCCTGGCTGCGCGAGCACTCCCCCGTGCACCGCACCACGCTGCCCAGCGGCGTCGAGGCCTGGCTCGTGACCCGCTACGCGGACGCGCGGCAGGCGCTCGCGGACCAGCGGCTGTCCAAGAACCCGGTGCACCACGCGGACGACGCGCAGGGCAAGAGCAAGACCGGCATCCCCGGCGAGCGCAGCGCGGGCCTGATGACCCATCTGCTGAACATCGACCCGCCGGACCACACCCGGCTGCGGCGGCTGGTCTCCAAGGCGTTCACCCCGCGCCGCGTCGCCGAATTCGCGCCGCGCGTGCAGGAACTGACGGACGGCCTCATCGACGGCTTCGCGGCGCGCGGCAGCGCCGACCTCATCCACGAGTTCGCCTTCCCGCTCCCCATCTACGCGATCTGCGACCTGCTCGGCGTCCCGCGCGAGGACCAGGACGACCTGCGGGACTGGGCGGGCATGATGATCCGCCACGGCAAGGGGCCGCGCGGCGGGGTCGCCCGCGCCGTGAAGAAGATCCGCCGGTATCTCGCCGACCTCATCCACCGCAAGCGGCTCGGCGACGGCGACGACCTGATCTCCGGCCTCATCCGCGCCTCCGACCACGGCGAGCACCTCACCGAGGACGAAGTGGTGGCCATGTGTTTCGTGCTGCTCTTCGCGGGGTTCGAGACGACCATCAACCTGATCGGCAACGGCACCCACGCCCTGCTGCGCCACCCCGAGCAGCGGGCCGTGCTCCAGTCCGCCCTCGCCCGCGGCGAGCACGGTCTGCTGGAGACGGGCGTGGAGGAGCTGCTGCGGTTCGACGGGCCCGTGGAGATGGCGACCTGGCGGTACGCGACCGAGGCCCTGGAGATCGGTGGGGTCGCGGTCGGCGAGGGCGACCCGGTGCTCGTGGTGCTCGCCGCCGCCGACCGGGACCCCGCCCGGTTCGACCGCCCCGACACCCTCGACCTGGCCCGCGGCGACAACAAGCACCTGGGGTACGGGCACGGCATCCACTACTGCATCGGCGCCCCGCTCGCCCGCCTGGAGGGGCACACGGCGCTGGCGACGCTGCTGACCCGGCTGCCGGATCTGCGCCTCGCCGAGGACCCCGCCGAGCTGCGCTGGCGCGGCGGGCTCATCATGCGGGGGCTGCGGACGCTGCCCGTGGAGTTCACCCCGCGCTGACCGGTCGCCGGGTCACAGCCCCTCGGCGGCGCGCACCGCGTCCCGGTAGGCGCGGGCCGCCGCCCTGAGCGCCGCTTCCGGGTCGACGCCGGACGCCTCGGCGCGCAGCGCCAGGGCCAGCAGTTCGGCGCCGACGTCCTCGCCGTCCGGGACCGGGACGTCCAGGCCCGCCGTGCGCACGCGCGAGCCGAGCTTCGCCGCGAGGGCCAGGCCCGGCTGGCCGACCGGCACGCCGTCCGTCACCGAGTCGCGCCGCTTCGACTCGGCCTTCTTGCGCAGCCAGATCTCCCGGACCTCCTCCGGTGTGGCCGCGCTCTCGTCGCCGAAGACATGGGGATGGCGGTGGACGAGCTTGTCGACGATGCCGCCCGCGACGTCGTCGACGGAGAACGGCTCCTCGGTGTCCTCCTCGGCGATCCGGGCGTGGAAGACGACCTGGAGCAGGACGTCGCCCAGCTCCTCCCGCAGCTCCTCCCGGTCACCGGCCTCGATCGCCTCGACCAGCTCGTACGCCTCCTCGATGACGTACTTCGCCAGGTCCTCGTGGGTGCGCAGCGCCGACCAGGGGCACTCCCGGCGGATGCGGTCCATGACCTGGACGAGGTCGAGGAGGCGGGCACCCGGCAGGTCGTAGGAGCCGGGGAGGAGTTCGAGGGACGGCATCGCGACGCGGCCGGAGCCGGCCAGCGTCGCCAGGCCGTCGGTGAGGCGGCGGTCGCCCTCGGCCGTGGTCAGCACGACGACGGTGCGGCCGCCGTCGGCGCAGCGCTCGACGAGGTCGCGGGCGGCGGGCGTCCCGAGGGTGACCTCGACGCCCGCCTCCTTCAGGTAGGGCAGCTGCGGGTGCTCGGGGTCGGCGCAGAGCACGGAGTCGGCGGCGTGCAGGATCTGCCAGGCCTGCCAGGACAGCAGCCCGGGGGCGACCCGGTGGCTGGTGGTGAGCAGGACGACGCGGCCGGCGTCGGAAGTGATGTCGTCGTTCACGCCTCGAACGTAACGCAGGCCGCCGACAGCGTCTGCGCTAGGCCGTCTGCTGCTGGTCCGCCGGAGCCTCCTGGGTGACCTGCGTCAGCCAGGGGGTCTTGGCGTCGACCCGGCCGACGGTGCCGGCCTTGGTGACGCCCCAGCTGCCGTAGCGGGGGTTGAGGTCGATGTTCAGTTCCTTGGAGGCCTGGGAGAGCGCCTTCCAGAAGGCGGCCTGGCCCGTGGGCGTCTGGGTGTCGACGCCGAGCGACGTCGCCAGCTTCTGCGCCTCGATCTCGGTGCGCAGCGACTCGGTGAGCCGCTTGGGCGCGACGTTGTACTGCTGGAGCCAGGCGGCCTCCAACTGCTTCGCGCCGCCCGCCTGTTGCTCCAGGCCCGCGCGCATCTCCTGCATCTCCTTGCGGGAGACGGAGACGCCGGCGTCGGTGGCGGCGCGGTGCAGCACCCGGTCCAGGACCATGGTGTGCAGGGTGTTGCGGGTGAGGCCGCCGGACTTGGCGACGGCCTGCTCGTACTGCGCGCTGTCGGCGGTGGCGTCCTGCTGCGCCCTGCGCACCTCGCTCACCCGGCTCTCCAGCTGGGAGACGGTGATGCGCTGGCCGCCGACGACGGCCGCGGCTCCGGGATGCGCCTCGCTCCCGCAGGCGGTGAGGGCGGGGAGCGCGGCGATGGCGGCGGTGGACAGGACGAGCGCGGTGCGGCGGCGGTGCAAGGTGGCCTCCCTGCGGCGAGTTTGTGCGTCGGTGCACAAAGTCCGGCGGTGATCGATGTTAGGAGGTGACCGCGGGCTCGGCCACCTATTCGACAACGATTCGTCGGGAGATGAGGTATCGCCCCCGCCCCGCCCACCCCGATGGCTCAGCCGACGATGGCGACCGGCGCGTCCCAGGCGTTGCGGTCCACCGTGATGGTGTAACTTCCGCGCTTCTCCTTGCTGTTGACCATGTACTGGTGAGCGCGGCTGTGGTTCGTGTACAGAGACTTCGCCCACGGCCAGTCGGACGTGGTGGTGTTCACCTTGTCCCACTTGGCGTACCAGAGGTTGCCCGGCAGGTCGGTGCGGTCGGTGGCGGTGGCGACCGCGGCGGCGCTGGAGCTGGAGAAGCCGTAGTAGCCGGCCCGGTAGATCTTGCCGCGCAGCACCTTGTCGAAGGCGCGGACGTAGTTCAGGACGGCCTTGTTGCAGGAGCTGTTCGCGGTGTCGTACGGCTCCATGTCCAGGTAGATCGCGCTGCCCGCCTTCATGCCGAGCGCGGCCGTCTTCGCCACGGCGTCCTTGCCGTCGGCGGTGCCGAGCGTGGCCGCGTTGGACGTGGTCATCTTCTCGTTGCGGGTGCCGGTCTGGCACGGCGGCTGGGCGCCCACGTAAAGCGGGATCAGCTTCCAGCCCTGCGCGCTGACCGTCTTGACCCAGGACGCGGTGAGCTTGGGCTGGGCGCAGCCGCGGTTCTTGCCGCCCACGTAGACGGCGGCCGCGCCGTAGAACCCGGTGTTCCAGGCCTTCATCGCGGCGGCGGACGGCGCGGTGCAGGTGTCGAAGGCGCGGCCGGTGAAGGTCTTCTGCGCGGGCCAGGTGGTGGCCGCGGACGCGGTGGTCGCGGCGAAGGCGCCGCCCGCCACGACGACGGCTCCCGCCGCGCTCCAGGCGATGTAGCGGTTGCGCTTGGAGAGTCTGTGGCTCCCGGCCTTGGACATGATGGTCCCCACCCCTGTCGAACGTGATTCCCCCGGCGCTCGGTGCGCCGAGGAGATCATGACAGGCGGTGTGCCAAGGGCACGCAAAAGGAGGGCCGGGAAGCGTCAGCCCCTGACCTGTCCCAGCCATTGCAGGGTGCGGCGGACCTCGGAGGGGAACGGGTGGGCCGGGCCGTGCATCCGCTCCGCGTCGTGCAGCAGCCGGACCAGGGTCTCCTGGGCGGCGCCCCGGTCGCCGACGGCGAGCAGCAACTGGCCGATGCGGCGCCGCACTTCGAGGGCGAGGCGCAGGTCGGTGGTCGCGTACTGGTTCTCGTAGTACGGCAGCAGGGAGCGGTACTCGGCGAGCGCCGCGGCCGGTTCGCCGAGGGCTTCGAGGCACTGGGCGACCTCGTAGCGGAACTGGAGGGACTGCGGGTCGGCGTGGCCCGCCTCGGCGGCGCGCTCGTCGGCGAGGCGGCGCAGCTCGGGCAGGGCGCGGCGGTACTGGCCGTCGTCCATGAGGGTCGCCGCGTACTGCTTGCGCAGGGTGCGCACGACGGGCGAGTGCTCGCCGTGCTGGGCGGCCGCGGCGGGCAGGATCGCGCCGAGGATGTCGACGGCCTGGGTGATGCGGCCCTCGCCGAGGAGGCGCTTGACCTCGTCGACGGCGCGGGCCACGTCGGGCCGGTCGCCCTGGACGTCGGAGCCCGCGGGCTGCGGCGCGGGCGTCACGGCCCGGTCGGGCCAGGGGGCGTGCGGGCGCAGGAACGGGCGGGTGGGGTCGAGCGGACGGCCGGTGGGCACGCCCCGCGCGGGCAGCAGCGGCAGCAACTCCTCGTACGTCTGCTGGGCGGACGCCGGCCGGTGCTGCGGGTCCTTCGCGAGCAGCCGCAGGACCAGCTGCTCCAGCGCCTCGGGGACCTCCGGGCGCAGCTGGCGGACCGGGACCGGGGCCTCGTACAGATGGCGGTGCAGGATGCCGAGGGCGGTGGTTCCGGCGAACGGGACGTCGCCGCTGAGGAGTTCGTGGAGCAGCACCCCGAGCGCGTACAGGTCGGTGTACGGGCCGACCGCGCCGCCCATCGCCTGCTCGGGCGCCATGTAGGCGGGGGTGCCGATGGGCGAGCCGGTGTGGGTGAGGCGGGTGGTGTCGGTGTCGAGGACGGAGGCGACGCCGAGGTCGAGGACGGTGACGGTGCCGTCCTTCTTCACCATCACGTTGCGCGGCTTGAGGTCGCGGTGGACGATCGGCACCGCGTGCACGGCCGACAGCACGGCGCACAGCTGCGCGGCGACCGAGACCGCCCACGGCCACGGGTAGGGGTCGTGCTCGGCGAGGTGGTCGGCGAGGTCGGAGCCGTCGACGTACTGCATGACGAGGTACAGGAACGACGTGCCGCCCTCGGTGTCCTCGGTGCCCGCGTCGTGCACGGTGACCAGGCCGGGGTGGTCGACCTGGGCGGTGATGCGGCACTCGCGCAGGAAGCGGCGGCGCAGCTCCTCGGCCTCGGCGCCCGCGACCCGGTCGGGGCGCACCAGCTTCACCGCGACACGGCGGTCCAGGCGCTGGTCGTACGCCGTCCAGACCTGGCCCATGCCGCCCTGGCCGATGAGCGAGGACAGTTCGTAGCGGCCCGCGATGCGGTGGCCGCCGGTGGTGGGGAGACCGGACAGAGGTGGCAAAGGTGTCACCGACCGCCGTCCTGCTTGCGCAGGTAGTCGCTCAGCTCGTCCAGCTCGGCGCGGACCTGGTCGATGCGCTGCGGGGGCTGGCCCTGGCCGTTCGGCTGGGGCGCGGGGGCGGGGTTGGGCATCGGGGTGGGCGTGGCGCCGCCCGTCTGCGTGGTCATCCCGTGCATCGGCGGCGCGGCGGGCGGCTGCGAGTACTGCTGGGGCTGCGGCTGATGCGGCTGGTGCGGCTGGTGCTGCGGCTGGTGCGGCTGGTGCTGCGGCTGGGGCTGGGGCTGGGGCTGCGGGTAGCCGTACACGGGCGGCGGCTGCATGCCGTACGGAGCCGGACCCATGGGCAGCGGGTGGGTGCGGACGAAGCGGATGTCGCAGACCAGGTAGTACGAGACCGACACGATGAGGTTCACGAACATGAGCCCCATCGCGGCGTTGCCCCACCAGGTGGTGAACTCGTCGGCGCCCGGGTCGCTGATCACGCCCACCCAGCAGATGAACTGCACCGCGGCGACACCGGCGAAGACGCTCCAGTCGGTCTTCCTGCGCGTGGTCACGGCGAGCCGGAGCGCCGGCACGAACGCGAGGAAGCCGCACGACAGCACGGCGATGGCCACGAAGAGCACGCGCAGGCCCGCCTGCCCTCCGGACGAGGGGGGTCTGGGCGGAGGCGCGTAGCCGTGGCCGTGCATGGGTGCTCCTGCTGGTTGTGGCTGGTGTTCGAACGGCTTGCTCCATCGAGCGTATAGGCCGACTGCGACAACCGGCCCAGGGTTGTACCGAACCGTTGTGGACCTGCTCACCCGGCGGCCCTCACTCCGGCGCGAGCGTGCCGTCCGTCAGACCGTCGTGGAGGCCCTGGACGAGCTGTCCGCCGAGCCGGGAGGCGAGCCGCAGCGCGTCCTCGAAGGCGGCCAGCGCCCTGAACCGCTCGCCGTATCCCGCCTGTTCGGGCAGGGGAAGGCGGGGCAGCTGCAGCCGGCGCACGTCGAGCCGGGTCGCGGTGGAGGCGTAGCTGCTGGCCTGCCGGTTGTTGGCGGTGGAGCGCAGGAACCCGGCGAGGAACCAGGGGTCGAGCGCGGCCGGGTCGGGGCGCAGCAGGGCGAGGCCGCGGCCGAGGGCGGCGCCCGCGGTGGCCTCGTCGACGACGCGCGCGGTGGCGCCGCCGCCGACGACGGGCACGACGACGTCCCCGGCGCGCAGCAGGAACGGCTCGTCGTCCCCGGTGAAGGTGCCGGAGGGGGCGGCGCCGGTGAGCACGTCGTGGTCGGTGAGGACCGGGACCGCCGTGCGCGCGGGGCCGCCGGAGCGGGAGTCGGCGCCCGACGCGGCCGGGGTGCGCATGAACAGGGCGCCCGCGCGCGCGAGTTCGCCGATCGTGGTCAGCGGCCAGCGGGCCGGTTCGGCGGCGGGGACGGCGGACGCCGGGGTGAGCTTCGTGGTCAGGCGCAGGGTGCCGGCGAGGTCCTCGCGCACGGCGGTCAGCTCGGCGGCGCCGCCCCCGCCCGCGGCCGGCGGGGGCAGCCTGCGGGCGGGCGCGAGGTCGACCTCGTCGTCGAGGAGTTCGATGACCGGCACCGAACGGGCCACTCCGGGGCGCTCCTTCAGCGTTCCGGCGCGGTCGAAGGTGTGCCAGGCGTCGAGCACGGCGTCCTGCACGGCGGTCCACGCCTGCTTCTCCCGTACGTCGCCGGGGGCGGCCAGCGAGGTGGTGTCGACGAGGAGCAGTTCGGGCGCGGGCCCCGACGATCCGGCGGGCCGGCGCAGGACCCACAGGTGCAGCGGGATGTTGTTCGGCGGGACCGCGCCCGCGGGCAGCGCGATCACGGCGCGCAGGGCGCCGCGGCGCAGCAGGTCGGCGCGGATGCGGCGGCCCGAGCGGCGGGAGGCGACGGTGGGCGGCATCAGCAGGACGGCGGTGCCGCCGTCCCTGAGGCGGGCCAGCGCGTGCTGCACCCAGGCCAGTTCGGACTCCGTGCGGGCCGGGAAGCCGTACTCCCAGCGCGGGTCGTAGGCCAGTTCGTCGTGGCCCCAGCCGCGCTCGTTGAACGGCGGGTGGGCGAGCACCACGTCGGCGCTCACGTCGCCGAGCGCGTCGGCGAGCAGGGTGTCGGCGGCGGCGGTGCGCACGGTGGGGCCCCCGCCCTCCCCGGCGGGCCCGTCGAGGGCGAGGCGCAGGGCGGTCAGCGCGGCCAGTTCGGGCGCCGAGTCCTGGCCGTAGAGGCGCTGTTCGGTGCGGACGCCGTGGGTGCGCACGGCGTGCAGCAGGGCGCCGGTGCCGCAGGCCGGGTCGAGGGCGGTGGCGGCGGGGCCGGCGAGGGCGGCCATCAGGGCGGCGGGTCCCGGCGGGGTCAGCGTGTACTGGCGCGGGTTCGCGTCCAGGTGGCGGCCGAGCAGGAAGCCGAAGGCGCGGCGGGCGCCGATGTCGGCGGCGAGTTCGGCGGCGCCGCGCAGCAGCGGCACGGACGGGACGAGGGCGGCGGAGGCCGGGGTGGTGAGGGCGCGCCCGGCGGGCGGCCCGAAGCGGGGGGTGAGGACGCCTTCGAGGGCGGCGGGCAGCCGCTCGGCGAGGGCGTGGTCGTCCGCCGTGGCGCTCAGGGCGAGCCATTCGGTGGGCCGGTCGTGGACGAGCAGCAGGGCGCTTCCGGCGTGCAGCAGGCCGGTGACCGGGCCCGCCGGGTGTCCGGCGAGCTGCTGCCAGACGCGCTCGCGCAGCGGCACCTCGGCCAGCTTGCCCTGCTCGCGCAGCCACTCCTCGACCTCGGTGAGCGCGAAGGAGGGGCTGGTGTCGGTGCCGCCCACGGGCTTGGGGAAGTCGGCGTGCCGTCGCCGCCAGTTGGAGACCGCGGCCCGGCCGACCCCGGCGAGCCGGGCGATTCCGGCGGCCGTCACCTCTGTCGCGTTGTCCTGCACCGCTTCGGCTCCCCTCGTGGCATGGCGTGTACACCCGACCCTACCGAGCTTCACCTAAGAGCCGCATTCACAACTGTTCACAACGCGATTCTTGTGTACGCGGTTGACTCGGTTCACAGATGATGGTGTTCTTGACCCAGCCAACCGCCGGATACACGGAAAGCCGGGGGGAGGTTGGCGTCTCTCATCACGGAGGAACAGTCATGTCTCAGACCCAGCCCCAGCAGCACCCGCAGTACCCGCCGTTCCAGCAGCCGCCGCACCAGCCCCAGCAGGCCGCGCGGAACGGGCTGGGGACGGCGGCGCTGATCCTGGGCATCATCGGCGCCCTGTCCGGGGTGATCCCCTTCCTGTTCTGGCTGGCCGGCATCCTCGGCGTGATCGCCCTGATCCTGGGGCTGACGGGCAGCGGCCGGGCGAAGCGGGGCGAGGCCACGAACAAGGGCGTGGCGCTGACCGGCGCGATCCTCGGCCTGGTCGCCATGGGCCTCGCGGTCTTCGGCGCGTACACGACGTTCAAGGCCGTCGGCGACGCGGTCGACGAGATCAACAAGTCGGTGTCGGACACGAAGGCCAAGGACACCAAGGCCGACGACAAGGCCGGCGCGGGCGACGCCAAGGGCGACGCGAAGGACAAGGACGAGAAGCCGGCCGCGGGCAAGACGCTCGACGCGGGCGACTCCGTGATCTACGACGACGATCTGACGGTGGCGGTGTCGAACGCGGTGACGTTCAACCCGAACGAGTACGCCGTGGGCCACACCAAGGGCAACAAGGCGTACAAGGTCACCGTCACGGTCACCAACGACAGCAAGGCGAAGTTCGACGCGACGCTGCTGACCGCGGACGCCCGCGCCGGCAAGGAGGGCGTGACCGCCGAGGCGATCTTCGACGACAAGGTCGGCGCGGGCTTCAACGGCACGATCCTGCCCGGCAAGAAGGCCACGGTCGTCTACGCCTTCGACGCCCCGGCGGACGCCAGGAACCTGACGGTCGAGGTCACGCCGAGCTTCGAGTACGACGGCACGCAGTGGGACCTGAAGCTGTAACCCTCAGGACGGCCCGAGGGGGGTCGGGCCCGCGGTGCGGCACGCGCTCAGAGCGCGTGCCGCACCCACACGTTCGGCTCGACGTAGACGGCGTTGTCGCGCTCCGGCGCGCAGTGCACCGGGACCAGCGCACCGGGCACCTCGACGGGCCCCGCGGTGTCGAAGGGCAGCCCGGTCCACCGCCGCCACTCGTCCAGCGAACCCGACACGGTCATCGAGGCGGGCGCCACCTTGTCGATGACACCGCCCGCGCGGACGTGCACCCGCAGCCAGGGGTCCTCCGGCAGCCCGTCCGGCTCCCGCGTCCGGTACGCGTACTCGCTCATCAGGGCCGCGGGCTCCCGGTGCTTGGCGCTGGGCCGCACCGGCGCGACGACCTCGGCGAAGCCGCGCGAGCGCGCGTTCTCCCGCATCGCCGCGAGCATCCGTCCGGACAGGCCGCGGCCCAGCATGCGCGGCACGATGGTGATCTCGACGGCGCTGACGGTGTCTGCCTCGACTCCGCGCCGCAGGTCCGAGAACGCCCACTGGACCATCCGGTCCCAGCCGCGGTCCGGCAGCACTCCCCCGCGCCCCTCGACGTGCTGCGCGAACGGCACGCTGACACCCTTGGCGACCACGTCACCGGCCTCGTCCGTGGCGACGACGACGTACTCGGGGAAGTCGACGGCGATCCGGCCCATGAAGGACCAGCCGACCGCATCGTGCTGCACGAACACCGGCCAGGTGTCCTCCATCGTCCACATCGCCTCGCGCAGTCCGGGCCGCTCGGCGAGCGTCGTGAGGGTCAGGTCCGGCTCGGCGCTCATGTCGTACGTCTTTCGGGAACGGCTCAGCGGGCGTGGAAGCGCGCGGGTGCCTCGGTGGGATTGCCGCCCGACGGTAGCTTCTGGTCCGGGCACCCGGTCAACACCTTTTTCATGGCGTCGCGCTCGGCGCCGGTCACCCACAGCCCGTACTTCTTCTTCACGGCGACCTGCCCGGCGACATAGCTGCACCGGTAGCCCTTGTTGGGCGGCAGCCAGGTCGCGGTGTCGCCGTCGCCCTTGCTGCGGTTGGGGCTCGCGTCGACGGCGAGCAGGTTCAGCGGGTCGTTGGCGAGCGCGATGCGCTTGCTCGGGTCCCACTGGAAGGCGCCCTTCTGCCAGGCGTCGGAGAGCGCGACCAGGTGGTCGATGTCGACCTTGCTGGCGCCGCGGGTGAAGGTGATGTCCTTGCCGCCGTAGGGGTCGGGGGAGAGCGTGCCGCCCGCGACCCTGCACGTGCCGTCGCTGAACCGGACGTCCTTCAGGTCCCGCTTGAGGATGTCGTCACGGGTGTCGCACTTGTTGGAGTCGGTGTCGGCCCAGGCGGTGCCGAATCGTTCCCGCGAGTAACCGGTCTTGGGCGCCCGCCCCTTGACGGTGAGCTCGTCGACGGCGGCCAGCGCACTGCCCGCCTTGCCCTGCGCCCCGGCTCCCGGCTTCCCGCTCTCGGTCCCGTCCCCGCCCGCGTCCAGCTCGGCCTTGCAGCCGGTGACCGCCACGGCGGCCAGCACGACGGCCACCACACCCCGCCCCGCGCCTCGCATCACGACACCCCTCCCACATGTTCACTTCTGTTACCCGTCGTACCGGTTACGCCGGTTCACGGTATCGAATGCCCCGCGTCGCCCGGGGGATGCGGGGGTGCCCCGGGCGCGCGGATGTCCGGCCGACGGATGGGACGCGCGGCGTCACGACCCCAGGATCGTCGTCAGGAACTCGCCCACCCAGGCGAGCAGTTGGCGGCCGACCAACGGCTTGCCGCCGACCTTGGCCGTCTTCGGGCGGGGGACGAGGATCTGGTGGGTGGCCGGCTTGATGACCGTGCCGGGGTAGAGGCGCTTCAGGCGCAGCTCCTGCGACTCCCGCAGCTCCACCGGCGCGAAGCGGATGTTGTTGCCCTGGAGGACGATCTCCCCCACCCCGCACGCACGGGACAGCATGCGCAGGCCCGCGACGAGCAGCAGGTTCTCGACCGGCTCGGGCAGCTTGCCGTAGCGGTCGGTGAGTTCCTCGCGGACGTGGGTGACGTCCTCCTCGGAGTTCGCGGAGGCGATGGAGCGGTAGGCCTGGAGGCGCAGCCGCTCGCCCGGCGCGTAGTCGTGCGGGACGTGCGCGTCGACCGGCAGCTCGATCTTGACCTCCAGCGGCGGCTCCTCCTCCACACCGCCGTCCAGCGAGGCCCGGTAGTCCGCGACGGCCTCGCCGACCATGCGCACGTACAGGTCGAAGCCGACGCCCGCGATGTGGCCCGACTGCTCGCCGCCGAGCAGGTTTCCGGCGCCGCGGATCTCCAGGTCCTTCATCGCGACGTACATGCCGGCGCCCATCTCCGTGTGCTGCGCGATGGTCGCGAGGCGCTCGTGGGCGGTCTCCGTCAGCGGCTTCTCCGGCGGGTACAGGAAGTACGCGTAACCGCGGTCGCGGCCACGGCCCACCCGGCCGCGCAGCTGATGCAGCTGGGACAGGCCGAAGTTGTCGCCGCGCTCGACGATGAGCGTGTTCGCGTTCGAGATGTCGATGCCGGACTCGACGATCGTCGTGGAGACGAGGACGTCGAACTTCTTCTCCCAGAAGTCCACGACCACCTGCTCCAGGGCCTGTTCGGACATCTGGCCGTGGGCGGTCGCGATGCGCGCCTCGGGCACGATCTCGCGCAGCCGGGCGGCCGCGCGGTCGATGGACTCGACGCGGTTGTGGATGTAGAAGACCTGGCCCTCGCGCAGCAGCTCGCGGCGGACGGCCGCGCCGATCTGCTTCTCCTCGTACGGGCCGACGAAGGTGAGGACCGGGTGGCGCTCCTCGGGCGGCGTCGTGATCGTCGACATCTCGCGGATGCCGGTGACGGCCATTTCGAGCGTACGGGGGATGGGGGTCGCGGACATCGTCAGCACGTCCACGTTGGCCCGGAGCTTCTTCAGCTGCTCCTTGTGCTCGACGCCGAACCGCTGCTCCTCGTCGACGATGACCAGGCCCAGGTCCTTGAACTTGGTCTCGGAGGAGAACAGGCGGTGCGTGCCGATGACGATGTCGACCGAACCGTCGCGCAGCCCTTCGAGCGTCGCCTTGGACTCCGTCTCCGTCTGGAAACGGCTCAACGCCTTCACGCTGACCGGGAATTGGGAGTAGCGCTCGGAGAACGTGCCGAAGTGCTGCTGGACGAGGAGGGTCGTGGGCACGAGGACCGCGACCTGCTTGCCGTCCTGGACCGCCTTGAAGGCCGCGCGGACGGCGATCTCCGTCTTGCCGTAGCCGACGTCGCCGCAGATCAGCCGGTCCATCGGGACCGTCTTCTCCATGTCGTCCTTGACCTCGGCGATCGTGGTCAGCTGGTCGGGCGTCTCCGCGTACGGGAACGCGTCCTCCAGCTCCCGCTGCCAGGGCGTGTCCGCGCCGAAGGCGTGGCCCGGCGCCGCCATGCGCGCGCTGTACAGCTTGATCAGGTCGGCGGCGATCTCCTTGACCGCCTTCTTCGCGCGCGCCTTCGTCTTCGTCCAGTCGGCGCCGCCGAGCCGGTGCAGCGTCGGGGCCTCGCCGCCGACGTACTTGGTGATCTGCTCCAGCTGGTCGGTCGGGATGTACAGCCGGTCGCCGGGCTGGCCGCGCTTGGCGGGCGCGTACTCGACGACGAGGTACTCGCGGGTCGCGCCCTGGACCGTGCGCTGCACCATCTCGATGTAGCGGCCGACACCGTGCTGCTCGTGCACGATGTAGTCGCCGGACTCGAGGGTGAGCGGGTCGATGGTCTTGCGACGCCGCGCGGGCATCCGCTGGCCGTCCTTGCCGGCCGTCTTCTGGCCGGTGAGGTCCGTCTCGGTGAGGACGGCGACCTTCAACTCCGGGTGCACGAAGCCGAATTCGAGGCTGCCGCAGGCCACCTGGACGACCGAGGGCACCAGTTCGCCCAGATCCTTCTCCAGGCGGGCGGCGATGCCCTCGCCGCCCAGCACCTCGACGGTGCGGGAGGCCGGGCCGTGCCCCTCGGTGGCGTAGACCGCGCGCCAGCCGTCGGCGAGCCAGCCCTTGGTGTCGGCCAGGGCGCGGGCCGTGTCGCCCCGGTACGTCTCGGGGGCGTGCATGCCGAGCTGGAGCGTGTCCGCGTCGAGCCCGGAGGCGTCGGCGGCGAACGGCGACACCGACCACCACATCATGCCCAGCTCGCGGGCCCGCTCCCGGACGTCGGCGATGGAGCGCAGCGAGGCCGCGCCCACGTCGATGGGGGCCTCGCCGCCGGTCGCGGACGCCGCCCAGGACGCCTGGAGGAACTCCTGCGACGTCGCCACCAGGTCGGCCGAGCGGGTGCGCACCCGCTCGGGGTCGCAGACGACCGCCATGGCCCCGGCCGGGAGCACGTCGAGCAGCAGCTCCATGTCGTCGACGAGGACGGGGGCCAGCGACTCCATGCCCTCGACCGCGATGCCCTCGGCGATCTTGCCGAGCAGTTCGCCCAGCTCGGGGTGTTGCTCCGCCAGCTCGGCCGCTCTGGCGCGCACGTCGTCGGTGAGCAGCAGCTCGCGGCAGGGCGGCGCCCACAGGCCGTGCTCGGCGACCTCCAGGGAGCGCTGGTCGGCGACCTTGAAGTAGCGGATCTCCTCGACGTCGTCGCCCCAGAACTCGACGCGCAGCGGGTGTTCCTCGGTCGGCGGGAAGACGTCGAGGATGCCGCCGCGCACGGCGAACTCGCCGCGCTTCTCGACGAGCTCGACGCGGGCGTAGGCGGCCGCGGCGAGCGCTTCCACCGTCTCGTTCAGATCCGCGGACTCGCCGGTGCGCAGCGCCACCGGCTCCAGGTCGCCGAGGCCCTTGACCTGCGGCTGGAGCACCGAGCGGATCGGGGCGACGACCACCGAGACCGGGCCGGTCTCCGGGTCGTCGGCGCGCGGGTGGCGCAGGCGGCGCAGCACGGCGAGGCGGCGGCCGACCGTGTCGGAGCGCGGGGAGAGGCGCTCGTGCGGCAGCGTCTCCCAGGACGGGTACTCCACGATGCCGTCGGCGGGCAGCAGCGAGCGCAGCGCCGCCGCGAGGTCCTCGGCCTCCCGGCCGGTCGCGGTGACGGCGAGCACGGGCCGCTTCGCCTCGCGTGCGAGCGCGGCCACCGTGAAGGGGCGGGACGCGGGCGGGCCCACCAGGTCGATGTGCATGCGGTTGCCGTCGCCTGCGGCCTTCACCGCTTCGGTGAGGGCCGCGTCCTTGACGACGGCGTCGAGCAGTCCGTGCAGGCTCATGGGGGCCTAGGCCTTTCCCGTCCGGGGTGGGCAACGCAAAGGGCCCGACACGTCTCACGGGCCGGGGTTCTCCAGAGTACGTCGCCGGACCGACCGTCGCCGGACGGGACCGGGCGGCCCCGGGCCTAGCGGAGACCGGGCGGCGGGCCGATGGGGCGGGAGGCGACGGTGAACGCGGTGAAGTCCGCGTACTGGGTGCGCGGGGTCGCCCAGCTGGGGTCGCCGCCGCCGAAGAACGTCGAGAAGAAGACCCCCGCGATGCGCAGCTCGTCGGTGGTGCGGAACTCCAGGCCGTCGCGGTGCAGCACCCGGCGTCCGTCGAGGTCCACGGTGACCGAGCCGTCGCGGCGGCCGGAGCGGTTGAGGACCACGGACTGTTCGACGCAGGTCCAGCGGCCGACCGGCCAGGACCAGGAGCCGCGGCCGAGCGAGGTGCCGTGCACCTTCGAGGTGGGCAGGTACGCGTAGACCTCGCCGCGGCCGCCGGAGCGCCACATGTAGCGGGTGGACAGGCCGTCGTCGCCGTCCGGGATGTGCCCGCCGCTGGTGGCCGTCCCTCCGTAGAGGCCGGGCAGCTTGCCGCCCTTGACGAAGTCGAAGCCGGCCGGGAAGCGCAGGCAGTACCGCAGGTGCAGCCGGTCGACGGGGCCGGAGCGCAGCGGCAGGTAGACCTGGACGCCGCCCTGGGGCCGGTCGTAGGTGCGGGCCACCGTGGGGCTGGCCGAGCGGGCCGGGTAGTGCACCCGCAGGACCGGGCCCGGCACCGGCCCGCCGCCGGTCAGCAGCTCGGCCCGGTCGAGGCCGAACGAACCGGCGTGCCGGGCGCTGACCTGCGCCCCGAAGAACCGGGCCACGGCCCGCGCGCCACCGGTGGGCGGCGGGCCCGTCGGGGAGGTGGGCGCGGGCGGGGCGGTGGGGGACGGGTCGTCGTCCCCCGAGTCGGACGAGCATCCGACGAGCACCGCTCCGGCCGCGGCGGCCCCCGCCACGATGAACTGCCGCCTGCGCATGGCTGCCCCCTTCCCTGCCCCCGTCCACTGTGCCGCTCGTGCGCCGTTCCCTCCGGTTCTCGGTGTGCCGTCACGCCGTGTTTCGGACATGGCTCGCGACCCGTGGCGGCGCGGTGCTGCGGTGCCGGACCTGGTGGACGGTCTGGAGCAGTACCGCGAGGCCGAGTGCGACCAGCGCGGCGAGGCCGAGCCACGGGAAGGGCGGCAGGCTGATCTCGGTGGCGCCGTGCCGGCGCACCGAGCCGTCCCCGGAGAGCGCGACGGCCGCCCGCACCCGGGAGTCGGTCAGGTCGAGGCGGGCGCCCGCCTCGGCGTCGACGCCCTTGCGCCGGGCCAGCACGTCCAGGCCGACGGCGGTGACCCGCGCCTGCGGGGCGAGGTGCACCCCGCGCCGGGCCCCGCTGACCGTGAGCTGGTCGAGGCGGGCCGAGCCGCGCAGGTCGACGGCCGTACGGGCGCCGGTGACCGATCCGCCGCTGACCCGCAGCCCCGGTGACGCCGAGGACAGTCCCTTCACGGCGGTGCCGCCGATCCGCACCCCGGTCAGGGACACGTCCCGGGTCGTCCCGGACGCGGTGATCCCGAACCGGCGGGCCCGTACGTCCAGGCCGCGCAGCGCGACCGGTCCGGCCCGGCCGCGCACGGCGACTCCGGTGACGCAGTCGTCGAGCGCGGTGCCGTCGACGACGACCCGGGCCCCGGCGACCTCGACGGCGCGGGCGAAACCGGTCGCCCTGCCGCCGCGGACGGTCGCGCCGTCGATGCCCGCGGCCAGCGAGATCCCCGTACCGCTGCCGTCGCCGGCCAGGTCGGGCTCGCTCACGGTCACCCGGGAGCCCGCCCCGAGCACGACGAGCGCGGCCGGTGTCGCGCCCACCACGGCCCCGCGGACGGTGCAGGAGGCGCAGGACATCAGGCGGATGCCGCCGCCTCCGTCGCCGTACGCGGCCGGGCGGGTCAGGGTGAGGCGGCGCTGGGCCGTCGCCTTGATGCCCGTACCGCGGTTGGCGCGGGTGGTGACGCCGGTCAGGACGCGGCCGTCGGTGCCGCCGACGACGACGCCGTGCCGCCCGCCGGCCACGGCGGACAGGGTGCGCACGGTGGTGCCGCGGTCGCCGTTCAGGACGACGCCGTCCTCGGCCGACCCGGTCACGGTGACCCGGTCGAGCCCGACCCCGCGGGAGCCGGTGAGGCGCAGCCCGGTGCGGTTGCCGCGGAACGTCGAGGCGACGGCGCGGCCGGTGCTGCCCCGGCCCCAGGTGACCCCGGACTGCGCGGCCGGGCCCGCACGGCCGAACCCCGTGACGGTCGAGCGCACGATGTCCATCCGGCCGCCCGCGCCCATCGCCAGATAGGGCCGCGCCGGGCCCGGACCCGTCGAGCGGAGGGTGGCGCCGGTCAGGTCGAGCAGGGCGCGGGAGCCCTTGATCCAGGTGCCGGAGGCGGCGGTCCGTCCCGTCGAGAGCAGGACGGTGCCGTCGGCGGGCCGGATCTGCAGGGCGCTGCCCGGCGCGAGCAGGATCGCGGCGCGCACCCGCATCGTGGGGTGCCGTCCCGGGTGGTACGTGATCCAGCCCGCCCCGGCGTTGGCGGCGAGCCAGCCCGGGGTGACGGCGCCGGGTCCCGGATACAGCCGCCGCACCACGGCTCCGCGCTGCACCAGCGCGATGGTGCCCGGCCGCAGGACGACCAGCCGCTCGGGCCTGCCGTTGCGCGTCCAGGCCGCGACGTCGGGATCCCGCCCCGCCCGGGCCCGCTCGGTCCCGGGCCGCTCCGGCACCGGCACCTCGGGCGCCCGCGTCGGCGCCACCGGCACCGGGGTGGGCGCCGTCGGCACCGAGGTCGGCACCCCGGGCGACCTTGTCGGGCCTCGCGTCGGCTGGGCCGGCGCGGAGGTGGTCGGTGCCGGGGCCGGCTGGGCCGGGGCGGAGGAGGTCGGCGCCTGCGTCGGTTCGGGCGGCGCCGAGGTCGGCGCCTGACTCGGCTCACCCGGACCCGAGGTCGGCGTCTGCGTCGGCTCACCCGGTTCCGATGTCGGGCCCTGACTGGGCTCGCCGGGGCCCGAGGTCGGCGCCTGACTTGGTTCGCCGGGGCCCGAGGTCGGCGCCTGCGTCGGCTCACCCGGCGCTGAAGTCGGCCCCTGGCTCGGCTCCCCCGGGCCCGAGGTCGGACCCCCGGGATCTCCCGTCGGCTCGCCCGGGCCCGAGGTCGGACCCACTGGATTCTCCGTCGGCTCCCCCGGACCCGAAGTGGGCGCCCCGGGATCCCCGCTCGGTTCCCCCGGCCCCGGCCCCGAACCCCCCGGATCTCCCGGACCCGAGGTCGGACGCCCCGGACCCCCCGGATCCCCCGTCGGCTCTCCCGGACCCGAACCCGGATTCCCGGGGTCTCCCGTCGGCTCCCCCGGGCCCGAAGTCGGCGCCCCCGGATCCCCGCCCGGATCCCCCGGACCCGAACCCGGACCCCCCGGATCCCCGGTCCACGCACCCGGGCCCGAAGTCCGCGCCCCGGCAACCCCGGTCGCCGCCCCCGGACCCGAACCCGCACCCGGCCCCCCGGACCCCGCGGCCGGCTCCCCGGAAGCCCCGGCCGACCCCGGGGAGCCCGCATTCAGCTCCCCCGCGTCGCCCGGAACCCCCGGCTCCCCCGGCCGCGAAGCCGTCGGCGACCCGGCGGACGCCGTCACCCCCGGCACCACCACGGGTGCGACCAGCAGCACGGCGGCCGACACCCCGAGCGCCGCCTTCCGTACGGCCGCGCCCCCGGCGCCGCCCGCACCCCGAGCCCTCCTCGCACCGTTCCGCACAGCCGCACCCCCCGTCCGCCTCGCGCCCGCACCCGCACCCGCACCCCGCAACCACGCACCCCGGCCCCCCACCCCGCGGCGCCTCACGCCGCCGCCCCCGCTCCGGACGACGGCGCCGAGGACGACGCGGGCGTCCCGGCGGCCGGGGCCGTGCGGACCACGACGCCGTTCTCGACCGAGACCTGGCGGGTGAGCCAGCGCTGGCGGCGCACGGTGAGCAGGGCGCAGATCTTGATCAGGGCCATCAGGAAGGACATCACCACGAACCCCGGCACCAGGAAGAACGACGTGGGCCGGCGCACGAGGTGCGGCAGCATCTTCATCGAGCGGCTGACCCACCACCAGCCGCCCAGGCAGGCGACGAAGAACCAGTCCTGGCGGACGATCGCGTACGTCATGAAGAACGGAGACAGCAGCAGCGTGAAGCTGCTGACGCTCTTGTCGATCATGCTGTAGGCGAGAAACGGGTGCCGCCAGACCCAGCGCCGCGACAGGGCTCTCAGATCGGAGCGCCAGGTGTTGCGGGCCCAGCGCAGCCGCTGCTTGCAGAAGACGCGCAGGGTGCCGGGGAACGTCGACCAGACCCGCGCGGAGCGCTGCATGTAGGTGCGGTGCCCGCGCTCCAGGACGAGCGTGGTCAGCCGCTTGTCGTCGCCGGACATGCACGGCACCCCGAGAAAGGTCTCGCGCATGAAGTCGTCGGAGATCTCCAGGAGCAGGGCGCGCCGGTAGACGGCGGTGCGCCCCGACAGGCAGGAGACGGCGCGGCCGAGGACGGTCTGCGCGGCGTTCTCGTCGAAGTACCGGTAGTCGAGGAACATGTCGTTGACCCGCTGGAGGAACCCGCGGGGGTTGTAGACGTTCTGCCGGGTGCCGACCCCGCCGACCCGCGGGTCGGCGAACGGCCTGCGCACCTCGGCCGCGACGTCGTCGGCCCAGACCGTGTCGGAGTCGACCAGCGCGACGAGCTCCGACCGGCAGGCCTCCCAGCCCCGCCGGAGCGCGTCGCGCTTGCCCGGTACATCGGTGACGAGGACGGTCACGGGGTAGCCCTCCGCCACCCGCCGGCAGACGTCGTCGGTGACGTCGATGACCAGGACCACCTCGTCGACCTCGTTGGCCAGCCAGGACTCGATGGCCAGGCGGAAGATCTCCGGATCCTCCTGGTAGACGGGGACGACGACGCCGAGCGTGGCCCGGACGTCGCCGCGGGCCGGCCGGTACAGCGCCGCCGGCACCCGCCGCACCAGCCAGGAGGCCCAGCGGACCAGGCCGATGATGCCGAGCGGCAGGTAGACGAGGTAGTAGCGGAGATCGCCGAGCGCGCTGTCGACGAACTCGAGGAATCTGCTCATGATCCGTGTCCGTCCTCCTGGTGATGGCGCGGAAGCGGCGGTCAGGGCCGCCCGAGACTGGAGGCGGACAGCACCTCGTTGACCTGGACGACCGCCGTGAGCAGGGGCATGTCGACCCCGAGGCCGTCGGCGAGCGCGAGGAACCCGCGGGTGTCCTTGGGCAGGCAGACACCGCCGTACGGGCTGCCGCCGCGGATGCCGTAGTACGGGTTGTACGAGGCTTCGGCGGAGCGGGCCACGGTCTGCGCGATCGGGTCCAGATCGAGGCCGAGGGTGCGGCTGACCAGCCACATCTCGTTCCAGAAGCTGATCTTCGTCGCGTTGTAGATGTTGTGGGCGCACTTCACGAACTCGGCCTCGGCCGGGTCGGTGAAGAAGCGGATCTCCCCGCCGAACGGGGCGAGGAGCGCGGCGAGCCGCTCGCGGGTGCGGGTGCTGCGGGCCGCGATGACCGTCATCCAGGGATGGCGGAAGTCCTCGACGGCGGAGGCGGCGCGCAGGAACTCCGGGTTGCTGGCGAGCGTGAAGTCCTCGCCGGGCGTGCGGCCCGAGTACTTCTCCAGGAGCGGCTTGACCATGCCCTCGGCGGTGCCGGGCGGCACGGTGGAGCGGACCACGACGACGTGCGGGGCGGTGGCGTCGGACAGGGCCCGGCCGACCGAGGCGGTGCCGTCCTGGAAGGCGCTCAGGTCGTAGCCGTGGCCGGTGCTCGGGGTGGGCAGGGTCAGGAAGATGAAGGCGTCGGGCGCCCCCTTCAGGTCGAGCGAGTCGTGGGCGTCGAGTCCCTGGGACCGCAGGTGGTCCAGGCGGTGGGCCGACACGTCGACGAAGGTCACCTCGTGATCGGCACGAAGCAGACCCTTGCCGGTGGCGGTACCGACGACGCCGGAACCGACGATGAAGATCCTTGACATGGCGAGTTCGTCTCCCGGTCGAATGCGCGGCCCTGTGGACCGCGCGGGCGGAAACGTCACAGGAATGCGCCCATGGCCGGCCTGCAAAGGCCCGCAAAGGGGCCTGGAAGGACCGGAGAAGACCGGGAAGATCGAGAGAGGACCGGCATACGGGCGCGGAAAAGTGAATTTCTGGAGCGGACGCCGGAGCGCCGGCTCAGGGCCGGTTCGCTCTGGATCCGTCCGCCACCCGTGCTCTCGATCCCCCGGATTCCCGCAGCTCATGGCCGATGGCATCGGCGGCGCGGGCGACCGCGGGCGAAGACGAGAGCACTCCCCCTCAACCCCCCTGCATTGCATGAATGTTGAACGCCCTCGGGCGTTCACCCCTCCGGGTCAGACATTAGGACCTGAACCCCCCGGAGGGCCAGAAGAATTGAGATATGGCTACTAATTGCGCATGTCTCAAAAAGGTGAGTTTTCCTGTCAGCAGGGATTTTCCCCCGCAGTCCGTACCTTCCGGGACATGAAAGCGGCTCCCGGCGCACGGTGGGTGCGCCGGGAGCCGTCCCCCGGGAAAGGAACGCGTCAGTCTGTCGCGATCGCGTTCAGGACGTTCATCCGGCCCGCCCGGAAGGCCGGGACCAGCGCCGCGAACAGTCCCACGAAGGCCGAGCCGACGAAGACCGAGAGGATCGTCGGCCAGGGGATCTCCAGGACGCCCAGGCCCTCCAGGGCGAGGAGCTTCTGGGCGGTCGCGCCCCAGCCCATGCCGAGGCCGAGACCGAGCAGCGCGCCGAAGAGGGCGATGACCACGGACTCCAGCCGGATCATGCGGCGCAGCTGGCGGCGGGAGAGGCCGATGGCCCGCATCAGACCGATCTCCCTGGTGCGCTCCACCACCGACAGGGCCAGGGTGTTCACGACGCCGAGCACCGCGACGATGATCGCGAGGGCGAGCAGCCCGTAGATCATGTTGAGGAGCTGGCCGATCTGGTCCTTGAGGGTCTCCTTGTAGTCGGTCTGGTCCTTGACCTTGACGGTCGGGTCGGCGGCGACGGACTTCTTGAGCGCCGCGTAGGCCTGGTCGGCCTTGCCCTCGGCGGCCTTGGCGAACATCATCCCGTTCAGCGGGACGCGGTCCTTCGGCAGATACCGGGTCGCGGTCGCGATGTCGGTGTACATCGCGCCCTTGTCGAAGACCGTGTCGTCGGAGGTGATCGCCGCGATCCTCAGCTTCGCGGTGCGGCCGTGGTCGAAGGCGACGGTCATCAGGTCGCCGACCTTCAGGCCGTTCTTCTCGGCGAACTCGGAGCCGACCGACATCGCGTTCTTCCCGTACGCGGCCGTCAGTTCGCCGGAGGTGGTCTCGCGGCGCAGGTCCTGGGCGTAGGAGGGGCTGGCCGCGACCAGTTCTTCCTCCTCCTTCACCCCGCCGGGCGTGGTCAGCGTCGTCTTCACGTACTTGACCTCGGTGACGTGGCTGACGTCCCCGGACGCCGTGACCTTCTTCAGGTCGGCGGCGGCCTGCGGCGTGATGGCGCCGTTGGCGGGCTCGACGATGAAGTCGGCGCCGACCGACTTGTCGAGCTGGTCGGTGGCCGAGGCGACCATCGAGGAGCCGACGACGGAGAGGCAGGCGACGAGCGCGAGGCCGATCATCAGGGCCGCGCCGGTGGCGCCGGTGCGGCGCGGGTTGCGCAGCGCGTTGCGCTCGGCCATCCGTCCCACGGGGCCGAAGAAGCGGAGCAGCACGGCGCTGATGACGCGGACCACGACACCCGCGAGGAGCGGGCCGACGACGACGAAGCCGATGAGCGAGGCGACGATGCCGGCGCCGAGCCACAGCGAGCCCTGGCTCGCCTTGTCGGCCTGGGTGGCGAGGTAGAGCGCGTATCCGCCGCCACCGGTGAGGAGGATGCCGAGGACGGCGCGGACGACACCGGCCTTGGTGTCGGCGGGGGTGCCGGCGTCGCGCAGGGCGGCCATCGGGGAGACCTTGCCGGCCCGTCGTGCGGGCAGGTAGGCGGCGAGGACGGTGACGACGATGCCGAGCAGCAGGCCGATCGCCGGGGTCGTCCACTTCACGGTGAGGTCGTCGGTGGAGAGGTCCATGCCGGCGGCGGACATCAGCTTCATCAGGCCGACCGCGAGTCCGACACCGGCGGCCACGCCGACGACGGAGCCGACGACGCCGAGCAGCAGCGCCTCGACGAGCACGGACCGGTTGACCTGCTTGCGGCTGGAGCCGATGGCGCGCATCAGGCCGATCTCGCGGGTGCGCTGGGCGACCAGCATCGAGAACGTGTTGATGATCAGGAAGATGCCGACGAGGAACGCGATCCCGGCGAAGCCGAGCAGCGCGTACTTGATGACGTCCATGAAGGAGGAGACGTCGGAGGCGTTGGCGTCCGCGGCCTCCTGCTGCGTCTGGATCTTGTACGGGGTGGTGAGCGCGGCCTTCACGTTCGCCTTGACCTGCGCGTCGGTGTAGCCGGTGGCGGCGACGACGTTGATCTGCGTGAACCGCCCGGTCTTCCCGATGAGTTCGCGCTGGGCGGTGGCGGTGTCGAAGTAGACGACGGCCGCGCCCGGGTTGGTGACCTTGAAGGCGGCGACGCCGACGATCCGGGCCTTGAGGTCGCCGGTGGCGGCGATGGTGCGCAGCTCGTCGCCCAGCTTCAGGTGGTGCTTCTTCGCGGTGTCGGCGTCGACCATGACCTCGGTCGGGCCGCGCGGGGCGTGCCCGGAGGCGATCTCCATGGAGCGGAGGTCGTTCCTGGTCCAGTCGCCCGCGATGGTCGGCGCGCCGTTCTCCGAGCCCATGTTCTTGTTCTTCGAGTCGACGACGGTCACGTTCATCGAACTGACCGCGCCCTCGGCCGACTTGACGCCCTTCGCCTTCGCCACGGCGGCGACGGTGGAGGCGGGCAGCGACTCGGGACGGCCGGTCGCGCTGCCCTCGGTCCCGGAGTCCTTCGGGCTGACGGTGACGTCCGAGGACGTGGCCGTGAACAGCTTGTCGAAGGTCTTGTCCATCGTGTCCGTGAACACGAGCGTCCCGCAGACGAACGCGACGGACAGCAGCACGGCGATCGCCGAGAGGGCCATCCGGCCCTTGTGCGCGACGAAGTTGCGCAGCGACGTCTTCATGACGGTGTTGGCACTCATGACGTACGGCCCCGGGAGTCGAAGTCCTTCATGCGGTCCAGGACGGCGTCGGCGGTCGGCCGGTGCATCTCGTCGACGATGCGGCCGTCGGCCAGGTACAGGACGCGGTCGGCGTAGGCGGCGGCCACGGGGTCGTGGGTGACCATCACGATGGTCTGGCCGAGCTCGTCGACGGAGCGGCGCAGGAAGCCGAGGACCTCGGCGCCGGCCCGCGAGTCGAGGTTTCCGGTCGGCTCGTCGCCGAAGATGATCTCGGGCCGTGCGGCCAGCGCCCGTGCCACGGCGACGCGTTGCTGCTGTCCGCCGGAGAGCTGGGTGGGCCGGTGCTTGAGCCGCCCGGCGAGGCCGACGGTCTCCACGACCTGGTTCAGCCAGGCACGGTCGGGCTTGCGGCCCGCGATGTCCATCGGGAGCGTGATGTTCTCCAGCGCGTTCAGCGTCGGCAGCAGGTTGAACGCCTGGAAGATGAAGCCGATCCGGTCCCGGCGCAGCTGCGTGAGCTTCTTGTCCTTGAGGCCGGTGATCTCGGTCTCGTCGAGGTGGATCTGGCCGGAGGTCACGGTGTCGAGCCCGGCGAGGCAGTGCATGAGCGTGGACTTGCCGGAGCCCGACGGGCCCATGATCGCGGTGAACTGCCCCCGCGCGATGTCCACGTCCACATGGTCGAGCGCCACGACGCGGGTCTCCCCCGACCCGTACGCCTTCACGACCTGCCGCGCCCGCGCGGCAACGGCCGTACGCTCTCCAGTGCCCCCGGTCCTGGGAATGGTCACAGCCGATGTCACGGTAAGTCTCCTATGTCGGTTACGCGGATCCACACCTGTCCGCGCTGCGCTCTCAAGTCTGGTGACGCGGGGCCCCGGGCGCGCTGGTGGAAGTCACCGTCTTTCCCGGGGGAAAACCCCACCCCTCGAAGGTAGGAAGAACCCCCGCCCCGCTCGTCCTCCGGCGGGACGAACCGTCCCCGGTCCGATCTACGGAGGTACCCCTAGGGGGAGTCCACCCCTCGGTGGAGCCCTACTCAGGGTCGCCTCCACCCGCATAAGCTCCGGACCGTAGATACGTGCAGGGGGAACACATGCCGGAGAAGAAGACAGCGGTGGTCGCCGCGCTGATGCTGTCGATGGCGCTGGCGGCGCTCGACTCCACCATCGTCTCCACGGCGGTCCCGCAGATCGTCGGGGACCTCGGCGGCTTCTCGGTCTTCTCGTGGCTGTTCTCCGGCTATCTGCTCGCGGTGACCGTCACGCTGCCCGTGTACGGCAGGCTGTCGGACACCCTCGGCCGCAAGCCCGTCCTGATCGCGGGCAGCGTGCTGTTCCTGGCCGGGTCGCTGCTCTGCGCGAGCGCCTGGAACATGGGCGCGCTCATCGCCTTCCGGGTGGTGCAGGGCCTCGGCGGCGGCGCGATCCAGGGCACGGTGCAGACACTGGCCGCCGACCTCTATCCGCTCGAACAACGCCCCAAGATCCAGGCCAAGTTGTCGACGGTGTGGGCGACGTCGTCCGTCCTCGGCCCGGCGCTCGGCGGGCTGCTCGCGTCGACGGCGGGCTGGCGCTGGATCTTCCTGATCAACCTGCCGATCGGCGCGGTCGCGCTGTTCCTCGTCGTACGGCATCTGCACGAGCCGGCCCGTGAGGCCGCGCCGCGCCCGCGGATCGACTGGGCGGGCGCGCTCGCGGTGTTCGCGGCGGGCGGGGTGCTGCTGACCTGGCTGGTGCAGGGCGGGGTGGCCTGGGCCTGGGGCTCGGGGACCTCGATCGCTTTGCTCTGTACGGGCGTTGCGCTGATCGGCGCGGTCGTGCTGATCGAGCGGCGGGCCGCGGAGCCCATCCTGCCCGGGTGGGTGTGGCGGCGGCGCACCATCGCCGCGGTCAATCTGGCGCTGTGCGCGATGGGGTTCCTGATGGTCGCGCCGACCACGTTCCTGCCGACGTACGCGCAGTCGGTGCTCGGCCTTTCCGCCACGGCCGCCGGGTTCGTGCTCTCGGTGATGACGCTGAGCTGGCCGGTCTCGGCGGCGCTCAGCCAGCACGTGTACCGCAGGATCGGCTTCCGGGACACGGCGCTGATCGGGATGACGGCGGCGCTCGGACTGCTGATCGCGTTCCCGCTGCTGCCCTACCCCGGCGCCGTCTGGCAGCCCACGCTGCTGAGTCTGCTGCTCGGGGCGGCGCTCGGCCTGTTCCAGCTGCCGCTGATCATCGGTGTGCAGTCCACGGTCGGCTGGGCGGAGCGCGGCACCGCCACCGCGTCGATCCTCTTCTACCGGCAGATCGGGCAGACGGTCGGCGCGGCGGTCTTCGGCGCCGTCGCCAACGGGGTGATCTCGCACCGGCTCGGCGCCGGCACCGACCTCGACGCGGTGGCCCGGGACACCGGTGCGGACGGGGTGCGGCGGGCGATCGACGCGGCCGTCGACGCCGTGTACATCGGCGCGGCGTGCGCTGCCGCTGTGGCGCTGGCCGTCCTGGTGGCCCTGGCCCCGCGCCGCTTCCCGGTCCTCTCGGCGCAGCCCGCGGCCCAGCCGGAACGCGCAGTTCCCCGCGCCCCCAGGTAGTCGTTCGCCCGCGGGCCGGTGGCCGCTTCTCGCGCAGTTCCCCGCGCCCCCGAAGGGGTCGTCGACGAGGGGTTCACCCCGCAGCTCATCGCGGAGGCGCTGCCG
>NZ_JBEYYU010000022.1:0-126670 GCF_040645755.1 Streptomyces sp. NPDC046716
GTACGTGCGCGGGCCGCCCCAGTACTGCATCAGGAACAGGACGAGGCGCTCCTCGGCCGGGCCCAGGTCCTCCTCCGGGTACATGGGGCGGAGCACCAGGGGCGCGGGGAACTGCGCGAGAAGCGGCCACCGGGCCGCGCACGAAGAACGACCCAGGGGCGCGGGGAACTGCGCGACCAACCCCCACGCACCCGCACACGCCCCACCTTCCGAGGATTGAACCGGCGATGGAGCGGAGGCGACTATCGTGGCGGGATGGCTCCTGAGTTGATCCGTATCGTCTCCCGCTCGTCGCCCATGGCCCTCGCCCAGGTGGAGCGCGTCCGCGCCGAGCTTGCCGCACTCCACCCGGGCATCCGCACCGAGGTCGTGCCCGTCACGACCAGCGGTGACAAGTGGATGGGCGACCTGGCGCAGCTGGGCGGGAAGGGCGCCTTCACCAAGGAGGTCGACCAGGCGCTGCTCGACGGACGCGCCGACCTCGCCGTGCACTGCCTGAAGGACATCCCGGCGGACCGGCCGCTGCCGGAGGGGTGCACGTTCGGCGCGTACCTGAAGCGGGACGACGTCCGGGACGCGCTGATCGACCCGGGCGGCCGCCGCCTCGACGAGCTCCCGGACGGAACACGCGTCGGCACCTCGTCCGTCCGGCGCGTCGCCCAACTCGCCGCCAGCCACCCGCATCTGGAGTGCGTCCCGATGCGCGGCAACGCCAACCGGCGCATGGAGAAGATGGCCGCCGGCGACGCGGACGTCCTGCTCCTCGCCCTGTCCGGGCTCGAGCGGATCGGACGCCTGGACGTGGTCACCGACGTGCTCGCGCCCGAGGCGATGTGCCCGCCGATCGGCGCCGGGATTCTCGCCCTGCAGTGCCGCGCCGACGACGAGAGCACGCTGGACGCGGTCAGCGGCCTCGGGCACCACGAGACCTGGCGGGAGGCGACCGCCGAGCGGATGTTCCTGCACGTGCTCCAGGGACACTGCAACTCGCCCGTGGCGGGCTACGCGCGCTCCGAGCGCAACGGCGATCTGTCCCTGCGGGCCTGCGTGTTCACCCCCGACGGCAAGCGGGTGCTCAACGCCCAGGAGTGGGCGGGACCCCTGGACCCCACGACGCTCGGCATGTCGGTCGCGGTGGCCCTGCTGCGCCAGGGCGCCCGCGAACTGATCGACGGCATCCCGCACTGAGGGCTTCAGGCAGACGTTCGTACCGCTGACGGGAGTCTCTGCGCGGCAAGGACCGCCAGGCACACGAGCCCCGCGAGCGCCGTCAGCGCCGTACCCATCGACGCCACGAAGTCGCCGCCCGTCGCCAGCAACGGCGTGGCCGTCGCCACGCCGAGCGTCGGGCCAATGTTCATCGCGGTCTGCTGCAGACCGCCGGCCACTCCGGCGTCCACGAGGCGGGCCCGGCGCACCAGCACCTCGGTCGCCGTGACCATGACCGTGCCGAAGCCCGCGCCCATCGCGAACGCGCACCCCGCGACGGCCCACCTGTCCGCCCCGGTGTCCAGACGGCCGAAACCGAAGACCCCGGCCGCGAGCAGCAGCAACCCGCCGGACGTCGTGGGCCGGGCGCCGTGGCGGCGCAGCAGCACCGCGCCGAGCGGCGCCGCGAGCACCATGCACAGCGCGGTGGGCAGCATCCGCAGCGCCGTGCCGAGCGCGTCGAGCCCGAGCACGTTCTGAAGGAAGTACGTCGCCGTGAACAGCGTGCCGAACAGCGCCGCCGACGCGCACAGCAGCACCCCGAGCGCCGCGGCGACCACCGGAGAGGCGAGCAGCGCGGGGGAGAGGAGCGGATCCCGGGCGCGCCGCTCGTGGCGGACGAAGGCCGCCGTGGCCGCGCAGGTTCCGGCCAGCGCCCCCACCGTGACCGCCGACCAGCCCGAGCCGGGCAGCGTGACCAGACCCGTCACCAGACAGGCGAGGGCCGCGCCCAGGAGGAGCGTGCCACCCGCGTCGAGGCCGGCCCGGTCGCGACCCGCGGGCTCCTCCGCACCCCGCACGCCGAGGACGAGCAGCGCGATCGCCACCGCCGGCAGCACGCCGAGGAAGAACACCGAGCGCCAGCCCAGATGCGCCGTGAGCACCCCGCCGACCAGGGGGCCCGCGGCCGCCGCGACGCCGATGGCGCTGGTGCGCAGGGCGATCGGCATGGCCAGCTCGTCCGGCGGATACGCGGCGCGCAGCATGCCGAGCGTCGCCGGTTGCAGGAGTGCCCCGCACGCACCCTGGAGGACGCGCAGCGCGATCACCGCGCCGATGCCGGGCGCGCACCCGATGCCCGCCGACGCCGCCGCGAAGCCGAGCATCCCGTACCCGAACAGCCGCCGGTGCCCGTACCGGTCGCCGAGCCGGCCCGCGAGGACCAGCAGGCTCGCCACCGCGATCAGATAGCCCGTGCTCGTCCACTGCACCTGGGTCAACGAGGCGCCCAGATCGCGCTGGAGCGCAGGCTGCGCGATGGTCAGCACGGTGCCGTCGAGGGCGACGAGGACCGCGCCGACGACACTGCCCGCGAGGGCGACGCGGCGCGGAGCGCGGCCGGTCACCGGGGCTCCGGACCCAGATGCGCGTCGAGCACCGAGGCCAGCAGCGGCGCCATGTCGTCGACGCCCGCCGCCAGTTGCAGGCTGCCCCAGCCCCACAGCTGGGCGACACCGTGCAGGTTCGCCCACAACGCGCCCGCCACCACGGAGGCATCGGCCTCCGGACGCACCCGCGCCACCAGCTCCGTCAGCAGCCCGAACAGCGGCAGACTGGTCTCGCGCAGCCCCAGTTCGCCGCTCTCCAGCAGATCGTGACGGAACATCAGCTCGTACATGCCCCGATGGTCCGCGGCGAAGGTGAGATAGGTGCCGGCCAGGACGGTGAGCCGGGCACGCGGCCCCTGCCCGGCCCCGGCGGCACCGTCGAGGGCGCGCGCCGCCTCCGCGCCGAGGTGCCCGAAGCCCCGGCGGGCGATCGCCGAGAGCAGTTCCAGGTGCGTGGGGAAGTAGCGGCGGGGCGCGCCGTGCGAGACCCCGGCCCTGCGGGCGATCTCCCGCAGCGACAGCGCCGCCACGCCCTCCGCGTCCACGAGGGCCACCCCGGTGTCGATGAGCCGGTCCCGCAGGCCGCCTCCGCTGCCGTCCGCTCCCGGACGCTCTTCGTCTGTCTGCATAGATACTGTCTACTCGATCTCGGTAGACAGTGTCTACCCTCTGGTGGGCGCGCGGCCCTTCAAGGTGCGGGACGGGGCCGCTACGCTGCGCGCCGCCAGGGACGCCGACGACCGGCAGGGGGCCGCATGATCGACACGACCGACACCTCGATCCCCGAGGGCGACGAACAGCGACTGCGCCTGGACGTCGAGAAGGACGGCGTCGGCGTGCTCACCCTGTGCCGCCCGGCCAAGCTGAACGCCTGGAGCTGGGAGTCGAGCCGTCAGCTCGGCGTCCTGGCCGACCGGATCCGGTTCGACGACCGCATCCGTGTCGTCCTGCTGCGCGCCGAAGGGCGCGCCTTCTGCGCCGGCATCGACGTCACCGCGCCCGGCGGCGGGATCGAGGGGGAGAGCGGATCGGCCCGCAGCCGCGCCTACTACGAGGGCATCCGGTGGGCGCACGAGCGGTTCGCCGCGTTCGCCCGGCTGCCGCAGCCCGTCGTCGCGGCCGTGCGGGGGTACTGCCTCGGCTTCGGCTTCGAGCTCGCGCTCATGGCCGACGTCCGGATCGCCGCCGACGACGCGGTGTTCGCCCTGCCGGAGGCGCAGTTGGGGGTGGCGGTCGACGCGGGCGGCGATCTGCGCATCGCCCGCGAGGCCGGGGCCGGCTGGGCCAAGTTCCTCGCGCTGACCGGACGGCGCGTCGACGCGGACACGGCGTGGCGGCTCGGACTGCTCCAACAGATCGTGCCCGGCGACGCGTTGGAGCACGCGGCCCGCGACGTGGCACGGGAGATCGCGGCGAACGCGCCCCTCGCCGTCCAGTCCGTCAAACGGGACATCGACGCCTACGCCGACGCGGGCCTCGACGCCGCCCTCGACCGGGTGGCGATGAGCGCGGCCCTCACCCTCACCTCCGACGACGCGGCCGAAGGGTTCGCGGCGAAGGCACGGCGCAGACCCCCGGACTTCCGGGGAGCGTGACCCGCCCCGGCCGCCCCGGTCAGTGGGTCTCCGGCGCCACCGGGCCGGTGGCGCCGGGACCGTGCGGATCCTCCGGGTCCTCTGGGCCCTCGCCCAGGTCGAACACGCTCTGCCGCAGCGCCTGGATCGCCTCGTCCAGCTCCGTCACGCAGCGCAGCAACCGGGTGCGCGCGGGTCCCTCGCCGATCATCGCCGCGGTGCCGTGCAGCTCGAGACCGGTGTCGAAGACCTTCCGCACCACGCCCTCCCGGAGCCCGGCGGCGATCCGCTCCCGCTCGCGGGCCAGGGAGAGCTCACGCACCTCCGCCTGGAGCGCCGCGTTGGCCACGAGCGAACTCCTGATCCGGTCCCGCAGGCCGTGGGTGGCGACCGCGATCAGGCCGCCGAGGGCGCTCCAGAGCACGATCCGGCGCGCGACGACGACATCCGGCGTCGCCTGGGCGACCGACGACACCGCCTGCACGACCACCACCGCCGCGACCACGCACACCGATTCCCACCGGTCGTGGAACAGCGCCGTCCAGATCAGCGGCATCAGCAGGACGAGCCCGATCCCGGACGCCGCCCCCGTCGCCAGGACCAGCGCCAGGACGGACGCGGTGTGCAGCAGCGGCACCAGCACCGGGGACCAGCGCGGCAGCCGCTCCCAGGGCAGCAGAAAACCTCCGGCACACGACACCAGGAGCGCCGTGCTGACGAGGTACGCGGGCCAGGACTCCACATGGCCGTCCGGCACCAGGGCCCCGGCCGCGGCAACGACGGCCACGAGGGCGAACGGTGCCGCGCGCGGGATCAGGTCGGGCTGCCGGAACTGCCCTCCGACGCTCGGTCCTTCGGCGCCGGTGAGTGCGCGCCAGTGCGTGGCCGGAGTCTTCATGATCACCCCCATCGGCCGGAGCCGTCCACGGTCCCGCCGAGGGATTGCGCGACCCTCCGCATCGTAGCGACACGGCCTACGGCGTGAACGGCCCCCGCCCCAACTGCTCGCGCACCGTCGTCACCGGTGCGTTCACCAGGTCGCGCCGCTGCCAGTTCGCCCCGTCCACCACCAGTGTGTGCCCGCTGATGAACCGGGCGTAGGGGGAGGCGAGGAAGGTGGCCGCCCAGCCCAGCTCGCGCGGCGCGCCCACCCGCAGCGCGGGCTGGCGGGCGCCGGGGTCGTCGGCCCGGTCCAGATTGGCGCGGATCGCCGGCGTCATGTCCTCGTGCGGCATGAGCCCCGGCACCAGACCGTTGACCTGGATGCCGTACGGACCCCACTCCACGGCCAGCGTCTCCACCAGGTTCTTCACGCCCGCCTTCGCCGCCGCGCTGTGCGCGAAGCCGGGTCCACCGGTCCACGCGTACGACGCGCCCACCGCGAGCACCGACCCGGCGGTGCCCGCCGCCAGATGCCGGCGGCCGAACTCGCGGGTCGTGAGGAACGTGCCGTTGAGCGTGATGTCGACGACCGAGCGCCAGCCGTTGGGGCTCAACTCCTCGGCCGGGACCGGGAAGTTCGCCGCCGCGTTGTTCACCAGGACGTCCGGGACGCGGCCGTGCGCCGCCCACGCCGCGTCGAAGACTTCAGCGATCCGGCCCGCGTCCCGGATGTCGCAGGTCGCCGCGGTGATCCGGCCCGCGCCCTCGACCGCCGCCAACTCCTCGCGGGCCGGGGCCAGATGCTCTCCCTTGCGGCTCGCGATCATCACGTCCGCGCCGAGCCGGGCGAACTCCGCCGCGATCGCCCGGCCCAGCCCGGTGCCACCCCCGGTCACCAGGACCAGCCGGCCGTCGTACGTGCCCGGGGGCAGCGCCGACACGCCGAGCGGGGGAGGAGCGGGCAGTCCGGGTGCGGCAGGCGTCGTCATGCGGGCATGGATACTCTCTGATCCGTCAACTTGCCACCGCCACGCCCGGCTTGGTCCGCGCCTGGGCCACCGCCCGCTCGCCCTCGGGCGAGAACACCCCGGCCCGCCGCCGCTCGGCGTCCCGCGTCGCGTCGGACATCACCAGCTGCGCGTTGATGAAGGCGCCCGCCCGGTAGCCCGCGCTCGCCGCGTTGACGACCTGCTCCGCGGGGCCCGCCGCGTTCCCCACGGCCCAGACGCCCGGCACACTCGTCTGCCCCGTCGGGTCGACGTCGACGAACGGCCCAGCCGGAGTCTCCTTCGTGGCCGCGCCGAGCGCGGACAGCAGACCGTCGCGCGGCACCGTGCGGGTCGGCACCACGAACACCGACCGCGGGAACTCCCGGCCGCCCACGAGCCGCACCCCGGTCAGCCGGTCGTCCGTCACCACGAGCCGCTCGATCGCGCCGACGACCACGCTCACCCCGGCGGCGGCCAGCAGCTGCCAGTCCTCGTCCGGGAGCTCGTCCGCGTCCGTCCCGTCGAGGAAGAGCGTCACGTCGTCGGAGAGCTGGCTGAACAGCAGCGCCTGGTGGATGCCGTTCGCCGGGCGGTGGAGCACGCCGATCGCCCGGTCCCGCACCTCCCAGCCGTGGCAGTACGGGCAGTGCAGGACGTCCCGGCCCCAGCGCTCGGCGACACCGGGCACCTCCGGCAGCTCGTCCACCAGGCCCGTCGCGATCACCAGCCGGCGCGCGTGCACCCGGCCGCCGGACGTGAGCGCCACATCGAACTCGCCGTTCCCGTCCGGCTCTGCCGCCGTCACCCGGTCCGACACCAGCTCCACGCCGTAGCCGGTGACCTCCCGGCGCACCTCGGCCAGGAACTCGCCGGGCGGCATGCCGTCGCGCGACGGGTAGCCCTGCATGTGCGCGGCCGGAGCGTTGCGCGGCTCGCCCGCGTCGACGACCAGGACCGAGCGGCGCGAGCGCCCCAGGATCAGCGCCGCCGAGAGCCCGGCCGTGGCGCCCCCGACGACCACGACCTCGTACCTGTCCTTCTTGGTGCTGTTCACGCCGTTCATGGAGTCCACCTCGTCTGAGTACCGGCTGATCCCGTCACTGTCGAAGGTGCACGCCCGCTCCCTGGATTGACAAACGGCTTTGCCGAAACTGCAATGGATTCATGAACGCACACAAGGAAGAACCCGCCGCCGAGCCGGAGGCGAGCATGGACGACGTGCTCTCCGGGGTCGGCCCGCGCCTGCGCGCCCTGCGCAAGGAGCGCGGCGCCACCCTCTCCGGCCTCTCCGAGACCACGGGCATCTCCGTCAGCACGCTCTCCCGGCTGGAGTCCGGGCTGCGCAAGCCGAGCCTGGAGCTGCTGCTGCCCATCGCCCGCGCCCACCAGGTCCCGCTGGACGAGCTGGTCGGCGCACCGCCGGTCGGTGATCCGCGGGTGCGGGGGGCGAAGCCCGTCGTGCGGCACGGCCGGACGATGATCCCGCTCACCCGGCAGCCGGGCGGCCTCCAGGCGTACAAGATCATCGAGCTGAACCGGGTGACGGAACCCGACCCCCAGACCCACGAGGGGTACGAGTGGATCTACATGCTCTCCGGGAAGCTGCGGATCGTCCTCGGCGAGCACGACGTGGTGCTCGGCCCCGGCGAGGCCGCCGAGTTCGACACCCGGGTGCCGCACTGGTTCGGCTCGACGGGGGAGGGGCCCGCCGAGTTCCTGAGCCTCTTCGGACCGCAGGGCGAGCGCATGCACGTGCGGGCGCGGCCCGCGCGGGCCAAGGAGGAGTGAGGGCGGCCCGGGCATTCACAGACCGGCAAGCGACCGCTTAGTATGCAGCCGAACCCGGTTTGACGAAGCAGTCCCGTGGAGGCCCCGCATGCAGGCATGGCAAGTGCACGAGAACGGCGAGCCGAGCGAGGTGATGCGCCTGGAGGAGATCGCGCGTCCCGAGCCCGGCGAGGGGCAGGTCCTGCTCAAGGTGCGCGCCGCCAACATCAACTTCCCGGACGCGCTCCTCTGCCGCGGCCAGTACCAGGTCAGGCCGCCGCTGCCGTTCACCCCCGGCGTGGAGATCTGCGGCGAGACCGAGGACGGCCGCCGCGTCATCGCCAACCCGGCACTGCCGTACGGCGGCTTCGCCGAGTACGCCGTCGCCGACGCCCGCGCGCTGCTGCCCGCCCCGGACGCCCTCGACGACGCCGAGACCGCCGCGCTGCACATCGGCTACCAGACCGGCTGGTTCGGCCTGCACCAGCGCGCCCGCCTCCAGGAGGGCGAGACGCTGCTCGTGCACGCCGCCGCGGGCGGGGTCGGCAGCGCCGCCGTCCAGCTCGGCAAGGCCGCCGGAGCCCGGGTCATCGGCGTCGTCGGCGGCCCCGACAAGGCCAAGGTCGCCCAGGAGCTGGGCTGCGACGTCGTCATCGACCGGCGCTCCGACGACGTCATCGCCGCCGTCAAGGAGGCGACCGGCGGCCACGGCGCCGACGTGATCTACGACCCGGTCGGCGGCGACGCCTACAAGCAGTCGGCGAAGACCGTCGCCTTCGAGGGCCGGATCGTCGTGGTCGGCTTCGCCTCGGGCTCCATCCCGAGCCCCGCCCTCAACCACGCTCTCGTCAAGAACTACTCGATCATGGGCCTGCACTGGGGCCTGTACGCGCAGAAGAACCCCAAGCTGATCCCGCACTGCCACGAGCGGCTCACCGAGCTGGCCGCACGCGGCGCCATCAAGCCCCTCGTCAGCGACCGCGTCGACCTCGCCGACGCGCCGGCCGCCGTCCAGCGCGTCGCGGACGGCGTCACCACCGGCCGCGTCGTCGTCGTGCCGGGCCTGAACGCCCGTACGGAAGGAGCCGCCGCATGAGCGTCGACGCCGCGCGACTGCGCACCCTGACCCAGGAGTTCCTGGCCGAGCACCCGGTCGCGACCACCTCGCGCGAGGACTTCCTCAGCGCCCGCTTCGACGCCGGTCTCGCCTGGGTGCACTACCCCGAGGGCCTCGGCGGGCTCGACGCGCCGCGCGCCCTGCAGGCCGTCGTGGACGCCGAGCTGGAGGCCGCGGGCGCCCCGGACAACGACCCCCGGCGCAACGGGATCGGCCTCGGCATGGCCGCCCCCACCATCCTGCGCTACGGCACCGAGGAGCAGAAGCAGCGGTTCCTCAAGCCGCTGTGGACCGGCCAGGAGATCTGGTGCCAGCTCTTCAGCGAGCCCGGCGCGGGCTCCGACCTCGCCGCGCTCGGCACCCGCGCCGTACGCGAGGGCGACGACTGGACCGTCAACGGACAGAAGGTGTGGACGTCCGGAGCGCACAACGCCCGGTTCGCCATCCTCATCGCCCGCACCGACCCGGACGTCCCCAAGCACCGGGGCATCACCTACTTCGTGTGCGACATGACCGACCCCGGCGTCGAGGTGCGGCCGCTGCGCCAGATCACCGGCGAGGCCGAGTTCAACGAGGTCTTCCTCACCGACGTCCGGATCCCCGACGCCCACCGGCTCGGCGAGACCGGCGACGGCTGGAAGGTCGCCCAGACCACCCTCAACAACGAGCGCGTCGCCATCGGCGGCATGCGCATCCCGCGCGAGGGCGGCCTCATCGGCATCGTCGCCGACACCTGGCGCGAGCGGCCCGAGCTGCGCACGCACGACCTGCACCAGCGCCTCATGACCCTGTGGGTCGAGGCCGAGGTCGCCCGCCTCACCGGCGAGCGGCTGCGCCAGCAGCTCGTCGCGGGACACCCCGGCCCCGAGGGCGCCGGCATGAAGCTCGGCTTCGCCCGCCTCAACCAGCTGATCAGCGGTCTGGAGCTGGAACTCCTCGGTGAGGAGGGCCTGTTGTACGACGACTGGACGATGCGCCGCCCGGAGATCGTCGACTTCGCGGGCCGCGACGCCGGGTACCGCTACCTGCGCGCCAAGGGCAACAGCATCGAGGGTGGGACGAGCGAGGTCCTGCTGAACATCGTCGCCGAGCGCGTACTGGGTCTGCCGCCCGAGCCGCGCACCGACAAGGACGTCGCCTGGAAGGACCTCACCCGATGAGCACACAGCCCGACCTCCTCTACTCCGAGGACGAGGAAGCGCTCCGCTCGGCGGTCCGCGACCTGCTCACCGACCACTGCGGAGCCGCCGCCGTGCTCGCGCGGATCGAGGGCGACGAGCCGCACGACCGCGCCCTGTGGAAGAACCTCGCCGACAGCATGGGCCTGGCCGGCCTGCTCGTGCCCGAGGAGCGCGGCGGGCAGGGCGCCTCGCACCGCGAGGCCGCCGTCGTCCTGGAGGAGCTGGGACGCGCCGTCGCCCCCGTCCCGTACCTGACGAGCGCCGTCATCGCCACCGAGGCGCTGCTCGCCTGCGCCGGTTCCGAGGCCGAGACCCTGCTGTCCGCGCTCGCCTCGGGCCGCACCGTCGGCGCGCTCGCGGTGCCGCTGTCGGCGACGCCCGGCCGGGAGTTCACGGACGTACGCGCCACGGACGGCGCCCTCACCGGGCGGGTCACCGGCGTCGCGGACGCGGCCTTCGCCGACGTGTTCCTGGTGCCCACGCCCGGCGGCCTGTTCGCCGTGGACGCCTCGGCCGACGGGGTCACGGTCGCACCGCAGACCTCCTTCGACCCGACGCGACCGCAGGCCACCGTCACCTTCGAGGCCGCCGCCGGACGGCTCCTCGCCGACACCGCCGCGCCCGCCGTGCGCCGCGCCCTGCGCGCCGGAGCCGGACTGCTCGCCTCCGAACAGGTCGGCGTCGCGGACTGGCTGCTGACGGAGACCGTGCGCTACACGCGCGAGCGCCACCAGTTCAACCGGCCCGTCGGCTCCTTCCAGGCACTCAAGCACCGGCTCGCCCAGCTGTGGCTGGAAGTCGTCAACGCCCGCGCCGCGGCCCGCAACGCGGCGGACGCGCTCGCCACCGACGGCGACGACACCGACGTGGCCGTCGCCGTCGCCCAGGCGTACACGGCGCCCGTCGCCGTGCACGTGGCCGAGGAGGCGCTCCAACTGCACGGCGGCATCGGCATGACCTGGGAGCACCCGATCCACCTCTACCTCAAGCGCGCCAAGTCCTCCGCGATCGCCCTCGGCACGGCGGGCCGTCACCGGGAGGAACTGGCCGAACTGGTCGATCTCCGCGCGCCCTGACCGCCGACGGGCGCAATTCGATGGACAGCGAGGTCATGCCCGTGATCCCTTCACGGGCATGACCTCACTCGTTCGCCACCTCACCATCGACTGCGCCGACCCCTACACCCTGGCGGGTTTCTGGGCCCAGGCGCTGGGCGGCGCCATCACCGACGAGGACCATCCAGGCGACCCCGAGGCACTGGTGGAGAGCGCGTCCGTGGGTGTCCTGTTCATCTGCGTCCCCGAGGGCAAGGCCGCCAAGAACCGCCTCCACATCGACCTCCAGCCGCAGGACCGCACCCGGGACGAGGAGGTCGACCGGCTGTTCGCCCTGGGCGCCACCCTCCAGGGCGACCACCGCCGGCCGGACGGCACCGGCTGGGTCACCCTCCACGACCCGGAGGGCAACGAGTTCTGTGTCGAGCGCAGCGCGGGGGAGCGGTCGGCCTAGGGACGCCCTCCGGACGTCTCCCCGGGCCGGATGAACCACAGGCGGCGGTCCGGCCAACTCCCGCTCCAGGGCTGCCCATCAGCGCCAGGTGCCCCGCATACTCACCCGTGTCCCACCGGCCCACCACGGGAGGCACACATGGCCCTGACCACCCGCCGCAGAGCCCTCGGCGCGTTCGCCGCCGCACTGGCCACCGGTGTCGCCGCACCGCAAGTCGCCCACGCGGGCGGGCGGCCGCGCGGCCCGCGCCCGCTGCCACGAGCCCACGCCCACAACGACTACGACCACCCGCGCCCGCTGTTCGACGCCCTCGACCACCGCTTCAACAGCGTCGAGGCCGACATCTACCTCGTCGACGGCGACCTCCTCGTCGCCCACGACCCCGTCGACCTCGACCCGGCACGCACCCTCGAATCCCTCTACCTTGCACCCCTCGCCGCCCGCGTCCGCGCCCAGCACGGCTCGGTGTACCGGGGCTGGCGGCTGCCGCTCCAGCTCCTCATCGACATCAAGACCGAGGGCGACGCCACCTACCGCGAACTCGACCGCCAACTGCGCCGATATCGCGTCCTGTTCACGACCTACGCGCACGGCAAGGTGCACACCGGGCCCGTCACCGCCGTCGTCTCCGGCGACCGCGCCGCGGGCCCGGTCATCGCGGCCCAGCGCACCCGCAGCGCCTTCTACGACGGCCGTCTCACCGACCTCGGCACCGCGGACCCCGCCTCCTTCATCCCGCTCATCAGCGACAACTGGGCGAACAACTTCGCCTGGCTCGGCAGCGGCCCGATGCCCGCCGCCGAACGCGAAAGGCTGCGCGGCATCGTCTCCACCGCCCACGCCCGCGGACAGCGCGTCCGCTTCTGGGCCACACCCGATCTCTCGGGGCCCGAACGGGACGCGGTGTGGGGCGAGTTGATCGCCGCCGATGTGGACCACCTGAACACCGACGACCTCGCGGGCCTCGAGGCGTTCCTCGACGCCCACGACCGGTGACCCGCAGTTAGCACTCTTTCGGGGGACGGGTCGTGCCCCGCCGGGCGCCCTCCGCTGCGTCACACTTGCGGCCGAAAGCCACGGTGTTGACGTGGCGGAGGAGGTTCGGCGATGTCTCTGTCCATTTCCCTCGTGGTGCTGCTCCTGGTCGTCGCGGTGATCATTCTGCGCAACGGCGCCATGAAGTTCTCCCACGCCCTCGTCTGCGTACTGCTCGGCTTCCTGCTCGCCGGTACGGCCGCGGCCCCCACCATCCATCACGGCATCAGCGCCACCGCGGGCCTGGTCGCCGACCTCACGCCGTGACCGGCACCGGTGGTCGTTGCGGCTTCGTGAACAACTCCCGTATCGGCATGGACACTTCAGGTGACGGCGCCTAGCTTCGCGGCATGCCGCTTCGCAGACAGCTCGCCCGCGCCCTCGCCGTCACGCTGACCGTGGCCGGGCTCGGCCTCGTCGGCCCGGCCGGCGCCGGGGCCGACGAGATCCCCAAGGCCCCGGGCCACCGCCTCGTCCCGCAGTACGAGGGCGCCCCGACCCTGCCGCAGGCCGTCCCCGGCCCGGCCCCCGACCAGCACCCCCACCTCGCGGCGAACGGCCGCAGCGGCATGCACGCGGACGCCTGGGGCAGCGGCACCTACCCCTGGAGCGGCCCGAACGGCAACGCCCCGCAGGTCACCAGCGAGCAGATGGCCGCGCTCGGCGGCGAGTGCGCCACCGTCACCTTCGACAAGGAGGGCCGCATCGTCACCGTGTGCGGCACCTTCACCGGCTTCCTGGTCAAGCTCCTCGACCCGCACAGCCTGAAGACCCTCGCCGAGTACAAGCTCCCGCAGCGTCCCTCCACCGTCGAGGCCCTCACCACGCTCGACTTCTCCAAGATATTCAAGGACACCTCCGGCGGCGCCTACTCCTACCTCGACGACCAGGACCGACTCGTCCTCGCCGACTCCCGCCAGCACATCCAGCGGATCGCCCACACCCTTGCGGCGGACGGCAGTTGGCGGTTCGAGGTCACCGACGACTGGGACCTGACCGGCGTCGTCCCGCACGACTGCGCGTCGTGGACGAACCTCTACCCCAGCGGCGAGTGCGACCCCGTCACCTCCGTGATGCCGGACTGGCAGGGCCGTGTGTGGTGGGTGACCCGGCAGGGCCGTATCGGCACCGTCGACCCCGCCACCGGCACCGTCAGGTCGATCCGGCTGGAGGGGGAGGAGATCCAGAACTCCTTCTCCGTGGCGAAGGACGGCGTCTCGATCGTCACCGACCATGCGCTCTACAGCTTCGACGCCACCGCCGACGGCACCCCGAAGGCCGTGTGGCGCCAGACGTACGACCGCGGCACGGGCACCAAACCCGGCTCCGTGAACCAGGGTTCGGGCACCACCCCCGACCTGTTCGGCATCGAGGACGACTACGTCGCCATCACCGACAACGCGGACGACCGCATGAACGTCCTCGTCTACCGGCGCGACGCCGGCGTCCCCGCCGACGAACGGCTGGTCTGCAAGGTGCCGGTCTTCGGCTCCGGCGCGTCCACGACCGACAACTCCCTGATCTCCCACGGCGACAGCCTCGTCGTCGAGAACAACTACGGCTACGAGAACATCACCTCCCTCACCTTCGGGCGCAGCGTCGTCGGCGGCGTCACCCGCATCGACGTACGCGCCGACGGCAGCGGCTGCGACACGGTGTGGGAGAGCGGTGTGCGCTCCCCCTCCACCGTGCCGAAGCTGTCCACCGCCAACGGGCTGCTGTACTTCTACACCAAGGAGCCCAACTCCCTCGGCGTGGACGCCTGGTACCTCACCGCCGTCGACTTCCGCACCGGCGACACCCGCTTCAAGCGGCTCGTCGGGACCGGTGTCGCCTACGACAACAACTGGGCGCCCGTGACCCTCGGCCCCGACGGCACGGCGTACGTGGGGGTGTTCAACGGACTGGTGGCGGTACGCGACAGCTGACGCGCCCCGGGCTCAGCGCGAGAACACCCCGATCCCGTTGGCCACGGCCCGCTCGGGGGAGTCCGTAGGGTGGTTGAGGACCGCGACCGACGCCGCCCCCGGCTCCCGCGCCACGAGCGTCGACGAGCCGCCGCCGTCGAGACTGAAGGCGTCGACCGACCCCAACGAGGCCATGGCGGCGGCCACTTCGGCCATCGAGAGCCCCGTGCGGTAGGCGGGCGCGCCGTCCAGCGCGAGCAGGACGAGGGTACGGCCGTGGTCGGCGATGCCCGCGGCCGTCCGCACCGCCGAGGTGTTCGCGTCGAGCCCGGCCAGCGGCGTGCCGTCCCGCAGTACCGGATAGCCGCCGACGGCGAACCGCAGCGGGACCCGGGAGTCCGTCGCGACCAGACGGTGGCGCACGGACACCGAGTCGCCCGGCGACAGCTTGCGCAGCCACTGCGCGCCCGCCTCCCGCCCGACCAGCACGGTGGTGCCGGCCGGTATCGCGCCGCTGCCCGGAGTGTCCGCCGCGGCCACGACCCGGCCGCGCCGCACCGACACCTCGTACGTGTCCGTACTGCACGGCGCGGCCCGCACCGTGTCCGTGCCGCACGTCGCCCGCAGCCGGGACACGCTGCCCCAGTCCGCGGTGAACGCGCCCACCGAACCGACGGGCAGCGCGTACTGGTTCAGCCCGCCGAGCGCCACCGAGTCGGCCCGGGCGCGGACCGTGCCGTCCAGGGCGAGGCTGTCGAGGCGGGCCCGGCGGTCGACGCCGACCCCGAGCACGTCCCGGGTGGAGGTGCCCGGCGGCAGGGCGGGCCCGAACCGCTGGCCGTCCGGCACCGCGGCCTTCAGGGTGTGCCCGCCCCCGATCGCCGGGCCGACCGCGGCGCCCGTCGCCTCGACGCCCGGATGCTGGGTCTCGGTGATGTTGAAGAAGTCGCCGTTGACGCCGCCCACGGCGCCCCGCGCGTCGGCCATCGCCGAAACGGTCGCCCGCGCCCCCACCGCGCCCGGGTGCAGCAGATCGACACGTACCTTCGGATCGCGCAGATCGACGGTCAGGACATGGGCGTGCGCCGTGCCCTTGGCGGCCGGGATGTCGAACTCGGCGTAGGTGACGCCGGACGCCACCCGCCTCTCCCCGGACGCGGCACCGGCCGGAGCGGCTCCCGTCAGCGCCGCTCCGGCCAGCATTCCCGCCACCGCGAAAGCCGAGAGGAACCTTCTGCGTCTCATGCTGAATGTGCCGTCAACTCTCCTCTGCATCAGGGGATTTCAGCAGAAGAGAGGGTCCCCGTCGATGGCTAGGCGTCGACCAGCCGGGAACGGATCAGGAAACGAACCCCCTCCGGCGCCTCCAGCGAGAAGCCGCTGCCCCGGCCCTCGACGACATCGACGATGAGGCGGGTGTGACTCCACACGTCGTACTGGCTTCTGGACATCCAGAACGACACCGGCTCCGCCACCCCCTCCACCGTCAGGTCCTGGAGCAGGACGTCCGAGCCGCCGGTGCGGAACTCGCCCGCCGGATAGCACATCGGGGCGCTGCCGTCGCAGCAGCCGCCGGACTGGTGGAACATCAGCGGGCCGTGGACCGCGCGCAGCCGCCGCAGCAGGTCGGCGGCCGCGGACGTCAGCTCCACGCGGGGTACGTCGGTCATGCGGGCGAGTATCCGGGGCGGGACGTTGCGACGACGTTGCACGCGTGGGCGCCGCGCCCGCATAGGCTCCCCGCATGGAACAGAGGGAGATCATCCTGCGGGCCATCGGTGTGCTCACCGAGACGCAGGAGATGGTACGCAGGCTCAGCGACGGAGAGGAACTGGACACCGATCTGTCCCAGCTGGGGCAGCTGGTGTCGGAGGTGTTCCCGACGGTGGAGATCCCGGCCGGGGCCACCGCGGAACAGGCGGCGGAACTGACCATCGCCGCGCTCATGCCGGCCAGTGTGTCGCTCGTCGAGGCGTTCGCGTTCCTCTTCACGCAGCTCGCCAAGGTGCACGACGAGGGACGCGCCGACGTCAACTCCATCGAACTGCTCAGAGAGATCGCGCTGCGGATGTCCGACCCGGGCGAGACCGGGTCGGACTGACCTCAGGGAGCCGAGGTGTTCCGCGCGCCCTACTTGTTCGGGTCGCGGAACCGGCCGAAGGCCTTCGTCAGCGCGCTCAGCGGCGAGCCGTCCGGCTTCGTGCCGGGCGGCGTCAACGGCAGGCTCGACGGCACACCGCCCTCGCTCCTGCGGGCCTCGTTCAGCGCGGACTGCGCCGCCTCGGCCGCCTCCTTGTACGCGTCACGGGACTTGGTCATCGCCTCCAGCGCCTCCGCGTAGCGGCCGACCATGTCCTGCGCGTGCGCCAGCTCCTCGTCCGGCGTCAGCAGGTGCCAGCCCTTGCGCAGCCGGGCGAGCGCCTGCTCCGCGTCCTCGGGCAGCGGCCTCGGCAGCGTCGCGAACTCGATGATCCTGGCGATGAGTTCGGAGGGCTCACTGCCGTTCAGGAACACGTTCGGCACCGCGGCGCGCTCCGCGTCGTAGCCCGGCAGCGGCGGCTGCGTCGGCAGCACGACGGCGCCGCCGCGCGGCATCCGCACACCCAGCTCCCGCTTCAGCGCGGCATCCGCGATCTGCGACTGCTCGGGCGACGCCCGGTGCTCTATCACCCGGTGCCGCAGGCTCGGCGGCAGGAACCGTGTGACCGGCCGCTCGCCGCGCGCGTCCGGCGTCATCGCCTCGTGCACCACGACGTGCGTGTACCAGCTGCGCCGCGTCCAGTCCCTGACCTGGTGGCGCAGCTCGTCGGGATCCTTGGGCAGATGGTTCGTGGCCCGCAGCCGCAGCCCCGAGACCGTGTCGTGGTCCCAGCCGACCCGGTCGCTGTCCGGCCAGAACATCGTCGCGGGCGACGTCCAGCCCAGGTCCCAGGGCCGCTCGGCCTCGGCGGCGAGCACCCAGACGATGCCGTCGCCCTCCCTGCGGCGCGCCTCGATGTCGTACGTCGTCAGCTGTGCGCGCACCGTGACGTCGTCGGCGACCCGCCACCGTGCCTCGAACTGCCGGCGGGCGAGCGGGCCCGGGTCGGCGTCCTCGTCACGCGGATGCAGCACGGAGGAGCGCGCCGCCTCGACCGGATCGAGGTCGAGGAAGTCGTCGAGCACCCCGGCCGCCTTGAGGGCGATCAGGTTGCGCCGGACGTCCTGCTCGGGCTCGTGCCCGAGGTGCCGCCCACGGGACAGCCACACGGTGTCGGGGGCGGGAGTGAAGGAAGAGTTCTTCTTGGAGGTCATGGAGTCGTTCTGTGGGCGGTCGGGGCGCAGACAGTATGGTCCGAGAACCTGTCGCCGCGCTCGGTCGGGGTGGGTCGGTGTCGGGATTGTCGCGCGTGGGCGCGGAATCCGTCGGACGGCGAATGCCGGGTGTGTCGTGTTCCGCCGTACGCCGCAGCGCGCGTGCGCGCCGACCGGTGTCTGTGCCGGTGCCCGCGCCCCTGTGGGGAGCGGGGCGCCGTCCGTCGCCGTGCGGGAGTTCCGCGCATGTCCCGATCCGCCTTTCCCTCTGCCGTTCCCGTCCGCCGCGCCCGTCCGCGCCGCCGTCTGCCGTTCCTGATCCCGTAGGCTCGGCGGATGGCCAGGTACTTCGACGTCCACCCCGCGAACCCGCAGGCACGCATCATCGGAGCGGTTGCCGACGGCATCCGAGACAGTGCACTCGTCGCCTACCCCACGGACTCCTGTTATGCACTCGGCTGCCGCCTCGGCAACCGGGAAGGTGTCGACCGGATCCGCTCGATCCGGCACCTCGACGACAAACACCACTTCACGCTCGTCTGCCAGGACTTCGCGCAACTGGGCAGATTCGTGATGATCGACAACGACGTGTTCCGTGCGATCAAGGCGGCCACCCCGGGCAGCTACACCTTCATCCTGCCCGCGACCCGGGAGGTGCCGCGGCAGCTCCAGCACCCGAAGAAGAAGACGGTGGGTGTCCGCATCCCCGACCATGTCGTCACCCAGGCGCTCCTCGCCGAGCTCGGTGAGCCCTTGCTGTCCAGCACCCTGCTGCTGCCCGGCGAGGACGAGCCGCTCACCCAGGGCTGGGAGATCAAGGAGCGGCTCGACCACGTCGTGGACGCCGTGCTCGACTCCGGCGACTGCGGCACCGAACCCACCACCGTGGTCGACTTCTCGTCCGGCGAGGCCGAGATCGTGCGGCGCGGCGCAGGGGATCCCGACCGCTTCGAGTGAGTCCCGCAGGCGGACCCGCCCGTCAGCGCGTCGGGAACGGGCGGTCCGGCGCCGTCGGCGTGTCGAGCGCGAGCCGCAGGTGCAGTACGGCCGCCAGCCGGTGCTCGGCGTCGTCCAGATCGATCCCGGTCAGGGCGACGGCACGCCGGATGCGGTAGCGCAGCGTGTTCGGATGGACGTTCAGCTCCTTGGCGACCGAGGCCACGTCACCGAACGCGTCGAGGTAGCGCAAAAGCGAGCGGGCCGTGTCACCACCGTGGGTGCGGTCGTGCTCGACGAGCGCGGCGACGGCGGGCCAGCGCACCTGCGGGGCCTCGCGCAACAGATCGATCGTGTCGCGCACCAGCAGCGCCGGAGTCAGCCGGGTGTGCGTGGTGACCGGATCGTCCGGGGTGCGGGCCATCAGCTGCAGGCCGCGGAAGCCGCGCATCTTCACCGTGGGCACGTCGTTGAGCCGGGTCGCCCGGCCCGCGAGGACGGCCTGCACCGCGCTGCCGGTGAGACGCCGCAGCGTGACGACCAGATCGGCGGCCCAGCGTTCCAGGGGAGCCTCGTCCGCGGGCGCCCCGGCCGGGCACGGCAGGATCGCGTAGATCTGGCCGCAGGCCTGGGCGATCAGCGCGTGCTCCCGGTGGGCCGCGGCGTGCACCGAGACGACCCCGGCCGCCTCGGCGCGCTGCGCGTCGGTGCCGTCGGACCCCAGCCGCAGATCGACCGCGACGACATCGGCCGACGCCGCCGGGTCCACCCCCAGATGGGCGGCGAGCGCGCCCGCGTCGAACCGCCCGGTGAGCAGCCCGTGACTCAGCTCCTCGCGCGAGCCGAGACGGGCCCGCGCGTCTCCCCGGAAGTAGTGGTCGACCAGCTGGAACGAGGCGAGCCGCGCCGCGCCGCGCAGCACCTCGGCCGCGTTCGCGGCCAGCGGACCCGCACCCTCCTGCACCCAGATCGTGCCGAGCGGACGGCGGCCCGCGTTCATCCCGATCACCAGCCGCGCGCGGGCGCCCAGTTGAGGCTGCGCGGCGACCGCGATCACCTCGTCGCTCTCCCGGACCCGCCGGTAGACGCCCTGCTCGCGCAGCAGTTCCAGATAGGGGGCGGGGCAGTCGCGGCCGAGCACCGAGCGGCGGCGCAGGTCGTCGGCCTCCTCGCCGGGGCCCGCGTACGCGACGACACGGTGCGCGCCGTCCTCGACGCTGACCACACCCCGGGTCAGGGTCGCCACGGTCTGGGCCAGCGAGAACAGGTCCCGGCCGCTGTCGGCGCCGGGCCGGCCGCCGTACGCGAGCACCGCCCGCAGCTCGGATTCGGCCCGGTCCCAGCGCAGCCCGGCCGGCACACCGAGCAGGGGAACACCCGCCCGTTCCGCCGCGTCCTTCGTGGTCGGCGGGAGCAGGCCGTCGCCGACCTTGAACGCCACGGCGGCCGCGCCCGCCACCGCCGCCGCGCCGAGGAAGGCGGCGGCCTCGTCGGCGCGTACCCCCACCCCCAGCACCAGCGCCCCCGCGACATCGTCCAGCGGCTCGTCGGGGCCCGCCACGACGACGTCGGCGACCGGCGTGTCCACCTGTCCCGACCAGGCCGCGCCCGGGCCGAGGGCGTCGGCGAGCTGGCGTACGGACGGCAGGGCGGCGGCGAGTGCGTCGGGCATCGGCACAGAGTAGTGAGCGTTCCTAGGAATCGCGCGCGAGGGTCCCCAGAAACCGGATGTGCGGACGCATCCCCGGCTCCGGGACGCTCACCCGGGCGCGGACCCCGTACACGTCCGCGATCAACTCCTCGGTGAGGACCTTCTCCGGGGCGCCCGCCGCGACGACCCGGCCCCGGCACACCACGACGACCTGCGCGCAGTACGTGGCGGCCAGATTCAGGTCGTGCAGCGCGACGACGCTCGTCAGGCCGAGGCCCGTGATCAGGTCGAGCAGTTCCAACTGGTGCTGGATGTCGAGGTGGTTGGTCGGCTCGTCGAGCAGCAGCTCGCGCGGTTCCTGGGCCAGGGCGCGCGCGATCTGCACCCGCTGGCGTTCGCCGCCCGACAGGGTGTGCCACAGCCGGTGCGCCTTGTCGGCCAGGCCGCTGCGCTCCAGCGCGGAGCGGACCGCGGTCTCGTCGGCCGCGGACGCCGGAGCCCAGGCGCGGCGGTGCGGGATCCGGCCGAGCCGCACCACGTCGGCGACCGTCAACTCGACCTGGGTGTCGGTCTGTTGCTCGACCACGGCGATCCGCCGCGCGACCGTGCGGCGCGATACGTCCGCGAGCGGCACGCCGTCGAGGGTGACGACACCCGAGTCCGGGGCGAGCACCCCGGCGAGCAGCCTCAGCAGGGTCGACTTGCCCGAGCCGTTCGGGCCGAGCAGGCCCGTCACGGTGCCGGGGCGCGGCGCGAGCGCCACCCCGTCGAGGATCAGTGCGCCGCCGGCCGACCGGGACACGCGCTCCGCGCGCAGCCCGCCCGTCACCGGACGGCCCTGCGCCGGTACAGCACCAGCACGAACGCGGGCACACCGATCAAGGACGTCACCACTCCCACCGGAACCTCCTGCGGCGCGAGGACCGTGCGCGCCGCCGTGTCCACCCACACCAGGAACACCGCGCCGGCGAGCGCCGTCACCGGCAGCAGCCGGGTGTGCCCGGGCCCGACCAGGGCCCGCGCCGCGTGCGGCAGCACCAGACCGACGAAGCCGATCGCACCCGCCGCACTCACCAGGACCGCCGTCAGCAGCGCCGTCACACACAGCAGGATCAGCCGGGTCCGGGCCACCCGGACGCCCAGCGCGGCCGCCGCCTCCGGGCCGAAGGCGAACGCGTCGAGCGTGCGCCCGTACCCGAGACACACCACCAGCGCGAGAAACAGGACCGCGCAGCACAGCCACACCTCGGTCCAGCCGACGCCGCCGAGCGAGCCGAGCAGCCAGAACAGCACGCCGCGCGTGGTCTCCGCATCGGCGGCCGTCAGCACCACGACCGAGGTCAGCGCGGAGAACAACTGCATCGCGGCCACCCCGCTGAGCACCACCCGGTCCGTCGTGCCGCCCAGGGTGTGACTGAGCACCAGCACCAGCGCGAACGAGACGACCGCGCCGATGAACGCGCCGCCGGACACCGACAGGGCGCCGCCGCCCACTCCGAGGACCACGACGAGCACGGCGCCCGTCGACGCCCCCGAGGACACCCCCAGCACGAACGGATCGGCGAGCGGATTGCGCAGCAGCGCCTGCAGCACCGTGCCGCACACGGCGAGCCCGGCCCCGCACACGGCCGCGAGCAGCGTCCGCGGCAGCCGCAGATTCCATACGATGCCGTCGCGGATCGGCGACAGGTCCGAGCTGCCCCAGCCGAGCCGCGCGCCCACCGCCGACCACACGTCGCCGACCCCGATCCGCGCGGGCCCGAAGGTGATCGCCACGGCGACGGACGCCAACAGCGCGAACACCCCCGCCGCCCAGTAGAGACCGGAGCGCAGCGTCGCGGCACTCACCGGCCGAGACCGAACGCGCCGACCGCGGCGGCCACCTTCTCCAGCCCGTCCACGGTGCGGATCGTCGGATTCATGTCCTGCCCGCTCAGCCGCACGTACCGCTTCTCCCGCACCGCCGTCATGTTCTTCGTGACGGGGTCCGACTCCAGAAACCTGATCTTCTGGGCGGCGGACTCGGCCGACTGCGAGCGGCGGGTCAGATCACCGATGACGAGGACGTCCGGATCGCGGTCGGCGACGGTCTCCCAGCCGATCTGCGGCCACTCGTCGTGGGTGTCGTCGAAGACGTTGCGCAGCTTCAGCTCCTTGGTGATGACACCCGGAGCGCCGCAACAGCCCGCCATGTAGGGGGAGTCGGAGTTCGCGAACCAGTACAGCACGCTGACGCCCGACGTGTCGGCGGCCGAAGTCGCCTTCTCCACGCGGGCCGTGAGCGTGTCGATGAGCTTCTCGCCCCGCTTCTCCACGTGGAAGATCCGCGCCAGGTCACGTATCTCGCCGTAGACCGTGTCGAGGGTGAGCGCCTTGGTGCGCGCGCCGTCGCCGTCGCCGCTGTTGTCCTTGCCGGCGCAGTCGCCGGGGGAGAGATAGGTGGGGACGCCGAGTTCGGCGAACTTCTCGCGCGACGCCACCCCGCCCTTGCTGAGCGTGTACGTGAAAGAGGCCGCGGCGAAGTCGGGTTCGGTGGACAGGACCTTCTCGAAGGACGGATAGCGGTCCGCGAGCCGCGGCACCTTCGCGTTCGCCTTCTCGAGCCCCTTGAGGACCGGGTCCGTCCAGGTGCCGGTGCCCACCATCCGGTCGGCGAGACCGAGCGACAGCATGATCTCCGCCGAGCCCTGGTCGAGGGCCACGGCCCGCTTCGGCGCGTGGTCGACGCGTACCTTCGTACCGCAGTTGTCGACCGTGACCCCGCGTCCCGGCTTCGCGTCGGTGCCGGTCGATCCTCCGCACCCGGTCAGGAGCAGGGCAGCGGCCAACAGCGGTGCGGCACGGCGGACGTGACGGGTGAAACGGGCGGGCAGCACGGGGAATCCTCTGCGTCCAGGGCTCATACGCGGAGCCGGTCTACGGTCCACCCCCGGCCGCGGAACGCCCCGGAGGCCGCCAGCAGGTCTTCGGACTCGGGGTCGTCCGCGCGAAGCGCCTTCCCAGACCGTGTCACCGGCCCAGTGGCTGTGGCTCCGCCCGTCACCCTCACCGCTGCGCGTCAGTTCCGGATTTGCACCGGATTCCCTGACCCGTGCACGAGCAAGATCGTGCAAAGGTACGACTGGCCCGGCGAAAGTATCACGGGCCGGGCGAGGCTCCCGCCGCCGGGGTTTTCGGGAGCGCGGGCCGACGTCGGCCGCCCGCCGGTGACCCTGCGTCAGGCGCCGAGGAACGCGCGGACCTCCGTGACGAACTCCTCCGGAGCCTCCCGGTGGACCAGGTGGCCGACCGGGACGGTCAGCAGCCGCCCGCCGGGAATCCGCCGGGCCAGCTCCGCGACGCCGTCCTGCGGCACATGACTCAGCGGCCCGCCCGCCACCACCAAAGTCTCGGCGGTGATCGCGGCGAGCAGGTCCGCCCAGTGCGCGGGCGGTGTGTCGAGCTGCCGCCTGACCGCCACCACCATCTCCCAGTCGAAGGCCAGGTCCCCGTCGGGGCGGACCAGCGGGGGAGGCGTCCGCGGGCGGGGCAGCGGGACGTCCTCGAGAACCAGCCGCGTCACCCGCTCCGGCGCGGCCGCCGCCAGCAGACAGGCGACCACGCCGCCCATGGAGTGCGCGACGACCCGCACCCGGTCGAGCCCCAGAGCGTCCAGGAACGCGGTCACGTCGTCCCGCATCAGCTCCAGGGAGTACCGGTCCGGCCAGTCGCTCTGCCCGTGCCCGCGCAGGTCGAGGGCGTACACCCGGTGGTCGCGGGCGAACTCCGGTGCCACCTGCGCCCAGTCGGCCGCGCCCTCCCCGAGACCGTGCAGCAGCAGAAGCGGCACGGCGTCCGGCGGCCCCGACACCTCGTAGGACAGGGAGATCCCCGACACCCGCACCGTGCGCCGCTCCGGCATGCCTCCGCGCTCCCCGCCCCGGCCGGCCCACGCGCCGACCGTGAAGATCAGTTGATCCCGCGAGGCTACGTCATCGCGGACCGGCCGGAAACGGACCGTCGGCGCCCGCCGCGCGGCAACCGAATCCGTGGTGGCGCCGACTACGGGTCGTACCGCTCGTCGGAGCCCTCCCGAAGGAGACAGTCCCATGACGGTTCCCTCCCGCGCGGCCGCGCTGGCCGGAGCGGCAGGCATCGCAGTCGCCGCCGTACTGGCCGTGCCGTCCCCGGCCGCCGCGCACGGTGTCGCCCTGATGCCCGGCTCGCGCACCTACCTCTGCTACAAGGACCTGCTCGCCAACTCCTCCACCCAGATGCCCACCAACCCCGCCTGCAAGGCGGCCGTCCAGGAGGCGGGCACCGCACCGCTGTACAACTGGTTCGCGGTCCTCGACTCCCAAGCGGGCGGGCGCGGCGCGGGCTACGTCCCGGACGGCACCCTGTGCAGCGCCGGCGACCGCAGCCCGTACGACTTCTCGCCCTACAACGCGGCCCGCACCGACTGGCCGCTCACCCACCTCACGGCGGGCGCCACCCTTCAGGTCAAGTACAGCAACTGGGCCCAGCACCCCGGCAGGTTCGAGGTGTACGTCACCAAGGAGGGCTTCGATCCCCAGCAGCCACTGGGCTGGGCCGACCTGGAGCAGGTGCAGACCGTCCAGGACCCGCCGCACGAGGGCGGCCCGGGCACCGAGGACGGCCACTACTACTGGGACCTCCGGCTGCCCGAGCGCACCGGCCGCCAGATGCTGTTCGTCCAGTGGATCCGCTCCGACAGCCAGGAGAACTTCTTCTCCTGCTCGGACGTCGTCTTCGACGGCGGATCCGGCGAGGTGACCGGGCTGACCGGCGGCGAGCAGTCCGCCCGCGAGGCGGCCGCGCTCGGTGTCGGCTCCCAGGCCGCCGGTGGTGTGCACGCGGCCCACCACGCGGACACGGCCCGGGGGAACACGGAGGAGGGCCAGTCGCGGGGGCAGACCGCATCGGCCCGGGCCGAGACCGGCCCGAGCCCGGTCGCCGCGCTCGTCGGAGCCGCGGCCGGAGCGGTGGCCCTGGCCGGGGTCGCGCTCGCCGCGCTGCGCCATCGCGGGCGGACGGCCGGGGTGCCGGTCAGAGCAGCGCGGCGGTGAACGTCCGCAGCAGGGCAGCCGTCCCCGCCGGATCCTCCAGGATGGGCGTGTGCCCCGAGCCGGGCAGCCAGGCGACCCGCGCGCCCGGTACCTAGGCTCCGTCGTCACCGGGCCCGGCTTCGGCAGCGGGGGCACCGTCCGGGTGCGCGAACAGCTCGCCGAGGCCGCCTCCTGGGAGGAACGCTTCACCCGGGTCGGCGCGGTCCTCGCCCGGCGCCGCGCGCAGCGCCCGCCGGTGGACCCGGAGGTGGCCCGGGCCTGGCGGCGGATCGCCGCACAGCCCGGGCTCATCCGCGTCGACCTCGGCTGGAGCCGGCGGCGCCTGTGGGCCCGCTTCGGCGCCCAACTCGGCATGCCGCCCAAGCACGCAGCGAAACTGATCCGTTTCGACCGTGCCGTCCACCGCCTGGTCGCGGGCGAGTCCACGGCCCAAGTCGCCGTGGACACCGGCTACTTCGACCAGTCGCGTCTGCATCGCGACATCCGGTCCTTCACCGGCCTGACCCCGAGGGCCGTGGCGGGCGAGCCGTTCCTGACCGTCGACGACACGGTGTGGCCGGACGCTGCCCCGATGTCGTGACACACATCACCGAAGCGGGCTGCCGATCCTGGAATGCGCGGCCGGACCAGACGGCTGCACTGCAGGTCACGTACGTTTCGGGGCCGCCGATTTTGGCCCTGGGTGTCCGTGAATATCCTTGAACGTTCCGGCAAAAACCGCCTGCCCCGCCCCGCACGTCTTCGAAAGGTTCTCCCGCACCATGCCGCTGGCCCTGTTGGCCCTGGCCGTTGTCGCATTCGGCATCGGCACGACCGAGTTCGCCACGATGGGGCTGCTGCCCCAGATAGCCGACGGCGTCCATGTCTCCGTGCCGCACGCGGGCAACCTCGTCTCGGCCTACGCCCTCGGCGTCGTCGTCGGCGCCCCCCTGCTCACCGGCATCGGCGCGCGCATCCCGCACAAGCGGCTGCTGCTGCTCCTGACCGGCCTGTTCGTCCTCGGCAACGCCGCGTCCGCGCTCGCCCCCTCCTTCGGCACGCTCTTCGCCGCCCGCTTCCTGGCGGGCCTGCCGCACGGCGCGCTGTTCGGGGTGGGCGCCGTCGTGGCCTCCCGTCTCGTCGCCCCGGACCGGGCGGCCCGCGCCGTGTCGAAGATGTTCCTCGGACTCACCGTCGCGAACATCGTCGGCGTGCCCGCCGGCACCGCCCTCGGCCAGCAGCTCGGCTGGCGCGCCGCCTACTGGGCCGTCGCCGTCATCGGTGTCGTCGCCCTCGTCGCGCTCGCCGTCTTCGTCCCGCACCAGCCGCGCGGCGAGCAGTCCGGCATCCGGCACGAGCTGCGCGCCATGGGCAACAAGCAGGTCATGCTCGGCCTGGCCACGGCCGTCGTCGGCTTCGGCGGCTTCTTCGCCGTCTACAGCTACCTCGTCCCCATGCTGACGCACCTCACCGGCATCTCGGACTCCTCCACCACCCTGGTCCTCGCGCTGTACGGCGTCGGCATGACGGCCGGCACCCTCCTCGCGGGCCCGCTCACCGACCGCGCGCTGCGCCCGACCCTGTACGGCGGACTCGCCCTCCTCGCCGCGGCGCTGGTGACGTTCTACTTCACCGTCCACAGCACCGTGCCCGCCCTGCTGACGATCACCTTCATCGGGGCGATGGGCTCGCTCATCACCACGCCGGTCCAGATGCTCCTCATGGCCAAGGCGAAGAACGCCCCCACCATGGCCGCCGCCTCCAACCACTCCGCGTTCAACCTGGCCAACGCCGGTGGCGCGTGGATCGGCGGTCTGGTCATCTCCGCCGGCTGGGGCTGGGCCGCGCCCAACCTCGCCGGAGCGGTGCTCGCCGTCGCCGGCCTGGGGCTCGCGCTCGTGGCCGGTCTGACCGACCGGGGCGGCCGGCGCTCCGAGGTGGCCGCGGTGTCGCACGGCGAGAACGCCGGGCAGCCCGCACCGGTGGAGGCGCAGGGGCGCTGACGTTCAGGGGTGCAGGGTGGGCCGGTAGCTCAGCTCCAGGATGTCGCCGTCGAGCGTCCGGCTCTCGAGCAGTTCCAGGTCGAAGTCCTCCGCGCCCGCGAAGACCGGGCCGAGCCCGGTACGGCCGGTGATCACGGGGAAGACGGTCACCTGCACCCGGTCGACCAGACCGGCGGCCATCAGCGCCCGGTTCATCGCCAGGCTGCCGTGCGAGCGCAGCGGCACCGCCGACTCCTCCTTGAGCCGGGCGACGACCTCGACGGCGTCCCCCTTCTCCACGGTGGCGTCGGGCCAGTCGAGGGGGCCTTCCAGCGTCGACGACACCACCGTCGCCGGAAGGCTCCTCATCCGGGTGACCCAGGGGTCCCGCACGTCGGAGCCCTCGGTGCTCGCGGCCAGCATCTGCGCGAACAGCCGGTAGGTGTTCGCCCCGAGGACCATCCGCTGGTCGGTGTCGTACAGGGCGAGTCGGTGGTCGAGCAGCTCAGGCCCCTGCTTGCCCCAGTACCCGGTCCAGTCACCGCCGGCGGCGCCGAAGCCGTCGAGGCTGGAGAAGACGTCGAAGGTGTACGTGGTGGTCATGGCGCTCTCCTCGTCCGCGGGCGTTCCCGGGTGAACGCCCCGTCGGAGAGAGAGACCGTTCGACGCGGCGGGACTCATCGCCCGGGGAAGGATCGGCCCGGGATCCGCTCGGCCTGCCGGAAAGCTCTAGGCTTGAGGGGCGTCGTCAGCACGGTCAGGGGCGGGTGGAGCACATGGCGTGGTCCGTATCGGTGCCGGGCATCGAGGTGTCGGTCGCCGCGCAGCCCGAGCGGACGATCGTGCACGTCGCCGGACGCCTCGACCAGGATGCCGTGGTCGCGCTGCGACAGCAGTTGTCGGACCACGACCGCTGCCTGGTCCTCGACTTCAGCAAGGTGTCCTTCGTGGGGTTCGCCGGAGTGGCCCTCGTCGAAGCCGTCGCCGAGCAGGTGCGCGCCGCGGGCGGCGAGTTGGAGGTCTGGGGCGTGGACGACCCCTGGCTGCGCCATCTGCACGACAGCGGCAGGCTGCGCGCCCTGTGCCGGAGCGCCGGCAGCGGAGTGGAGACCACGGACCCGGCCCAGAGCCGCAACCGGCTGGTGATGCGGGAGGCGCTGGCGGCGGCGCTGCGCGTGACCGGGGCCCCGATGGGCAACGCCCAACTCCTGGACTCCGCCTCGCGGTCCCTGCGCATCACGACCCAGCGAGGCTTCCACCAGCCGTTCCTGGACTTCTTCCGCCGCGTCGAGACCACGGCGCACGGCAGCGCCTGCGGAGCGGCCGCCGAGCGGCGCGACGCCGTCTACGTGGAGGACGTCCGTGTCTGCGAGCTGTTCGTGGGCACCCCCGCGGCGGAGGTGCTGGAGGAGGCCGGGGTGCGGGCCGTCGCGTCGCTGCCCGTGCTGTCGGCGGCGGGCGACCTGGCGGGGATGTTCTCCACCCACTTCGCCCGGCCCACCGTGTGGACGCCCGAGGTGCGGCGCGAGCTGGCCTACGTGGCCGAGGCGGCCGGCCGCCTGATCCGCTGAGCGGACACTTCCTTCGTCCGCAGGCAAAGAGATCGTATGGTCTAGTCCAAAGCCTTCTCTGGTCCAGTCCAATGCGTTGACGTGCTCCCCTCACCCTCAAGAAGCTGTCCGCACTCGACCCCCATCGAGCGCCTCGATCCCCCCGTGCAGGAGGAACAGAGTGAGACGACTTCGCGCATGTCTGGGCGCTGCCACCGCCGTCACCACCGTCGCGCTGGCCGCGAGCGCGTTGGTGGCGACGAACGCCGAGGGCGCGTCAGCCGCCCTGAGCAACCGCTGGTACGCCGCCGCCCCCTATCTGATGCCGCTGGACAACGACCCGCCGGACGCGGGCGCCATCATGGACGCGAGCGGGCTCAAGGCCTTCCAGCTCGCGTTCATCCTGGCTCCCAGCGGCGGCGGCTGCTCGCCGACGTGGGACGGCACCGCGCCGGTGTCCTCCGACACGGCGGTCAAGGCCAAGATCGACGCGATCCGCGCCAAGGGCGGCGACGTGTCGGTCTCCATCGGCGGTTACAACGGCACGAAGCTCGGCCAGGCCTGCTCCGACGCGGCGTCCACCGCGGCCGCGTACCAGCAGGTCATCACCAAGTACGGGCTGAAGGCCATCGACTTCGACCTGGAGGAGCCGGAGTACGAGAACACGGCGGCCGTGAAGAACGAGATCGGCGCCGCGAAGATCCTCCAGCAGAACAATCCCGGCCTCTACGTCTCCGTGACGACGGCCGGTACGGCGGACGGCACCGGCTGGTTCGGCAAGCAGATGCTGCTCGAGGCGAAGTCGCAGGGCTTCACGCCGAACAACTTCTCCATCATGCCGTTCGACGGCGGGTTCAACGGCGCGGCCTCGCAGACCGCCGCGCTGACCAACTTCAACACGATCCTGCAGTCCACGTTCGGCTGGGACCAGGCCACCGCCTACGCCCACGAGGGCTTCTCCGGCATGAACGGCCGCAGCGACACGGGCGAGATGTTCACCCAGGCCGACTTCCAGACGGTCCTCGACTTCGCGACCGGCCACGGCATGGACCGCTTCACCTTCTGGTCCCTCAACCGCGACCGCCAGTGCACCCCGGCCGACAACGGCGGACGCACCTCAGGCACCTGCTCCAGCGTCGCGCAGAACTCCTGGGACTTCGCGAAGTACTCGGTGAAGTTCGCCGGTGCCACGCCGCCCACGACGACGCCGCCCACCTCGGGCGGCACCACGACACCGCCGGCCACCGGCTGCAAGACGGCGTGGAGTGCGGGCTCCGTGTACACCGCGGGCAACGAGGTGAGCTACAACAGCCACAACTGGAAGGCCAAGTGGTGGACGCAGAACGAGAAGCCGGCCACCGCCGACGGCAATCCCTGGCAGGACGAGGGAACCTGCTGATCCGTTCCTGAACAACCTGGCGGCGTCCCACGGGGGGACGCCGCCAGGTCCGTCTCAGCCCGCCGTCGTGGCGTACGCGGTCAGCTCCGCCAGGAACGCCTCGCGCACGGCGGGCGCCGCCCACGAGATGTCGATGGCGTTGCGCTGCAACCGGAGCAGGTCCTCGTCGGTGAGGGCGGCGGGCTCGCGCAGGGCCGCCAGGTTCTCGGCGACGTAGCCGGGGAAGTAGGCCGGGTCGTCGGAGTTGACCGTGACCTTCACGCCCTGGTCGAGCAGGGCGCGGATCTCGGCGGCCTTCATGCCGTCGGTGACATGGGCGTTGGAGATCGGGCACACCGTCAGGCCGAGGCCGCGGTCCTTGATCGCGGCGATCAGGGCCGGGTCCTCCAGGGCGTTGACGCCGTGGTCGATCCGGTCGACTCCGATCTCCTCGATGACCTGCCGGATGTGCTCGGTGGAGTTCTTCTGGTCGACGTCGCAGTGCATCGTCAGCCGGAAGCCCTCGGCTCGGGCCCGCGCGAACACGTCACGGAACTTCACCGGCGGGTTGCCCGCCTCGTCCGAGTCCAGGCCGACACCGACGATCCACTCCTTGTACGGGAGCGCCTGGACCAGCGTGGCCATCGCGAACTCGGCCTGGAAGTCGCGCAGGAAGCACATCACCAGGCGGCCCTTGAAGCCGGTGGCCCGCTCGGCGTCGTCCAGGGCCCGCGTCAGGCCGCGGATCACGGTGTCGAAGGCGACGCCGCGCGCGGTGTGCGCCTGGGGGTCGAAGAAGATCTCCGCGTAGCGCACGTTCTGCGAGTGCGCCTTGGCCGCGTAGGCCGCCGCGAGGTCGTAGAAGTCCTGCTCGGTACGGAGGACGGTCATGCCCTCGTAGTACACGGCGAGGAAGCCGGGCAGGTCGTCGAAGTCGTACGCGGCGCGCAGCGCGGCCTCGTCGGCGTACGGCAGCTCGATGCCGTTGCGGGCGGCCAGCGCGAACTTCAGCTCCGGCTCCAGGGTGCCCTCGATGTGCAGGTGCAGCTCGGCCTTGGGCAGGCCGGCGACAAAGGCGTCGACAGTCATGTGCGTGAACTCCTCAGTGAGCGGCGTCAGTTGGCGGCGGCGGTGGTGGGCCGGAGAATGTCGACGACGTCCTGGGTGTGGTAATTGACGACACCCAGGTCGGTGACGGCGTACTCGGGGATCGCGGTGATCTCCAGGAAGATCAAGTACCCGAAGGCGGAGGGCAGTTCGCAGCCGAGCGCGCGGGCCGCGGCCTCCAGCCGGTCCTCGGCCTCGGCCATCTTTTCGGGTACGAGGTCGGCGACGATGCCCGCGACCGGCAGCGGCAGGAACTCCTTGATCTCGCCGCCGTCGACGACGATCTGGCCGCCGCCGGCCGCCGAGAGGTGGTTGACGGCGAGGGCCATGTCGGCGCGGTCGGCGCCGACGCAGATGATGTTGTTGTCGTCGGGCGCGGCGGACGAGGCGATCGCGCCGGAGCGCAGCCCGAAGCCGTTGATCATCGCGGTGACCGTGGCGCCGTCGTTCTTGCCGTAGCGCTCGGAGACCGTGACGTAGAGCGCGTCCTGCGCGAGATCGGCGCGGACGGTCCCGTCCTCGACGGGCAGCGTCATCGGCACGCCCTTGCGGACGAACGGCACCGTGCGGTCCATCTCGACGACCAGCACCTCTGCGGCCGCGCCCTCGGCGGCGACACCGATGCCGTCGGCGCTCACGGGCGCGACCCGGAAGGCGGGGGAGAGGGCGGCGGTGCGCTCGGGCGCCTGCGGGGCCTTGACCGTACGACCGCCCTCGGCGACCAGCTCACCGCGCGAGAACACCCGCTCCACGACGAACGACTCGGGCGAGTCGACGATCAGGACGTCCGCGTAGCGGCCCGGCGTGATCGAGCCGACGAGGTGGTCGATGCGGTACATCTCGGCGCAGTTGAGCGTCGCCATCTGGATCGCCTCGACCGGCTTCACGCCCGCCTTGATCGCCATGCGGACCAGCTTGTCGAGGTGGCCCTCGCGCAGGATGTCGGCGACGTGCATGTCGTCGGTGCACAGGCCGACACGGCGCGACTGGGCGCCGAACTCGGTGATCGTGCGCACGTTCTCGTTCATGAAGTGCGCGACCGACGACTCGCGGATCAGCAGCGACATGCCGGCCCGCAGCTTCTCCAGCGCCTCCTCGGCGGTGTAGCTCTCGTGGTCGAGGCGGACACCGGCGGCGGACAGTGCGTTGATCGTGGTCTGCGCGGCCATGGGGGCGCAGCCGAAGATCGGCAGGCGGTTGCGGTGCGCGAGTTCGAGGGCCTGGAGCACCTTCTCGTCGCGGTTGAGGACGAACTCGGCGACGGTCTCCCACACGCCGAAGCAGTCCGCGCCGCCCTGCGCCTCGGCGTGGTCCTCCGGACCGAAGCGGAAGCCGACCGTCGTCTCGGGCAGGGTGTACGGCGTCTTGAACGGCGCACCCCAGAAGATCTTCATCGGCGACGCGTCGGCCTCCCGCAGCGCCTCGCGCACCCCCTCGGGCCCGGCGACCACGAGGAACTGGTCCAGCCCCGAGACGACCGACGTCGTACCGAAGCGGACGGCGGCGTCGGCGAACATCGTCACCGACAGCTTCGAGCACTCCAGGTGCAGGTGGCCGTCGATGAGGCCCGGCGTGAGGTACTTGCCGGTCGCGTCGACGAACTCGGTGTCCGGACCCTCGTACGCGCTGACGTCACCCGTGGCGGCGACGCGGTCGCCGGTGATGGCGACGTCGGCCGGGTAGATCTCGCCGGTGCAGACGTTGACGAGCTGTCCGCCCTTGATGATCCGGTCGGCCTTCACGACGCCCTCGGAGGCGTCGATCAGGGTGCGGAGGCTGGGGTGGTTCATGGGGTTCGCTCCAGAGCGCGTACTGAGAGAAGGAGGGGGAGGGAAGTCTCAGGCGGAGACGGTGAGTTCGGCCTCGGCGCGGACCGTGCGGCGGGCGAGCAGCCAGTAGACGACGCCCGCGACCAGGGCCCCGGCGAAGACGGAGAGGTCCAGGCCGCCGGCCGCGTCGGACAGCGGGCCGACGAACACCGTCGAGTCGACCCAGAGCACGGCCGCGACGAAGCCGAGCAGGACCGCGATCAGACCGGCCGGGCGGACGCCGCCCTTGTGCCAGTAGATGCCGTCGCGGCCGGTCTCGCGGGGGAAGAACGAGGGCACGTCGTACCGTCCGCGGCGCAGCCACCAGTCGGTCAGGTACACCGCGGCCCACGGGCCGAGCCACAGCACGATCAGGCTGAGGAAGTTCGACAGCAGGGTGTAGAAGTCGGCCGAGAAGACCGCCCACAGAGTGATCGCGGTGCACAGCGTCAGGTCGATGAAGACGACCATCCAGCGCTTGATCGGGATGCCGACGGCCAGCAGGTTCAGACCCGAGGAGTACATGTCGGTGGTGTTCACCGCGAGCAGCGAGACGATCGCGAGCAGCAGGTACGGGGTGATGAACCAGCCGGGCAGGATCTCCGGCAGACCGGAGATCGGGTCGGTCGCCTTCGTGGTGGCGGTGGCGACGGCCGCGCCGAGGATCTGCAGCAGGATGTTGGGCACCATGCCGCCGAGCGCGGCGCACGCGAAGACCTTGCGCGGCGCGGAGTCCTCGGGCAGGTAGCGCGAGTAGTCGCTGCCCATGTCGGCCCAGGACAGACCGCCCGACGCGGTGACCATCGCGAGCACCAGCGAGATCGTGACCAGGGACGGTGCGGCGCCGTGCGCCGAGAAGTCCGCCTTGGGCGCGACGAGGATCGCCATCAGCGCGAACATCGCGGCGAAGATCCAGGCGAAGTACTTCTGCACCTTCATGATCAGGTGGTAGCCGGACAGCGGCAGCAGCATCTGCAGCCCCGCCGCGACGGCGATGACCAGGAGCTTCACGGGCGTGCCGGTGGTGATCCCGGCCTGGTCGAGCAGCGCGAGCCCGGCGAGGACGATCAGCACCATGCCGCCGGCCTCGAAGCCGACCAGCATCACCCAGCTCAGCAGCGCGGGCAGCCGTCCGCCGCGCGGGCCGAACGCGGCGCGCGAGACGGAGTGCGTGGAGGTGCCGGTACGCGGGCCCTGGAGGCTCGTCAGTCCGGTGACGGTGAAGCCGAGCACGTTGCCGACGACGATCAGCGCGACCGCGTACCAGAACGACAGGCCGAAGGAGACGACGAGCGCGCCGTACACGACGGTGAACACGGTGGTGTTGGTGCCGGCCCACAGGCCGAACAGGCGGCCGGGACCGCCCTGGCGTTCCGCGGCGGGAACGGCGTCGATGCCGCGCTGCTCGACCGTGAAGACGGACGTCGGCGCGGCGGGCGTGGTGGATCCGGGCGGGGCGGTGGTGGTGGCCTCGGCCATGGGCGGCAGGAGTCCTTTGCGGACCGGCGCCCCGGCCTGGAGGGACGGGACGCGATGTACGGGGAGGGGTCCGCACGGCGGTGTGCGGGGAGCGACGGACGCCCGGGGCAGTCTCCGGTGCGGTCGTCGACGCCGTTGCCTAAACGTTTTGGCAACGGTCCGGAACGTACTGCCTAAACGTTTTGGCAGTCAACCTGTAAGCTCGCCGCCATGTCAGACGTCACACAGCCGAAGCGCGGTGGAACGCCCCGGGGGGCCTCGGCGAAGGGCGGCGGTCTGCGGGAGGTGGCCCGCCGCGCGGGGGTCTCGGTGACCACGGCCTCGCACGCGCTGAACGGGGTGGGCCGGGTCGGCGCCGAGACGCGCGAGCGGGTCCTGGCCGTCGCCACCGAGATCGGCTACCGCGCCAACCCCAACGCCCGGGGACTGCGCGGCGCCCGCACCGGACTGCTCGGGCTGACCCACCGCACCGCCGTCGAGGGCGGCATCACCGACATCGAGTACTTCGTCAAGATCGTGAACGCCGCGACCTGGACGGCGATGGCGCACGACTACTCCCTCGTGCTCGTCCCGCCGTCCCTCGACGGCCGCCCCTTCGACACCCTTCCGCTCGACGGCACGATCGTCATCGACCCGCTCACCGACGACCCGCTGCTGACCCGGCTGTCCGGCATGGGCGTCCCCGTCGTCACGACCGGACGCGACCTGTCCCGCAAGGACGCCTTCCCCTGGGTCGACAACGAGCTGTCCACCTGCGCGACAGCCGCCCTCGACCACCTCGCCGCCACCGGCGCCCGCCGCATCGGCCTGCTGACCGGCTCGACCGGCCAGTCCTACGACGAGGACGCGGCCCGCGCCTACCGCGACTGGTGCGAACGCACCGGTAACCCCGTCCTGATGGACCGCGCCGAGCCCGGCACCGACTCCACGGAGGCCGCGCAGCGGCTGCTGGCCCGCCCGGACCGCCCCGACGCCCTCTACGTGGTGATGGAGAAGTTCGGCTTCGCCACCCTCGCGGTCTGCCGCGAACTCGGGCTGCGCGTGCCCGAGGACGTGCAGATCATGGTGGGCGCCGACGGAGAGTTCGCCCGCAGCGCCCGGCCCGCGCTCACCGCGCTCGACCTGGCCCCCGAGGAGATCGGCAAGCAGGCCGCGGAACTGCTGATCGGCCTCGTCCAGGACCCGGCGCGGGCGGGCGCGGACCCGGGCCACCGACTGGTGCAGGCCACGCTGCTGCCCCGCGACTCGACACGGCGCGTCGGCTGACGCGCGGGCCCGGGTCGCAGGGGCGCGACGGGACGGCGGTAGGCTCGGGGACGGCCGACCTCACTTGCCGACGGGAGGGTGCTGGGATGCCCCAGAGTCTGCCCTTCCGCTCCCCTGAGCACGTGGCGCAGGTGGCATGCGGCGTCTCCGAGCTGCTGGAAGTGCTGTGGGGGCGCGGCCAGGCGGCCGCGCTGGCCGGGCCGCTGCCGCCCTCGCAGTTCCGGGCGCTGACCGTCATCGAGGGCCAGAAGCGGGTCAATCAGCGGACCCTGGGCGCGGCGCTTGGCTCGCGTCCTTCGTCGGTGAGCCGGCTCTGCGACCGGCTGGAAGCGGCCGGCCTGGTCGAGCGGGTGGCCAGTCCGACCAGCCGCCGGGAGGTCGATCTCCGGCTGAGCCGACGCGGTGCGGCCGTGCTCGACGAGTTCCGCGCCTCCCGCGCCCGGGAGCTGGAGGCGGTGCTGCGATCCATGGCGCCGGCCGAGCTGAGCACCCTCGTCGAGGGGCTCGAGCAGTTCCAGGAGGCCGCCGCCGCGCACATCGGTCTGCACGAGACCGGGCCCGACCCCGAAGAGGCGTCCGAAGCCACCGCCTGACGTGCGCGGACGCGCTCGCGGGCGCTCGCCGAAGACCGTCCGCGACCGGTCGGACGGATCGTGCGAGGACGGCCCGCCGGCGAGATAGAATCCTCAAATAGGTGCCGCATGGCAATATTTGTGATCTTTTGACGTCCCGCTCGGCTCACAGGCGCGGTGCTGGGATCGTGGCTGTTGTCGGGCCGGTGACGAACGTGCCGCCAGGAGCGTTCCGGGCCCGCGCGGGAAGCGGCGGTGCCGGGCGCCCCGTTCCCGGTTCTCCCTCGATGGCCGGCCCGCCCCATCGGAGAAGTCTGTGACGAAGTTCCTCACCGCCGAGCGGGCCATCCGCGCCGCCGCCCCGTTCGACCTGCTGGAGACCGTGCGCCGGGCGCTGACCGAGCAGTACGGGGCCATCGGCGTCGACCTGCTGATGGCCGACTACAGCCTGACGCTCCTGCAGCCGGTGACGGAACTGCCGCACACCTCCGAGCCCGTCCCCGTACACGCCAGCCCCGCCGGCCGGGCCTTCGCCAGCCAGGACCCCCACACCCGGGAGGTGCTCGGCGAGGGATCCGTGGACCTCTTCCTGCCGGTCACCGTGCGCGGCGACAGACTCGGCATCCTCGCCGTGCGGGTGCCGGAGGAGAGATGCGGGCCCGAGGAGGTCGACGAGCTGACCGATCTCGCGGAGATCCTCGGGCACGAGATCGTCGTCGCCGACCGCGACACCGACGTCTATCTGCAGGCCCGCAGGGCGAGTCGGCTCACCCTGGCCGCCGAGATGCAGTGGCAGCTGCTGCCCGGACGCTCCTACACACGGACCGAGTACGCGATCGGCGCCCAGCTGGAACCCGCGTACGCCATCCACGGCGACAACTTCGACTGGGCCGCCACCGGCGACACCCTCACCCTCACCGTCACCAACGGCATGGGGGAGGGGATCGAGGCCTCGCTCCTGACCAACCTCGCCGTCAACGCCCTGCGCAACGCCCGGCGGGCCGGCATCGGCATCGCCGACCAGGCGGCCCTCGCCGACCAGGCGCTCTACGCACAGCACCGCGGCGAGCGGTACGTCTCGACGCTGCTGCTCTCCTTCGACCTGGCCACGGACCGGGTGCAGACGGTGGACGCCGGGTCGCCCCAGCTGTGGCGCCAGCGCGACCGGACCGTGGAGCAGGTCCCGTTCGAGGCGCAGCTGCCCCTCGGGATGTTCGAGGAGACCGACTACGTGGTGCAGGAATTCGAGGTCCGCCGCGGTGACCGGCTCCTCTTCGTGAGCGACGGTGTCTACTCGGCGCTGTCCACGACGGGCGAGAAGTACGGCGAGCGCAGGCTCACACGCGCCATCCAGGCCGCGAGCCTGCTGCCGGCGTCGGCCGTGCCGCGGGCGATCCTCCAGGAACTGGCGGGACATGTGAACGCCGACGCGGAGGATGATGCCCTCGTGGTGTGTCTCGACTGGTTCGGGCGCGAAAACCCTTCGGTCTGAGTCGGAATCTGTCCGTTCTCCCGCGAAGCCCGCGTCGGTAGGGGTGTCAGTTGCCTGAGGGACCCTTACCATGCAACTGTTGCCTCATGGAAAGCATGCAGGCGTGCCCTGACCGCGGAGCGGAACAAGTCCGTTGAGGCAGGCGTCGATTGCTCTCCGCGGACCTGCGGCGAAGGGTGGTGTGGGCTCGTCATTCCCGGGCCCTGCGTGATGGTTTCCCCCACGGAACCAATGAACCCGCGAGGCACGGACACGACAACGGGCCGACGGGCCGCCCACCCGACCGTCACGGTGGACGGCGCGGGCCGTGTGCTGTCCTGCGACGATCCGGCCGGCGGTCTCCTCAAGGACCTGCGGGTCGGCGCGCTGCTCGCCGACACCGCCCCCGGCTGGCTCTCGCGTGCCCACACCGAACTGCTGACGGGCGGCGACGAGGCGCAGCCCCAGGTGGCCTGGGGCCGGATCGGCGACGGTACGGTCGAGGCCTTCCCCAGCCGGCGCGCGGACGGCGCCGTGTCCTGGTGGCTGGTCGACGACAGCGCCCTGCGCTCGGCCCACGACCAGCTGGAGAGCGAGCGCGCCCGCTCACGCCTCCTCCAGGAGGTGTCCAGCGAACTCCTGGCGTCGCTGAACGTTGACCGCTGCATGGCGGCGACCGCGTCGCTGGCGGCGGCGCACCTCGCCGACGCGGCGGTCATCGTGGGCGTCGGCAACGGCCGGACCCACCCGGTGACCTGGGCGTGCGGGGATCGCGTGACCCAGGACAACATCGTCATCGACCCCGGCGAGCTGCCCGGCCTGACCGAGGCGCTCCTGGGCTTTCCCCCGGTGCCCTCCCGCTGGATCGACCCCGCGGCCACACCGGCCTGGGCGCAGCCCGAGGGCTTCGCCCGGCCGGTCTCCGAGATCGGCTCGGTCGTCGTGGTCCCGCTGCCCGGACACGGCTTCCCGGCCGGCGCCATCGTCCTGCTGCGCCGCTGCGAGGAAGCCGCCTTCAGCGAGGCCGAGGAAACCTTCGCGCGGCTGTTCGCCGCCCGCGCCGGAGCGGCACTGTCGGCCGCCCGGATATACGCACAGCAGACGCGGATCACCGATGTCCTGATGCGCGAACTGCTGCCGCCGACGCTCCGCAGGACCCAGGGCATCGACTTCTCGGGCCGCTACCGCCCCTCCGCGGCGAGCGAGCGCATCGGCGGCGACTTCTACGACGTGTACCCCGCGGACGATCCGGACGGCGAGGCGTTCGCGGTCCTCGGCGACGTCTGCGGCAAGGGGCTCGAGGCGGCGGTGCTCACCGGCAAGATCCGCAACACCGTCGAGGCCCTGCTGCCGTTCGCCTCGGACCACGCCCGCCTGCTGTCGCTGCTCAACAGCGCCCTGCTCTCCTCCCACCACGCCCGCTTCGCCACGATGGTGCTCGCCTCCGCGGTGCGCGAGCGCGACCGGGTCCGGGTGCGCGTCACGAGCGCCGGGCACCCCGCGCCCCTCGTCGTGCGCGCCGACGGCCGCGTCGAGGAGGCCAGCACGCGCGGCACGCTGGTCGGCGTGCTCCCCGAGATGACGGTCACCGGCGCGACCGTGATCCTGCACCCCGGCGAGACCTGCCTGTTGTACTCCGACGGCATCACCGAGGCGCACGGCGGCCCCCTGGGAGACCGGATGTTCGGCGAGGACCGGCTGCGCGCCGTGCTCGCCGAATGCGCCGGGATGCCCGCGGAGGCGGTCACCGAGCGCGTGCAGATGATCGCCTCGCAATGGGTCGGCGACGGCTCCCACGACGACATGGCGCTCCTGGCCATCACGGCTCCGCGCGCCGCTCATCTCACCGCTGTGGACGGACACACCCGGGGAAGGTTCACGTCATGACATCGCAGAGCGTCGTCACGGACGAGACGCTGTCGCTCGACGTGCTGCGCGAGCAGCTGTGGAGAGCTGTGATCGACTGCGACGACACACACGCCGTGGCACTGACACGATGCGCCGTGGGAGAGCCCGGGCCGGCACGGCTGCCGGCGGCGGCCGAGCGGATCCTGCTCGAACTGATCGCGCCGGTCCAGCGACGCGTCGGGAGGGAATGGGCGGCGAACAGGCTCACGGTCGCCCAGGAACACGCGGCCACCGCCATCAGCGCCCGATGCGTCACCGCCGTCGCCGATCTCGCCGCCCCGGCCCTGACCGCACCGTCCCGCGGCCGGGTGACCGTGGCGTGCGTGGAGGGCGAATGGCACGCCCTGCCCGCCCGCCTGGTCGCCGAGACACTGCGCCTGCGCGGCTGGACCGTCGACCACCTGGGAGCGCACCTCCCCACCGAGCACCTGGTCGCCCACCTCCATCAACGGGTCGCCGACGCGGTGCTGCTGTCCTGCTCGACACCACCCCAACTGCCCGCGGCCCACGCGGCGATCAGCGCCTGCCAGGCCGGCGGAACCCCGGTGCTGGCCGGCGGCGCCGGCTTCGGGCCGCGGGGGCGCCACGCCCTGCGGATGGGCGCCGTCTGGGCCGCCGACGCCGATGCGGCGCACACCCTGCTGGCCGCGGGGCTCGACCGGCCCGGCGCGTCGGCCGCGCGACTCGCGAACCACGATCTGCCCCACCTCGACGACCAGGAATACACCTCGGTGAAGCGGTCGAAGCGGCAACTGGTCAAGCAGACCTTCGTCGACCTCGAGGAGGCCTACCCGCCGATGGCCGCCTACGGCGAGGCCCAGCGGGACCGCACCGCCGAGGACCTCGACCACATCGTCACGTACCTCGCCACGGCCCTCTACGTCGACGACGCCGAGCTGTTCACGTCCTTCGTCGCCTGGACCGCCGGCATCCTCGGCGCCCGCGGCGTCCCGCCCGGCAGCCTGCTGCCCGCCCTCGACTCGCTGCTGCGCCAGCTCACCGAATTCCCGCGCGCCGTGCGGATCCTCGCCACGGCCCGCGGGACCCTGACCGTTCCCCGACCCGGACAGCCCGCATGACCACGTACCCCGCCCTGAGCGTGACCGCCGACGAGCCGCGCGACGGCGTACTGACCCTGCGGGTCGCCGGTGAGCTCGACTACGACACCGACGGCACCTTCACCCGGCTGACGGACGCCGCGCTCTCCGCGCGCCCGGGCGTCGGCACCGTCCTGCTGGACTGTGCCGAGCTGCTCGGCATCGACTCCATGGGACTCTCCGCCCTCCTCACGCTGCACCGCCGGCTCGACCGGGACGGAGTGACCCTCCGGATCACCGGGCGCTCGCCGCGTCTGGACCGGCTGCTGACGGTCACCGGCACCTTCGAGCACCTCGTCGGTGAGGGCGAAGCGAGTGAGGACGAGCGGGAACAGGCCGTCGCCGACGCCGAGGACGCGCCCCGGGGGCCCACCGGCTGACCGGCGGGTCTCAGCCGTGCCGGGCGGCGCCGCTGTCCGTCAGGTCGGCGTACCGCAGCAGCATGCGGGCCAGGTCACGGGCCTCGGCGCTGGTGAGCGACGCCCACACGCCCGGCTCGCCGCCCCGGTCCGCGCCCACGTCCAGGGTGACCCGGCCGATGGGCCGGCCCGCGGGCGCCAACTCGATGCGATGCACGGCGATCCTGCGACCGCACGTCGTCACGACACAGCTGTCCTCGTCGCTCAGCGCCCCGTCGGGTCCTGACCTCGCCATGACTCTCACACTCCTTCGACCCCGAGGGGGTCCTGCCGCCGGTGTTGTCCACGCAACTGATACCTGGCCAGGTATCAGGGACAGCGCTGCGAGCGGCCGCATTGTTCCGCCGGAGTGGGGGAGATGTCGCCGTCAGTGTGCGTGCGGCTCTTCCCGGTGGACCGGACCGTGGGAGTCCGCGCAGTGCGCGTCGGCCCCGCCCGCGCCGGACCGCGCGACCTGGAGGACGGGCTCCGGGGCGTGATCGACCTGAAGGGTGGTGTGCGTGATGCCGTAGTCCTCGCGCAGCAGTTCGCCCAGCGTGCGGCGCACGGCGTGGCAGTCGCCGCCACGCTCGACCAGCACGTGCGCGGACAGGGCCGCCTGCCCGGAGGTGATCTGCCAGACGTGCAGATCGTGCACCTCGACGACCTGCTTCTGCGCGACGAGCCGGTCGCCGAGGGCATCGGGGTCCAGGCCCGCGGGGGCGGCCTCCAGGAAGATGCGCCCGGAGTCCCGCAGCAGCCCGTACCCCGCCTTCACCATCAGGACGACCACCACGAGCGTGGCGATGGCGTCGGCCCGGGCGAAACCGGTGAGGACGACGATCAGGGCGGCCACGGCGGTGCCGATGAACGCGAACAGGTCGTTGAGGATGTGCTGGTAGGCGCCCTCCACATTGAGCGAGGAGCGGTTCGCCCGGGACAGGCACCAGGTCGCCGCCACGTTCACGACGATGCCGGCGAGCGCGGTCGCGAGCATCAGCCCGCCCGCGACCTCCGGCGGCGCGAGGAGCCGGCGCACCGCCTCGTACGCGAGCCAGACCCCGAGGAGGAGCAGGGTCAGCCCGTTGGCCTGCGCGGACAGGATCTCCACGCGCTTGAGTCCGTAGGTGAAGCGGCCCTTCGCCGGGCGGGCCGCCAGCCGCATCGCGATCAGCGCCAGCACGATGGACGCGGCGTCGGTGAGCATGTGCGCCGCGTCCGAGATCAGGGCGAGGGAGCGGGCGACGACGCCGATGACGACCTCGACGGCCATGAAGCCCGTGATCAGCGTCAGCGCGATGGCGAGCCAACGGCGGTCGGCGTCCGCCGAGACACCGTGGGCGTGACCGGCGTGACCGGCGTGACCCGCGTGCCCGCTGTCGCCGTGGTCGTGCTCGTCCCCGGGGCCTTCGGTGGGCCCCGGAGTCGGCCCGTGGTCGTGCCGGCTCATGTGCGCGTCCTCCCCCGTCGATGGATGCCTCTCCGGCAGTCAAACGCATGCCGCGCCCCTCGGCAAAGGCTGCACCGGTGACCGTTGTCATGTCGGATAGGAAGCCGCTGACCTGCACCTCTTCGCAGCCCCGGCCGGGACGGGTGTGATGTTCCTCGCGGAGTCCCTGGGTTTTCGACCTGCATGGAACCGCCGATCAGGGGGCAGGTGGGGTTGCCTGAAGGAGTTTGCCTTCTTGTCCGGAGGCGGCGCGCAGCGGGAGAGCCGGCCCGCGCCCCGTCCGGAGGGAAGCCGGAGGAAGGAAATCCGTCAGTGAGCGCGGAGACGACGCAGGCGGCGAGTGAGGCCGAGTCGGAGTGGAACCCGGAGGCGGTACGCCGTCACCGAGGACTGTTCCGGGTGATCGAGCGACGGCGCAGCCCCAAGCTGCGGCGCAGCGACATCACCGTGACCGAGGAGTCGGCGGTCAAGCGCGCGGTGAAGGCCGCGATGCTCGGCAACGCCATGGAGTGGTTCGACTTCGGCATCTACTCCTACATGGCCGTCACCCTCGGCAAGGTGTTCTTCCCGTCGGGAAACCCGACGGCCCAGACCCTCGCCTCGTTCGGCGCGTTCGCCGCGGCCTTCCTGCTGCGGCCGATCGGCGGATTCGTCTTCGGGCCGCTCGGCGACCGGATCGGCCGCAAGAAGGTCCTGTCGCTGACCATGATCATGATGGCGCTCGGCACCTTCGGTATCGGCCTGGTGCCCTCCTACGCCGCCATCGGCATCTGGGCACCGGTCCTGCTGCTGCTCTTCCGGGTCATCCAGGGCTTCTCGACCGGCGGTGAGTACGGCGGCGCGGCCACCTTCATCGCCGAGTACGCGCCCGACAAGCGCCGCGGCTTCTTCGGCAGCTACCTCGAGTTCGGCACGCTCGCCGGGTACGTCGGCGCGGCCGGTCTCGTCACCGTCCTGACCACCGCCCTGGACGACGGCGCCATGCTCTCCTGGGGCTGGCGCGTACCGTTCCTCGTCGCCGGACCGCTCGGCCTGATCGGCATGTACATGCGGCTCAAGCTGGAGGACACCCCGGCCTTCCAGGAGCTGGAGCGCGAGCAGGAGCGCGGCGCCGAGCGCCCGAAGTTCAAGTTCGGCCCGTTCTTCCGCGACCACTGGCGCGCGCTGCTGCTGTGCATGGTGCTCGTCGCCGCCTACGACATCGCCGACTACGGCCTGCTGTCGTACATGCCGACCTACCTGACCGACGAGCTGAAGTACGGCTCCACCGCCGGACTGGTCGCTCTCGTCGTCGTCATGGTCGTGCTGATGTGCCTGGTGCACCCGCTCGGCGCCCTCTCCGACCGGGTCGGCCGCAAGCCCGTCCTGCTGACCGGCATGCTCGGCTTCGTCGTCCTGACCGTGCCCGCGTTCCTGCTGCTGCGCGCCGGGGGCCACGTGGCGATCTACGCCGGTCTGCTGCTGCTCGGCCTGTGCCTGCTGACGTTCCTCGCGACGATGTCGGCCGTGCTGCCGGCGCTCTTCCCCACGGAGGTGCGCTACTCGGCGCTCGCGATCTCGTTCAACGTCGCCGGCTCCCTCTTCGGCGGCACCACGCCGCTGGTCATGGAGGGCCTGACGAGCGCCACCGGCAACAACCTCATGCCGGCCTTCTACATGATGTTCGCGGCCGTCGTCGGCGCGGTCGCCGTCCTGTTCATGAAGGAGACGGCGCGGCAGCCGCTGGCCGGCTCCCCGCCGTCGGTCTCCACCGCCGAGGAGGCCTCGGAGCTGGTCACCGCCCAGTACCCGCGCGGACCGCTGTCGCACCTCCCGGCCGACCTGCCGGACACCCCGGCCGCACCGGAGACCCCCGGCGCGCGGGAGCCCGCCGCCGTCTGAGCCGTCGGACGACATGGGTGTGCCCGGAGAGACACGTCTCTCCGGGCACACCCATGTCGCGGGTCAGCCGACGAGCAGGACGATCTTTCCGCGCACCCGGCCGCTCTCGCCGGCCCGGTGCGCCTCCGCGATCCCGGCGAGCGGGAAGGTGCTCACGGCGGGCGGCGCGAACCGCCCGGCCTCGATCAGCGGACCGACCTCGGCCAGCGCGTGGACCGCGCGTCCGTCCTCCCCGCGGCTGAACCGCACCCCGTGCTCGCGCGCACCGGCGAAGTCGGCGACGGTCAGGACGTGCTCCGGACCACCTGCGAGCCCGATCAGCTCGGGCAGCACCCCGCTCCCCGCGACATCGAGCGCCAGGTCGACACCGCCGGGCGCCAACTCCCGCACCCGCTCGACCAGCCCCTCGCCGTAGGCCACCGGCTCCGCGCCCAGCGAGCGCAGAAGGGCGTGGTTGGCCGGGCCCGCGGTGCCGATCACCCGGGCCCCGCGCCCCACCGCGAACTGCACCGCCGCGCTGCCCACGCTCCCGGAGGCGCCGTTGACGAGCACCGTGTCCCCGCTCGAGACGCCGAGCCGGTCGAGTGCCCGCATCGCCGTCTCGACGGAGCTGGGGAGCGCGGCGGCCGCCGCGAAGCCGAGCGACGGCGGGACCGGCGCGTAGACCGCCAGGACCGCCAGCTCGGCCTGGGCCGCGCCGTCGGGGCAGAGACCGAAGACCCGGTCGCCGATGCTCACATCCGTGACGCCGTCGCCCACCTCGTCGACGATGCCCGCCGCCTCGTAGCCCAGCGTCTGCGGAAGCTCCTGGTCCATCAGGCCGCGCCGCTTCTTCCAGTCACTGGCGTTGACCCCGGCCGCGCGTACCGCGATCCGCACCCGGCTGGGGCCCGGATGCGGATCGGGCAGGTCGACGATGCCGAGGACGTCGGGTTCCCCGAACTCCTGGAAGCGGGCGGCCTTCATCCTCGGCTCCGATCTCACCGGGGGCCGGACGCGCGGTCGGGCCCGGGGCACTGTTCCTCCGGTCGTTGTCGCGACCGTACGGGACGGATCACGCCCGCGCGCACCGGTGTCACCGCTCCTGCGGGTGCACGCAGTGCCACCGCCGGCCGTCGTCGCTCGTCCGCGCGGCCGGGAACGCGGTGGCGCACACGTCGTCCGCCTTCCAGCAGCGCGTACGGAACGGGCAGCCCGTCGGCGGACGGGTGGCCGACGGCACCGGGCCGTGCAGCACGATCCGGTCCGGCCGCTCCAGGAGGCTGGGTGTCGCGGACAGCAGCGCCTCCGTATAGGGATGCCGGGGCCGGCCGGTGACCTGGTCGGCCGGTCCCTCCTCGACCACGCGCCCCAGGTAGAGCACGGCGATCCGGTCGGCGAGATAGCGCACGGTCTGGACGTCGTGGGAGATGAAGACCATGCCGAGCCCGAGGCGTGCCCGCAGGTCCGTGAGGAGGTTCAGGATCTGCGCGCGCACCGACACGTCCAGCGCGCTGGTCGGCTCGTCGGCGACGATGAGCTCGGGCTCCAGCGCGAGCGCGCGGGCGATCGCCACGCGCTGGCGCTGTCCGCCCGAGAGCTGACCGGGCGTCGCGTCCAGGGTGTGCCCGGGCAGGCCGACCAGATCGAGGAGTTCCAGGACGCGGGCCTCGCGGGCCTCCCGGGTGCCCCGGCGGTGCACGTCCAGGGGGTCGCGCAGGATGCGGCGGACCGGCAGCCGCGGGTTGAGCGCCGTGGACGGGTCCTGGAAGACGACGCCGACCGCGGGCCCGAAGTCGTCGCGCCGTTCGGCCGCGGACATCGACCACAGGTCACGGCCGCGGAACCGCACCTCGCCCTCGGTGGGCCGCTGGAGCCCCGTGACCACCCGCGCCAGTGTCGACTTGCCGCAGCCCGACTCGCCGACGAGGCCCAGGATCTCGCCGCGCCGCACCTCCAGCGAGGCGTCGGTGAGCGCGTACACGGAGTCGCGGCGCAGGATCCCGCCGCTGCGCGCCTTGTGCCGTACGTGGATGCCGTCGAGCCGGATCAGCGGGTCCGTGGCGGATTCCCCGGAGCGGTCCGGGGCGTGCTGCAGCGCGGTCATCGGGTCTTCTCCAGGGACGGTACGGGCTGTGCTGCGGGCGCCGGGTGGTGGCAGGCGAACCGGTGGTCGTCCGTGCCCCCGCGCTCGGCGGCGGCCGGGGGAGTGGCGGCGCACAGATCGGTGGCGGCGGCGCACCGCGAGGCGAACCGGCAGCCCGCGCCGAACGACCGGGGCGCGGGCACCACCCCGCGGATCTGGTGGAGCCGGTCCGCGCCCGCCTCCAGGGAGACGACGGAGCCGAGCAGACCGCGGCTGTAGTGGTGCGCCGGATCGGTCAGCAGGGAGCGGGTCGTCCCGGCCTCCGCGACCTGACCCGCGTACATGACGGCCACCCGGTGGGCGAGGTCGCCGACGAGGGCGAGATCGTGCGAGACGAGGACCATGGCGAAGCCGAGCTCGTCCCGCAACTGGGTGAGCAGTTCGACGACCTGGGCCTGCACGGTGACGTCCAGCGCGGTCGTCGGCTCGTCCGCGATGAGCAGCCGGGGGCTGCGCGAGAGGGCCATGGCGATCAGGACGCGCTGGCGCTGGCCGCCGGAGAGTTCGTGCGGATAGCTGCGCAGGGTGCGGTCGGGGGAGAGGCCGACCAGGTCGAGGAGTTCGGCGGGGGTGCGGGTGCCGCCCCGGGAGGTGAGCCGCTTGAGCTGGGTGCCGATCAGCACGGACGGGTTCAGGGACGACATGGCGTCCTGGTAGACCATGGCGATCTCCGGGCCCATCAGGGCGCGGCGCTCCCTCGGCGTCAGGGTGAGCAGATCGCGGCCGCGGTAGCGGATCTCGCCCTCGACCTCGGCGTTGCGGGCCAGTAGCCCCATGATCGCGAGGCTGGTGATGGACTTGCCGCAGCCGGACTCGCCGACCAGACCCAGCGTCTCGCCCTCGCGCACGGTGAAGGAGATGCCGTCGACGACGCGCGTGTCGCCGTACCGGTCGGGGAAGCGGATCGCGAGGTCGCGGACGACGAGCAGGTCGGCCGCGTCGGCGGGCAGCGCCGGGACCGCGGGCTCGATGTGCGAGAGGCGCTCGGCGAGTTCGGCGAGTGCGGTGTCCACGTCGCCCTGCGGCACGGCGGTGTCGCCCGGCACCACGGGGTGCGCCTCGTCGTCGCCCCCGGTGCGGGACCTGTCCGGTGCCGCCGCCGCGTCCGTCAGCCCCTCCGACAGGATGTTCAGCGCGAGCACGGTCACCAGCAGGCACAGACCGGGGAAGAAGGTGGCCCACCAGCCGCCGGACAGCAGGATCTGCCGGCCGTACGCGAGGACGCTGCCCCAGCTCGGGTCGGGGTCCTGCACACCGGCGCCGATGAACGACAGGCTCGCCTCGAAGATGATCGAGTCGGCGACCATGACGGTGGCGAACACCAGCACCGGGGCCGCGCAGTTCACGGCGACGTGCCGCGCGACGATGTAGCCGCGCCGGGCGCCGATGACCTGCTCGGCGGCGACGTAGTCCTCGCCGTACTGCTCCAGGACGTTGGCGCGGACGACGCGGGCCAGCGAGGGCGCGTAGACGAACGCGATGGTGAAGATGATGACCGGGACGCTCGGTCCGAACACGGCGACGAGCACGGCGGCGAGGGCGATCGGCGGGAACGACATCACGACGTCGAGCGTGCGCATCACGCTCTCGTCGGCGAGCTTGCGCGAGGTGGCCGCCAGCGCGCCGAGCACGGAGCCGATGGCCAGGGCCAGCAACGTGGCGCCGAAACCGATGACGAGCGAGTAGCGCGCTCCGTGCACCACACGGGCGAAGACGTCGCGGCCGGCCCGGTCGGTGCCGAACCAGTGGGCGCCGCTCGGCGCCTGGGCCGGGGTGCCGGTGGCGAGTGGGTCCTGGGTGAGCAGAGGGGCGAGGGCCGCGCCGAGCACGACGACCAGGAGCACACCGAGCGCGACGCGGGCGGTGGGGGAGAGGCGGCGCAGCCGGGCGCCGGGCCGGGCGAGGCGCCCGGCGAGAGAGCGTGGGGCGAGCATCACACCGTCCTGATACGCGGGTTGACGAGCAGGTAGAGCAGGTCGACGACGACGTTGACCACGAGGAACGCGATGGCGATCGTGAGCACGGTGCCCTGGACGAGCGCGACGTCCCCGCCGGAGACGCCTTCGAGGATCAGCTTGCCCATGCCGGGCAGGTCGAAGATCGCCTCGATGACGACGGCGCCGCTGAGCAGATAGCCGACCTTGACACCGAGGACGGTGAGTGGGGTGACCAGGGCGTTGCGCAGCACCGAGCGGATGATGAGGAACGGCGGCAGGCCGCTGCCCCGGGCGGTGCGCACGTAGTCCCGGTCGAGTTCGGTCACCATCGAGGTGCGGATGAGGCGGGCCAGCGACGCGGCGACGGGCAGCGCCAGCGAGATCGCGGGCAGGGCGAGCGAGCGCAGCCAGCCGGTGAAGGAGTCGGCCGGGTTCACATAGCCGCCGGTCGGGAACAGCGGGGTGTTCAGCGCGAACTGCTGGATGAGCAGCACGCCGAGCCAGAACGACGGCAGGGCGATCCCCGCCATCGACAGGACGCGGAAGACCTGGTCGGGCCAGCGGTCGCGGTACATGGCGCTGGTCACGCCGAGGACCAGCGCGAGCACGATGGCCAGCGCCAGGCCGAGCAGGGTCAGCTGCAGGGTGAGCGGGAAGGCCGTCAGAATGCGGTCGACGACGGGCTGGCTGGGCGGCACGGTGACCCCGAGGTCGCCTCGCAGGAGTTGGCCCAGGAAGGAGAAGTACCGCACGGGCAGGGGGTCGTTGAGCCCGTGCGCCTCGGCGAACGCGGCCCGCGCCGCGGGGCTCGCGCTGTCGCCGAGCGCGTTGTACGCGGGATCGGCCGGCGAGAACTGCATGACGACGAAGACCAGCAGCGCGATGCCGAGGATCATCACCGGCATCATCGCGACGCGGCGCAGCGCGAGCCGGAGGAATGCAACCATCGTGAGGTTCCTAGAGGTTGGGGGCCGGGCCCGCCCCGCGGATCAGGTGCGGGCGGGCCCGGCGGCCTTGCGGTGCGACGGTCAGGCGCGGCCGACGTCGACGAAGGACAGGCCGGTCGTCGGCAGCGGCTGGAAGCCGGTGAGCGCGTCGGTGGTCCAGGCGGTGGGCAGCTTGCGGTGCAGCACCGGGTAGAGCGCGGCCTCCTCGGCGACGAGGTCGGTGACCTGCCCCCACAGCTCCTTGCGCTTGCTCTCGTCGGCGGCGCCCGCGGCCTTGTCAAGGAGCGACTTCGTCTTCTTGTACGCGGCCGAGCCGGTCCAGCCGTAGCGCTTCTCGGGCCAGAATCCGTAGTAGAACCAGCGCAGCAGCAGGTCGGCGTCGTTGCCGAAGACCGACGGGTCGCCCGGCGCCGCCAGCACGTCGAAGCTCCCCTTGTCGACCTTGGCGTACTGCGCCGGGGACTGGGCGATGTCCAGCTTGGCGTCGATGCCGGCCGCAGCCCAGCTCTCCTTGATCAGCGGGGCGATGTCCTTGACCCAGCCGGTGTCGGTGAGCATCAGGGTGAACGACAGCTTGCCGACGCCGGCCTCGGAGAGCAGCTTCTTCGCCTTGGCGACATCGTGCCCGTAGACGGTCGCGGCCTTGTGGTAGTCCGGGTGCGTCGCGGGCACGTACCCGGAGGCGGGCTCGGCGTTGCCGAGCAGCGCCGTCTCGATGATCTTCTCGGTGTCCAGGGCGTAGTGCAGCGCCTGGCGCACCCGCTTGTCCGCGAACCGCTTGTCCTTGCAGTTGAACATGAGGAACAGCAGTCCGAACGACTGCACCGACTCGACCTTGTTCTTGCCGGTGAAGCCCTTCATGTCGATGTAGGGCACGTCCTCGATGGCCTGCACGCGCCCGGACCGCAGGGCGCTGACCCGGGCCGACGCGTCCGACATCAGGTGCCAGACCATCTTCTCGGCCTTGGCCGGGTGGGGGCCGTTGTACTGGTCGTAGGCCTCCATCACGATCTTGTCCTCGCGCGTCGCGGAGACGAACCGGTACGGGCCCGAGCCGACCGGCTTCGCGTCGAACGCCTTGGCGTCCGCGCCCGCGATCTTCTTCGGGACGATCCGCACCACGGACACCCGCGAGGGGAAGAGGGCGAAGGGGTACTTCAACTTGAACTCGACCGTGCTGTCGTCGACCGCCGTGACCTCGTCGATGAACGGCACGAACTGCGCCATCAGCGAGGCGTTCTTCTCGTCGAGCACCCGCTCGAAGCTGAAGACCACGTCCTCGGTGGTGACGGCGGAGCCGTCGTGGAAGGTGGCGCCCTTGCGGAGCGTGGCCCGGTAGGTCGTCCCGTTGATCTTCTTCGGCAGGGCCGTGGCCAGCGCGGGGCGGGCGACGAGCGTGGCCGGGTCGAGATCGACCAGGCCCTCGAAGATGTGCATGTTCGCCGCGTACGGCGTGGCCCCCGACGTGATCATCGGGTCGAAGCCCGTGGACAGCGGGTAGGACAGCCCGGCCTCGATGGTGCCGGTGTCACCGGCCGCTGAATTCTCCGCCCCGTCCCCGCTGGAGGCCGGGCCGCCGCAGCCCGTCGACCCGACGGTGATCGCGGTCGTCACACCGATGGCGCTTGTGTATCTCATGAAGGTGCGGCGATCGACGCCGGCTGCGCTGCGCGAGGGCAAGGAGTCCTCCAGGCGGAAGAGAGGGTGACTAAGAATGACCAGAGACGTGGTCGTTCCGGCAGCGAGTGTGGTGAGAACCTCACAGACTGCGCATCAGACGTATGATGTCTGACGCCTTGATAGTGTGGGAAGGTAGTCCGGTCAAGGAGAGGGGTCAAGAGGTGGCGGTGGAACAGGGGTCCGCGCGGCCGGTGATGCCGGCGCCCAAGTCGGCGCGGCAGCCGCTCAGACAAGAGGTCGTCGACGGCATCAAGACGTACATCCTGCACAACAAGCTCCGCCCCGGCGACCCGCTGCCGACCGAACCGGCCCTGTGCGAGGCCCTGGGCGCGAGCCGCTCCAGCGTGCGGGAGGCGATCAGGATCCTCACCGCGCTCGACATCGTCGAGGTGCGCCACGGACACGGCACGTACGTGGGCCGGCTCAGCCTGTCCGCCCTGGTCGAGAGCCTCACCTTCCGCGGTCTGCTCAGCCCCGACGACGACTTCCAGGTCATGTGGGATCTGGTCGAGGTGCGCGAGCTCTTCGAGCGGGGCATGGCCGAGCAGCTCGTCGCCGCGCTGGACGAGGAGCAGGTCGACCGGCTCCAGGGATACGTGGACACGATGCGCAGGACCGGCGCGGGCAAGGGCAACGGCTTCGTCGACGCGGACCGCTCCTTCCACACGCTGCTCGTCGCGCCGCTCGGCAACAACCTGATCGGCCAGCTGTCCGCGGCCTTCTGGGACGTCTACGTGATCGTCGCTCCGCATCTCGACGTGTTCACGCACGAGTACGGGGCCGCCACCATCGCCAACCACCAGCGCATCGTGGACGCCGTGCGCGCCCGTGACGCCGCTGAGTTCGAGGCGGCGCTGGTCGACCACTACGAGCCGGTGCGCCGCCGGATCATGGAGGCACGGGCCCGCCGCTGACCCGGCCGTCCGCGCCCGAGGTACCGCTCCGCACGAGCGGTACCTCGTCGTGTCCTCCACCGGGCCCGATTCCGGCCCGTGCTTCTTGACGGGTGTCACGGAGGCTCCTAGAGTCCCCTGACAGCAGACATCTGACGTCTGGTGTTTCGAGGTGACCGGCCTCCGTGCCGACCCCACGTTCCCTTCCGCCGTGCCGCACGCACGCCACACCCATCGGGGCCCCTTCTCATGCCGCTGACGGACCTGACCCTCGCCCAGTGCCTGGCACTGCGGCCCGAACTCGACGAACCCGCGGACCTCGACCGGTTCTGGACCGGCACCCTCGACCGGGCGCGCGACACCGACACCCGCCCGCACTTCGCACCCGTCGACACCGGCCTGACCCAGGTCACGACCTTCGACGCGACCGTGCCGGGCTTCGACGGCGAACCCGTCCGGGGATGGCTGCACCTGCCGGCCGGCGCACGCGAACCGCTGGGCTGCGTCGTCGAGTTCCTCGGATACGGGCGGGGCCGGGGCCTCCCGCACGAGCAACTGCTCTGGGCGAGCGCCGGATACGCGTACTTCATCATGGACACCCGCGGCCAGGGCTGGTCCACCGCCGTCGGCGCCACCCCGGACGCCGCCGCGACCGGCGGCTCGGTCCCCGGCTTCCTCACCCGAGGGGTCGAACGCCCCGAAGACCACTACTACCGAAGGGTGTTCACCGACGCCGTCCGCTGCGTCGACGCCCTGCGCGACCACCCCGCCGTCGACCCGGCCCGCATCGTGGTGACCGGCGTCAGCCAGGGCGGCGGCATCGCCCTCGCGGTGGCGGGACTCGTGCCGGGGCTCGCGGGCGTGCTGCCGGACGTCCCGTTCCTGTGCGACATCCGGCGCGCCGCACGGATTTCCGCCACGAGCCCGTACACCGAGATCGCCGCCTACTTGAGCCTGTACCGCGAGCGCACGGACAGCGTGTTCCGCACGCTGTCCTACGTCGACGCGGCCCACCTCGCGGCCCGGGCCACCGCCCCGGCCCTGTTCTCCATCGCGATGATGGACGACATCTGCCCACCCTCCACCTGCTTCGCCGCCTACCACCGCTACGCCGGCCCCAAGGACGTCCGCGTCTACGAGTTCAACGGCCACGAGGGCGGCGGCGGTCATCACCGGCGCGAACAGCTCGGATGGGTGCGCACACTCCTCGCCCCCGGTCACCCCACGGATGCCCGGCCCCTGCACGACCCCCAACTCGTCTGACCCCCACCCGAGAAGAGGTCCGTTCATGCAGCGAAGAGTCACCCTGGCCACCCTCGCCGCGGCACTCACCGTCGTGGCCGCGACGACGACCGTCGCCCACGGCGCCACGGCGGGAACCCTCACCTCGCAGGACCTGGCCACCGCGGGAACCGGCTCCCCGTACTACCGCATCCCCGCGCTGACCCGGACCGGCGCGGGCACCCTGATCGCCGCCTACGACGCCCGCCCCACCCTCGCCGACCTGCCGTCCGACATCGGGGTGGTGGTGCGCCGCAGCACCGACGGCGGCGCCACCTGGCAGGCCCAGCAGGTCGTCCGCAAGGACGCCGCGCCCAAGGGGTACGGCGACCCCAGCCTGCTCGTCGACCACGACACCGGCCGCATCTTCCTCTTCTACGCGGCCTCCGTGAACCAGGGCTTCCTCGGCTCCGCCACCGGCAACGACGAGAGCGACCCGAACGTCCTCCAGGCCGACTACAGCTACTCCGACGACGACGGCGCGACCTGGAGCCACGAGCGCATCACCGCCGACATCAAGGACCCGTCCTGGGGAGGCATGTTCGCCGCGTCCGGCGAGGGCATCCAACTGCGTCACGGCACGTACAAGGGGCGCCTGATCCAGCAGTACGCGATCCGCAAGAACGGCGCGAACTACGCGGTCAGCGCCTACAGCGACGACCACGGCGCCACCTGGAGAACGGGCACTCCCGTGGGCCCGGGCGGCGACGAGAACAAGACGGTCGAGCTGTCCGACGGGCGGATCATGCTCAACAACCGCTCGGCGCCCTACCGGACGGTGGCCTACTCGAGCGACGGCGGCGTCACCTACACCGCCTTCCAGCAGGACACCGAACTGCCCGACCCCGCCAACAACGGCTCGATCACCCGCTTCGCGCCCGGCGTCGCCGCCTCCCACGCGCGGGCGCCCTGGCTGATGTTCAGCAACACCGCGACCACCAGTGGCCGCACCAACCTCACCGTCCGGCTGTCCTGCGACAACGGCCGGAATTGGCCGGTGCGCAAGACCGTCGAGGCCGGCTCGGCCGCGTACTCGACGCTCACCCCGCTCAGCGACGGCACCGGCGCCAACGCCCGCATGGGCCTGCTCTGGGAACGCGACAACTACCAGCACATCACGTACTCGTCGTTCGACCTCCAGTGGCTCGGCGGGGTCTGCGCCCCGGTCACCGTCACCCCGCCCGCGAGCCTGAAGGCGGGTGCCACCACCGAGGTCTCCGTCCGCGTCGTCAGCCAGAACGACGTGGCGCTGCCCGCCGGTTCGGTCACGCTCACCCTGCCGTCGGGCTACAGCGCGCCCGGCGTGACCGTGCCCGCGCTCGATCCGGGCCAGGGCGCCACCGTGAAGGTGCCCGTCACCGTGCCCGCGACCGCCACGGCCGGAACCGTCAAGGCCACCGCCGACTACCAGGTCCGCGGCCGCCAACACGCCTACGGCGACGGCACCTTGACCATCGCAGCCCAGTGACCCCGCGGGGCCGCCCGCGCGGGCGGCCCCGCCCGTTTCCGATCCACCCACGCACCATCTCTGGAGTTCCCATGTCCTGGTCCCAGCCTCTTCGCGGCGTCGTCCCGCCCCTGTGCACCCCGCTCGACAGTGCGGGCGAGGTCGACACGGCGTCCCTCGCCCGGCTCGTCGAGCACCTCATCGGCGGGGGAGTGCACGGTCTGTTCGCGCTGGGCTCCAGCAGCGAGGTCGCCTTCCTCACCGACCGGCAGCGCGCCGTGGCCCTGGACACCGTCGTCGAGGCCGCCGCCGGACGCGTCCCGGTCCTGGCCGGTGTCATCGACATGACCACCCCGCGCGTCGTCGAACACGCCCGCGCCGCCCACGCCGCGGGCGCCGAGGCCCTCGTGGCCACCGCCCCCTTCTACGCCCGCACCCACCCGGTCGAGATCGCCCGCCACTTCCGCACCCTGCGGGAGCGGGTCGACGTCCCCCTGTTCGCCTACGACGTGCCGGTCTCGGTGCACAGCAAACTCTCCGCCGGGCTGGTGCGGGAACTCGCCGAGGACGGCACGATCGTCGGCCTCAAGGACAGCAGCGGCGACGAGGGCTCGCTGCGCCGCCTCCTCGTCGAGCTCGGCGGGCGGCACGGCCGCGCCGACGGCCCTGCCCCCGACTTCAGCATCCTCACCGGCTCCGAACTGACCGTGGACGCCGTGCTGTTGGCGGGCGTCGACGGAGTCGTCCCCGGGCTCGGCAATGTGGACCCGGCCGGATACGTCCGCCTCTACGACGCCGTGCGCGGCGGCGACCTGGACACCGCCGTCAAGGAACAGGAGCGGCTGGTCGAGCTGTTCGGCCTCGTCGACGCGGGCCCGGAGAGCGAGATGGGCCGCAACTCCTCGGCCATCGGCGCGTTCAAGCACGCCCTGAGCCTGCTCGGCGTCTTCACCCAGGGCACGACCGCCGTGTCGCAGATCCAGCTGAGCGCGGACTCGATCGCCGTCGTCGAACGGCACCTGCGGGCGGCCGGCCTGCTGCCCGTCCGATGACTCCCACGACACGGCCCGCGCCGGTCATCGGCCTCGACCTGGGCGGCACGAAGATCGACGCCGCCCTCGTCGGGGCCGACGGCACCCTCCTCGCCCGCCACACCCGGCCCACCCCGGCGGCCGACGGCGCCGAGGCCGTCCTCGACGCCCTGGCCGGGGCCGCCGCCGCGGTGCGCGACGCGCGGGCCACCGCCATCGGCGTCGCCGCGGCCGGCGTCATCGACCCCGTGAGCGGAACCGTCACCAGCGCCACCGACACCATCCGCGGCTGGGCCGGTACCGCCCTCGCCGCCGGACTCGCCGCCCGTACGGGGCTGCCGGTGGCCTGTGACAACGACGTCCGCGCCGCCGCCGGCACCGAACTGGCCGCGCAGGGAGGCCCGTTCGGCTCCTTGATCTACGCGGCCGTGGGCACCGGTGTCGGCGGCGCCGTGGCCGTGTCCGGCCGCATGCTGCACGGCGCGCGCGGCATCGCCGGACACCTCGGGCACCTGCCCAGCCCCGAGGCCGCCGGGCTGCCCTGCACCTGCGGCGCCACCGGCCACCTCGAAGCCGTCGCCGCCGGGCCCGGCATCGCGGCGCGCTACGCCCGCGTCACCGGAACCCCGCCCGGGCCCCTCCAGCGGGTCGCCGCCCGCGCCGGACGCGGGGACCCGGACGCCGTCGCCGCCATCACCCTCGGCGCCCGGGCCGTCGGACGCGCCCTGGGCGGTCTCGCCAACGCCCTCGGCCCCGAGCGGGTCGTCGTCACCGGCGGAGTCACCCGGATCGGCGCGCTGTACCGAAACGCCCTGCACGAGGCGTTCAGCGCCGAACTCATGCCGCCGCTCGCGCAGTTGACGCCGGGCGAGCCCCGCGTCGGACACGACGCCGCGGTCCTGGGCGGCGCCGCGCTCACCCGCACCCTGCCCCTGCACACCCCGCGCACCACCGGAGCCAGCCGATGACCCACCCCCTCGCAGCGGCCCTCACCGGCCGCCTCGTCGTGTCCTGCCAGGCGCCGCCCGGCGACGCGATGCGCCACACCGACACCCTCGTCCGTATGACCCGCGCCGCCGAGGCGGGCGGCGCCGCGGCCGTGCGCGTCAACGGGCCCGAGGTCGTCGCGGCCGCCGTCGCCACCGTCGGCCTGCCCGTCATCGGCCTGTGGAAGGACGGCGACACCGGCGTTTACATCACCCCGACGGTCCGGCACGCCCGCGCCCTGGTCGAGGCGGGCGCCGCGGTCGTCGCCGCCGACGCCACGGCGCGCCCGCGCCCGGACGGCGGCACGTTCGCGGAGCTCGTCGCCGCCGTGCACGAGGCCGGTGCCCTCGTGATGGCCGATGTCTCGAACCTGACCGAAGGAATCGAGGCAGCGCGGCTGGGAGCCGACTTCGTCTCCACCACCCTGTCCGGGTACGTCCCGGGATCGCCGCGGCAGAGCGGCCCGGATCTGCGGCTGGTCGCCGAACTCGCCGCGGCCGTCTCCGTTCCCGTCGTCGCCGAGGGCCGGATCGCCACTCCCGCGCAGGCGGCCGAGGCGCTGGCCGCGGGGGCCGCGAGCGTGGTCGTGGGCACCGCCATCACCGCGCCGACGGCGCTGACCCGGCTCTTCGTGGAGGGGCTCGGCGGCTGATCGAATCCGGACGACTTTCTCCAAGAGGGGCCTGATCCAGGGGGTCCGGCCGCCGCTGCCGGGCCCCCTGGAATCGTCACGTCGGCACAGGTCACACGGTGTGTGCGGCTCATGAGGGCAACTGTGGGCGAACATCGGCCAGTTGAGCCGACTTCAAATATCAAGCACAAATTCCACACATCCCCCTCTTCAGGGGGGTCCCCATGGTCTAGATTGACCGTGCTTCACATGGTGGGACACGGGGCGACAAATGCTGATCTCTCGGTCACGAGTCGTGGCTGATCGGCAGGAGTCACTCCAGTCCCGGCAGTGAGGTGATCCATTTGTGGAGTCCAGCAGGGGCCCTGGGTGAGGGGAGCACTCATGGCGTCGACGGGTTCTCGTGTGCTGTCGCGGTTTGCGCGAGGCAGGCGTGGGGGTATTCGTCGTGACGGGCTCGAACAGCGCTGAACGGCCGTGAGGCCGAGCACGGAAGGCGGGGGCTTTCCGGCGGGAGAACGGCGCGGTGCGGGAGGCGGGGGCCTCCTGGGGGAATTGCATCACCGACCAAGCACCACCACTGGGGACCGGGGGGTTTCTGTGCGGCAGGGGGGATTAGTCGGCCCTTTTTCGTCGGCGCGCGGGCGTCTGACGGACGAGGCGATCAGCCAGCCGGCGAACGACTGGGAGCAGCGGTACCGCCGCTCCGTCATCACGAGCGACATGGTGGCCACCGCCTTGGTGGTGGCGGCCATAGGCAACTTCTTCGGGGCGCGCGACGCGGCCAACTGGCATGAGAAATGGGGGATCCTGGCCTTCGGCACCGAGCTGCTGGTGCTGGCCGCCCTCACGGTGAGCCGCGCCTGGGCCCCCGCCGTGCTCGGCCAGGGAGCCGAGGAGTTCCGCCGACTCGGGCGCTCGCTGTTCACGGCGACCGTCGTGCTCGCGCTCGGCGGCATAGCGCTCACCTCGCGGAACATCAAACTCTGGATCTTCGTCGCGATCCCCGCGATCGGGATCGTCACCATGACCGAGCGGTATCTGCTCCGGCTCTGGCTGCACAAGCAGCGCAAGGACGGCCAGTGCCTCAGACCGGTGCTCGCCGCCGGAAGCCCGGCCACGGTGCGCGACCTGATCACCCGGACCCGCAAGTTCCCGCACCTCGGCTGGCGCATCGAGGCCGTGTGCACGACGGACGGGCTCGGGCCCGACGGCGACCACCTGGACGGAGTGCCGGTCGTCGGCCGGCTCGCCGACCTGGCCAGCCATGTGCAGCGCGACGGTTATCGCGTCGTCGCCGTCACCCCGGACCCGCACTGGACCCCCGACCGACTGCAGCGGCTCGCCTGGAACCTCGAGGGCAGCGACGCCGAGATGGTCGTGGCCCCCGTGCTGATGGAGGTGGCCGGTCCGCGTCTGCACGTCGACGCGGTGCTCGGGATCCCGTTGCTGCGGGTCAGCATGCCGACCTTCACCGGCGCCCGCCGGGCCATCAAGGCGGTCGTCGACCGGCTGGGCGCGGCACTCCTTCTGGTGCTGTTCGCACCGCTGATGGCGCTGGTCGGGATCCTCGTGATGGGCGACAGCCGCGGCGGGGTGTTCTACCGCCAGCGCCGGGTCGGCAAGAACGGCGAGGAGTTCACCATCCTCAAGTTCCGCACCATGGTCGCCGGAGCCCACGCCGCGCGCGCCGAGCTGGCCGACCGCGACGAGGGCGCGGGACTGCTGTTCAAGATGCGCCGGGACCCTCGGGTGACCCGGGTGGGAACCGTGCTGCGCCGGTACTCGCTCGACGAGCTCCCGCAACTGTTCAACGTACTCACCGGGTCGATGTCGCTCGTCGGCCCGCGACCGCCGCTGCCGGAGGAGTCCGCCGCGTACGGCCCGGACATAAGGCGTCGGCTGCTGGTCAAGCCCGGACTGACCGGACTGTGGCAGATCAGCGGGCGCAGCGACCTGCCGTGGGAAGAGGCCGTCCGCCTCGACCTGCGGTACGTGGAGGACTGGTCACTCGCCCTGGACACGGTGATCTTGTGGAAGACGCTGCGAGCGGTGATCCATGGGCAGGGGGCGTACTGATGCGTGGGGACCGCCGGACCGGCGGTGCGCGGACCGCAGGCCACAAGGGCCTGCCTGGGGGGAGTAACACGTCATGAGAGTCAGCGTTTTCGGGCTCGGCTACGTGGGCTGCGTGTCGGCCGCGTGCCTGGCCAGCATGGGTCACGAGGTCATCGGGGTCGACGTCAACCAGGTGAAGGTCGACCTGGTCAACGACGGCAAGGCCCCGGTGGTCGAGGAGCGGATCGGCGAACTGATCGCCGACGTTGTGCGGACCGGAGCCCTGCGCGCCACCCGCGACGTCCGCGAGGCGATAGCCGACAGCGAGGTGTCGCTGATCTGCGTCGGCACACCCTCGGAGTCCAACGGCAGTCTGTGCACCACCTATCTGGAGCGGGTCACCGAGGAGATCGGCACGGCACTGGCCGAGCGCGGCGGACGGCACACCGTCGTCTTCCGCAGCACCATGCTCCCCGGCACCTGCCTCAACCTGCTCGTGCCCATCCTCGAGAAGAGCGTCGGCGGCACCGCGGGTGTGGAGCTGGGCGTCGCGGTCAACCCCGAGTTCCTCCGCGAGGGCACGAGCGTGCGGGACTTCTTCGACCCGCCCAAGACCGTCATCGGCGAACTCGACCCGGCCAGCGGCGACGCCGTCCTCGCGCTGTACAAGGATCTGCCCGGCGAGGTGTTCCGGGTGCCGATCCCGACCGCCGAGGCGATCAAGTACGCCGACAACTCCTTCCACGGCCTCAAGATCGGCTTCGCCAACGAACTGGGCGCGGTCTGCCAGGCGTTGGGCGTCGACTCCCACCAGGTGATGGACGTGTTCCTCGCCGACCGCAAGCTGAACATCAGCCCCGCCTATCTGCGGCCCGGCTTCGCCTTCGGCGGCTCCTGCCTGCCGAAGGACCTGCGCAGCCTCGTCTTCGCGGCGCAGCGGGCCGACGTCTCGGTGCCGATCCTGTCGCACGTGCTGTCGTCCAACGCCGACCATCTCCAGCGCGCGGTCGACCTGGTCGAGCGCTCCGGCAAGCGCCGCGTCGGCCTGTTCGGTCTGTCCTTCAAGCCCGGCACCGACGACCTGCGCGAGAGCCCGCTCGTCGAACTGGCGGAGCGGCTCTTCGGCAAGGGCTACGACCTGCGGATCCACGACGCGAACGTCAGCATGTCCCGGCTGCTCGGCGCCAACCGCGAGTACATCGAGAACCGGCTGCCGCACCTCGCACAGCTGCTCGCCGACTCCGTCGACGAGGTGCTCGACCACGCCGAGGTGTGCCTGGTCGGCACCAAGGACGAGGCCGTGCTCGCGGCCCTGCCCCACGGTGACGGACCCGACATCATCGACCTCGTCCGCCTCCCCGACGCCGACGCGCGCCGGACCGAACCGGGATACACGGGCCTTGTCTGGTAGCGCTGTCGGCGGTGACCGGCACGGCCGGCGCGCGCTGATTCTGGTGGAGAACCTGTCCGTGCCGTTCGACCGGCGGGTGTGGCAGGAGTGCCTGACCCTGCGCGACGCGGGCTGGGACGTGCACGTCATCTGTCCCCGCGGCGAGAAGCGGGACACGGAGCCGGAGGCGGTGATCGACGGGGTGCGGATCCACCGCTACCCGCTGCGCGCCGCCACCGGCGGCCCGGCCGGCTATCTGCGCGAGTACGGAACGGCGCTGTGGCACACGGCCCGGCTGATCCGCAAGGTCGGCCCGGTCCACGTGGTCCACGCCTGCAACCCGCCCGACCTGCTGTTCCTGGCGGCCCGGTGGCTCAAGCGGCGTGGCGCGCGGTTCGTCTTCGACCAGCACGACCTGGTGCCCGAGCTGTACCTGTCCCGGTTCGACCGCGGCAAGGACCTGCTCTACCGCGCCGTGTGCGCGCTGGAGCGGCGCACCTACCGGGCCGCGGACATCGTGCTCGCCACGAACGAGAGCTACCGGGACGTCGCGGTCAGTCGCGGCGGCAAGCGGCCGGAGGACGTCTTCGTGGTGCGCAGCGCACCCGCGGTCGAGCGGTTCCAACCGGTGCCGCCCGAGCCGGAGTTGAAGCGCGGCAAGCCCCATCTGCTCTGCTACCTCGGGGTGATGGGCCCCCAGGACGGCGTCGACTACGCGCTGCGCGCCCTCGCCAAGCTGCGCGACGAGTTCGGGCGGACCGACTGGCACGCCGTGTTCGTCGGTTCCGGTGACGCCTTCGACGCGATGGTGGAGCTGTCCCGGTCGCTCGGACTCGACGACCAGGTCCAGTTCACCGGACGCGTCCCGGACGCCGACCTGGTGCGCTACCTGTCCACGGCGGACGTCTGCCTCTCGCCGGACCCGCGCAACCCGCTCAACGACGTGTCGACCATGAACAAGGTCCTCGAGTACATGGCGATGGGCCGCCCGCTCGTCTCGTTCGAGCTCCGGGAGGCACGCGTCTCCGCCGGCGACGCGGCCGTCTACGCGCCGGCCAACGACGAGGCCGAGTTCGCCAAGCTCATCACCGTGCTGCTGGACGACCCGGAGAAGCGCGCCGAGATGGGCCGGATCGGTCAGGAGCGGATCAGCGGACCGCTCTCGTGGAGCAACTCGCAGGCCTCACTGCTCGCCGCCTACGCCGCGGCGTGCGGCCCGACGGTACGGACAAGGAAGAGGCCGCGTCGTTGAACGAAGACACGATCCGTCTGGTCGTCATCGGACGGATGCTCCGACGGCGGTGGCGGCTGCTGGCCGCCCTCGCCGTGGTGGGCGCGCTCGTCGGCTACGGCGCCTCGCTGGTGTTCCCGCCGCGCTACACGACCACGGCCTCGGTCCTGCTGCCCGGGCAGTGGGAGGAGCGTGAACTGCTCACGCAGGTCGACATCGCGACCAGTTCGACGGTGCTCGACCTCGTGGCCGACAAGCTGCGCTGGTCGGGCGTCAGCGGCACCGACCTCGAGGACCAGGTCGTCGCCAAGGCGGCGGACGGCAACATCATCAAGATCTCCGGCACGGCCGACACACCCCAGCACGCCCAGCGGCTCTCCGACCGCACGGCCCAGCAGTTCGTCGGCTTCGCCAAGCAGATCGCGGGCGGCAGCGCCGACAACGAGGCGGCCACCGAGCGCGCGGCGCTGCGCAAGCAGGTGGAGGCGGCCAACCGCCGCATCAGCGAGCTGGCCCGGGCCGCCGACCCCGGACAGACCGTGGAGGGCGTCGAGGCCCGCACCTCGCTGGAGAAGCTGCGCACCTCGCTGGAAGAGGCGATGACGAAGCTGGACCAGGCCGACCCCGCGAGCAACACGGCCGGCATGGTCGTCATGGGCCCGGCGGCCCGGCCCACCGGCGAAGCGGCCCCGACCCGGGTCCAGCTCATCGCCGCGGGCGCCGTGCTGTTCTTCCTCGTCGCGGTGATCGGCCACCTCGCCGCGGCCCGGATGAACCGGCGCCCGCGCACCGAGCGCGAGATCGCCGCGGCGCTGGGCGCGGACCTCATCGGCAGCGTCGACGTACCCGACGACGGGCACGCGCACCGCGCGGAGGGCGGCGGGACCAGGGCCCGGCTCGGCCGGCTCCTCGGCACCGACACCCGATGGGACACCCCGGACCCGCAGAGATCGGGCGACGAGGCCGGCAGACGCATCCGCTACCGGCGCGTGTGCGCCCGCCTGCGCGACCGCTCGCCGGCGCACCAGCGGCTCCTCGCGGTCGTACCGGAGGGCGATCGCGTGGCCCAGCGGGCGGCCGGGCAGCTCGTCGCCGAGGCCGCGAACGACCCGTCCACCGGCTCCGCGAGCGCGGGACACCCCCTGCTGCGGCTGGTCCCGGTGTCCGTGGACCGGCCGATGGTGCCGGACCGCGCGACCGAGTCCGGAGCCCTGATCGTGGTCAGCGCGGGCAACTGGACCAGCGCCGAACTCACCGGCATCGCCCGGGCGTGCGCGGACGGCGGGCACGAGGTCGTCGGCCTCGTCGTCGCCGACCCGGTCCTGGCCCGGCCGTCGTCGCCGGCCGATCACCCTCCGCACCACGCCGCTCCGGCGCCGGCGGTCCACAGCCACGCCCCGGGAGGCTCAGCGTGACGACGAGTACGACGTCGGAGTCGTCGGCGCCCACTCCGCTCATCGATCTTCAGGGACTGGTGGTGGCGGTGCGCAGGCGCCGTCGCCTCTGGTCCGCCATGGCCCTGTTCGGGCTGCTGGCCGGCGCCGCCATCGCGGTCGTGCTGCCGCCGCCCCCGAGCGCGGTCACCAAGGTGCTGGTCGCCCACGCCGACGACCAGCCGAACGACTCCGGGACCCTGATACGCACCGACGTCGAGGTCCTCGGGACCACCCGCATCGCCGAACTGGCCCTGCGCTCCCTGAACTCCTCGCAGAAGCCCGAGGACTTCCTGCGGGACTACCAGGGCACCGGCCTGACCAACAACCTGATGCAGATCGACGTCACGGGCGACACCGAGGCGCAGGCGGTCGACCGCGCCCAGGCGCTGGCCGACGCGTTCGTCGCCGACCACGTACGCCGGATGCGGGCCACCGCGAAGGCCGAATCGGACGCCCTGCTCGAACAGCGCGACCGAATGCGGAACGAACTCGCCGAGGTCAACAAGGAGATCGGCGACCGTTCGCCGGACACCGACCCGCAGGCGTCGGCGAGCCTGGAGACGCTCTTCGCCCGCCGCGCCGAACTCAACTCGCGGATCGCCGACTTCGACGAGCGGGCCGCGGACGCACGTACCGGCATGCCCCGGGTCACCGCCGGCACCCAGATCGTGGACGATCCGCGCCCAGTGCCCTACTCGATGCCCAAGTCCGCCGCCACCGACGCCGCGATCGGCCTCGTCCTCGGCCTCGTGCTCGGGCTCGCCCTGGCCGCGGTCGGCGTGGTGGTGAAGGACCGCCCGGTGCTGCGCCGGGACATCGCCGCCCACCTCGGCGCCTCGGTCATCACCGATCTGCCCCGCCGGTCCGCACTGCCCTGGCGGCGGCGCCGGGCCCGCGTGGCCCGCGAGCGGCTCACCACGAGCCTTGCCCGCACCGTGCGCGGTTCCGCGGAGGCGGTGTCCCTGCTCGAACTCGGCGCCGCGCGCACCACCGGCGTCCTCGCCCTGGACATCGGCCGGCAGCTCGCGGCCGAGGGACCCGTGGCCCTCATCGACGGACTGCCCGGCTCCCAGCTCTCCGGCCACCGCGCCAAGCCGGGCGACCCGGCCGTGATCGGCGGCGAGCGGGCCGCGGCCGAACCCCAGCAGGAACTCCGGCTCGGCGTCGGCTCGGTGGCGCCCGGCACGGCCTGGACCGACCTGCAGTACCTCGGCACCCAGACCGTTCTCGTCGTCCGGGCCGGACACGGCAGCGCCGCCTGGCTGCACACCGTGGCACGGCAGCTCGCGGACCAGCGCATACCGGTGATCGGAGTGGTGCTGACCGACCCCGACCCCAGGGACCGCACCGACGGCACGCTGTGGGACGGACTGCACACCGCGCTGCGCGGACGCAGCGAACGGCAGGAACGGCCGGGCGGGACCGCGCGACGCGCGGAGCGGCAGCCGATGTGGGCCGCACACGGCGTGGACAACGACCAGGAGGCGCGGTAATCCATGTGTGGCATCGCAGGCACGTACCGATGGCCGGACGGGAAGATCGTCACCGACCGGCTCACGGACATCCTCGCCCACCGCGGCCCCGACGGAGCCGGCCGGTACGGCCATCCCCTCGCCGACGGCGAGGTACAGCTCGGACACCGGCGACTGTCCATCATCGACCTGTCCGAGACCGGCGCCCAGCCGATGGTCTCGGACGGCCTCGCCCTGACGTACAACGGCGAGCTGTACAACGCGCCGGAGCTGCGGGCCGAACTGGAGTCCACCGGCGCCCGCTTCCGCGGCACCTCCGACACCGAGGTGGTCCTCGAGGCCTGGCGGCGCTGGGGCACGGACTGCCTGCCCCGGCTGCGCGGCATGTTCGCGTTCGGCATCTTCGACGAGCGCACCGGTGAACTGGTGCTCGCCCGCGACCAGTTGGGCATCAAGCCGCTGTTCCTGCTGCGGCGCGGCACGGGTCTGGTGTTCGCCTCCGAGCTGAAGGCGCTCGCCGCCGCGACCGGCGGCAGGCTGGAGGTCGACCACGCGGCGCTGGTCGCCTCGCTGCTCTACTACTGGGTGCCGGACTCCCGCTGCGCGTTCCGCGAGGCGGAGAAGCTGCCGCCCGGGAGCTGGCTGCGCGTCCGCCCCGACGGCCGGGTCGAGCGCGGCACGTACTGGAGCCTGAAGGAGGTCGCCGCCGAGGGCCAGGAGCGGGCCCGCAGCGGCGAACTGCCGGACCTCGCGGCCATCGTCGAGGAGTCCACCCGGCGCCATCTGCTCTCCGACGTCCCCGTGGCGACCTTCCTCTCCGGCGGACTCGACTCCAGCTACCTCACCGCGCTCGCCGCCCGCCACCAGCCCGGTATCTCGGCCTACACGATCGGATTCCGCGCCGAGGACGCCAAGTTCGAGGCGATGCCGGACGACCTGCGCTACGCCCGGCAGGTGGCCGAGCGGTTCGGCGTCGACCTGCACGAGATCGAGATCGCGCCCAATGTCCTCGACCTGCTGCCGCAGATGACGTACAGCCTGGACGAGCCGATCGGTGACCCCGCGGCGATCAACACCTTCCTGATCTGCTCGGCCGCCCGGGAGGCCGGGGTCAAGGTGATGCTGTCCGGGATGGGCGCCGACGAACTGTTCGCCGGCTACCGCAAGCACCTGGCCAACACGATCGCGCTGCGCTACCAGCGCGTGCCCCGGCCGCTGCGGCGCACCGTGTCCGCCGCCGTCGGCCGGCTGCCGGTGGCCACCTCCCGCAGGGGGCTGCGCTCGGTGCGCTTCGCGAAGCGGTTCCTGTCCTTCGCCGAGCTGCCGGAGGAGACCGCGTTCCGGCGCAGCTACACCATGTACGACCGGCCGGAGCTGCTCTCCCTGATCGACCCGGACCTGGCCGGGACGGTCGACGACGTCCTCACCGAACACGCGGACACCTACGAGGACAACGCCCTCGACGACTTCGTCAACCGCATGTGCCTGACCGACGCGCGGATGTTCCTGCCGGGCCTCAACCTCGCCTACACCGACCGCTCCAGCATGGCCGCGTCGACCGAGGTACGCGTGCCCTACGTGGACGTCGAGGTGGTGAAGGCCGCGTTCGCCTTCCCCGGTGACCGCAAGATCGCCGGAAAGCAGGGCAAGGCCGTCCTCAAGGAGGCGGCCACCTCGATCCTGCCCAAGGAGATCGTCTACCGGCCCAAGGGCCTCTTCAGCGCCCCGCTGCGGGCCTGGATGAGCCGGGACCTGGCACCGCTGGTGCGCGAGGTGGTCAACGACGGAGAGCTGGTCCGCTCCGGCTTCCTGCGCCGCGATGCGCTGCGCCGCCTCGTCGCCGAGGACGCCGCCGGACAGCAGGACTACTCCAAGCATCTGTGGCACGTACTGACGCTCGAGCACTGGTACCGCGACGCGACCTCCGGGTCCGGCCAGAGCGCTCGACCGACGGCTTAGGAAATAGAGGAGTTCGGGTGAAGCAGGTCGTACAGAACTACAAGAGCGGCGAGCTGGCGGTGCTCGACGTGCCGGTACCGGGGTGCAAGCCGGGTGGGGTGCTGGTCCGCAGCGCCTACTCGCTGATCTCCACCGGGACCGAGCTGATGAAGGTCTCCGAGGCCGGCATGTCGATGCTGGGCAAGGCCCGTTCCCGCCCCGACCAGGTGGCCAAGGTCATGCAGAGCGTGGCCACCAACGGGGTGCCCGCCACCTATCGCAAGGTGATGGGCAAGCTGGACTCCTACACGCCGCTCGGCTACTCCCTGTGCGGGATCGTCGAGCAGGTCGGCGCCGGCGTCGACGACGTGAAGGTCGGCGACCTCGTGGCCTGCGCGGGCAACGAGCACGCGCTGCACGCCGAGCTGAACTGGGTGCCGAAGAACCTCTACAGCCCGGTGCCCGAGGGCCTCGCGCCCCGGCACGCGGCCTTCGGCACCGTCGGGTCGATCGCGCTCCAGGGCGTCCGCCAGGGCGAGCCGCAGCTCGGCGAGGTGGCCCTGGTCATCGGCCTCGGCCTGATCGGGCAGCTGGTGGCGCAGCTCCTCACCGCCGCCGGTGTCCGCGTCGTCGGCGTCGACCCCGACCCGGCCCGCTGCGAACTCGCCGAGAGCCTGGGCGCCGCGGCCACCGGCGACCCCGCATCCGCCGCCGTGGAGGCCGCCGTCGCCGAACTCACCGGCGGCCACGGCGTCGACCAGGTGTATCTGGCCGCGGGCGGCGCCAGCAACCAGCCCGTCGAGCTGGCCGCCCGGCTCTGCCGCGACCGCGGCCGGGTCGTCGACATCGGCAAGTGCCGCCTCGACCTGCCCTGGAACGCGTACTACGAGAAGGAACTCGACGTCCGCTTCTCGCGCAGCTACGGCCCCGGGCGCTACGACCCGGAGTACGAGCTGGAGGGGCGCGACTACCCGATCGGCTATGTGCGCTGGACCGAGCGCCGCAACCTCGCGTGCTTCCTCGACCTCGTCGCCCGCGGCCGCGTCGACGTGGACCCGCTGATCTCCCACATCGCCGACTTCGACGACGCCGTGGACACCTACCAGCGCCTCAAGGACGGCGAACTCAAGGCCGTGGCCGTGCTGTTCCGCTACGCCGAGCAGGAGGCCGAGGACGGGACGGAGCGGCCCGCCCCCGAGGTGGCCGTGCCCGCGGTGACCGTGCGGCCGGGACCGGCCCGCGCCGTCTCGTCCCCGGTGCGGGTCGCGTTCGTCGGCGCCGGCAACTACGCGACCTCGATGCTGCTGCCGCACCTCGCGCAGCGCGACGGCATCGAGCTGTCCACCGTCGTCACCACGACCGCGCTGTCGGCGGCCAACGCGCAACGCAAGTTCGGCTTCGCCGAGGCGACCACCGACCTCGACGCCGTACTCGGCGACAAGTCGATCGACGCGGTCTTCGTCGTGACCCGGCACAGCTCGCACGCCGAACTGACCCGCCAGGCGCTCCTCGCGGGCAAGACCGTGTTCGTGGAGAAGCCCCTGGCACTCACCGAGGACGAACTCGCCGGTGTGCTCGCGGCGGTCGAGGAGTCCGGCAACGACCGGCTCCAGGTGGGCTTCAACCGCCGCTTCGCCCCGCTGCTGCACGAGTCCAAGTGGCGGTTCGGCGTCCGCACCGGACCGGCGAGCCTGCGCTACCTGGTCAACGCCGGACGGCTCCAGCAGGGCAGCTGGTACCTCCAGCAGGGCACCGAGGGCTCGCGGTTCGCCGGTGAGGGCGGACACTTCATCGACACGGCGAGCTGGCTGCTCGACGCCGACCCGGTCTCGGTCTACGCGACCGCCACGGCCGGCAACGAGGACCTCCAGGTCGTCCTGCGCTACCCGGACGGCTCCACGGCCACCATCAGCTACGTCACCACCGGCGCCCCCGGCTACCCCAAGGAGACGCTGGACCTCGTCGCCGACGGCAAGGTGCTGCGCTTCGACGACTTCGTGCGGGCCTCGGTCTACGGCCGCAAGCGCTGGGTCAGCTCCCGGCTGCCCAAGGCCCGGGACAAGGGCCAGAACGCCGAACTCGCCGCGTTCTTCAAGGCCGTGCGCACCGGCGGTCCCATGCCGGTGCCGCTGGAATCGCTGGTCGCCACCACCGCGGCCACCCTCGCCGTGCAGACCGGCCTGGCCGGTGGCGCGCCGGTGACGTTGGCGGGGCCGCGATGACCATGAGCGCGGGCTGGTACCTGCGGCGCCTTTCCCGGATGGGGCCGCAGGAGATCGCGGGCCGGGCCGGCGACGCGGCGCGCCGCCGCCGGTGGCGGTCGGCGCGGCCCGAGGCCCCCGGCGTGACCGGCGCCCGGTTCACGGCGGTGCTGCCCGCCGGGGCGATCGCCGCGATCCCGCCGGACGCCGCCAAGCGGCTCGTCGCCGAGGCGGACCGGCTGATGTACGGGCACGCCGAGTACTTCGGCGTGGTCCGCGACGACCTGGCCGACCCGGACTGGTGGTGCGACCCGAAGACCGGCCGCCGTGCCCCGTGGGGCTACGCCTTCGACGTGCCGTACCGCGACGAGGACGCGGTCGGCGACATCAAGCAGATCTGGGAGCTGTCCCGGCACCAGTACCTCACCCGGCTCGCCGCCGCCTACGCGATCACCGGCGACGAGCGGTACGCCGAGCGGACCGCCGACCACCTGCGCTCGTGGTGGACGGCCAACCCGCCGCTGCGCGGCGTGCACTGGATCAGCGGCATCGAGCTGGGCATCCGGCTGCTCTCCTGGGTGTGGGTGCGGCGGCTGCTCGACGGCTGGTCCGGCGTCTCGGGCCTCTTCGAGGACAACCCGGTCGCGGTGAACCAGATCTGGCACCACCAGCGCTGGCTGGCCGCGTTCCCCAGCCGCGGCTCCTCGGCGAACAACCACGTCATCGCGGAGACCGCGGGACAGTACGCCGCGGCCTGCGCGTTCGACTGGTTCCCCCAGTCGGCGCGCTGGCGGGACGGCGCGCTGCGGTCCCTCGACCGGAACCTGCGCGCCAACACCTTCCACTCGGGGCTCAACCGCGAGCTGGCCTCCGAGTACCACGGACTCGTCCTCGAACTCGGCCTGGCCGCGCTGGCCGAGGCCGACGCGGCGGGCCGGCCGGTCCCCGCGACGCTGCGGATCGTCCTGCTGCGGATGACCGACGCGCTCGCCGCCGTCGTGGACAACCGGCTCAGACCGCCGCGCCAGGGCGACGCCGACGACGGCCACGGCCTGGTCGTGGACGGCGCCGGCACCGACCGCTGGGGCTCGCTGCTCGCCACCGGTGACGCCGTGTTCGGCCGCCTCGACTGGTGGCCCGAGGTGACCGGCACCGACGTGCGCACCCCGCTCCTCGCCGCGCTCATCAAGCCCGTACCACCGTCCGTGACCCGCCCGAAGACCCGCCCGGCGCACTTCGCGGACGCCGGGATGACCGTCCTGCGCGGCCCGGAGAAGATCTGGTGCCGCTGCGACGGCGGCCCGCACGGCTTCCTGTCCATCGCCGCGCACGCCCACGCCGACGCGCTGTCCGTGGAGGTCCGGCACGACGGGGTCGACGTGCTCGCCGACCCCGGCACGTTCTGCTACCACGGGCAGCCCGAGTGGCGGCAGTACTTCCGCTCCACCCTCGGCCACAACACCCTCGAGCTGGACGGCACCGACCAGTCCGTCTCCGGCGGCCCGTTCCTGTGGACCCGGCACGCCCGCACCCGCGTGCTGGCCGTGGAGACGTCCGGGGGCGTGGCCCGCTGGAGCGCCGAGCACGACGGCTACCAGCCGTCCACGCACCGCCGCCGGGTGGAACTGGCCGCCGACAGCGAGGAACTGCGCCTGGTCGACGAGGTGCGCGGACCGCGCCGTGACGTCCGGCTGGCCTTCCACCTCGGCCCCACGGTCGCCGCCGACCTGGTGGGCAACCGCGCCGTCCTCACCTGGATCCACGAGGGCGAGGGCCGTTCCGCGGTGCTCGACCTGCCCGGGCAGCTGAGCTGGCGGGCGCACCGCGGGGAGAGCGAACCGCCGCTGGGCTGGTACTCCCCGGGATTCGGGCGCAAGGAAGCCGCCACCACGCTGGTCGGAACCGGCAGCGCCGAAGGCGCCGCCGAGTTCACGACCGTGCTCGGGTTCCGCGGGTAGGGGGGCACGTGGGCTACAAGAGACGGCACTGGGCGCTGGCGGTGGCACCGCTGGCGCTGGCCCTGCTGGCGACGGCCGGCTGCGACAGCACGTCGACGTCGGACACCGGGGCGAAGCCGAAGAGCACACCGTCGTCCGCCGCACCGTCGAAGACACCGGTCGCCCGGGTGTGCGCCGCGCCGCCCGCCGGGCCGGAGAAGGCACCGGCCGGCGCGGTCACGATCGACCCCAAGAAGGTCGGCGACCTGGCGGCGAAGACCAAGAGCAGCCCCGCGCACACCACGTTCTGGCTGCGCCCGGGCAAGCACCGCCTCGACCCGGACCGGTACGCCCAGGTCATCCCGAAGAAGGGCGACCGCTACCTCGGGGCGCCCGACGCGGTGCTCGACGGCCGCGGGAAGAACCAGTACGCGTTCGGCGGCACGGCCCGCGACGTCACCATCAGCCACCTGACCGTGCAGCGTTTCGTGGCCCCGCCCGACGAGGGTGTCGTTAACCACGACTCGGCCGACGGCTGGGTGATCGAGCACAGCACGATCCAGGACAACTCCGGCGCCGCACTGATGGCCGGCGCCCGCCAGCAGGTCCGCTCCAACTGCCTGCGCGACAACGGCCAGTACGGCATGAACGCGTACAAGTCCGCCGGGCGGATCACCGGCCTGGTCGTCGAGGGCAACGAGATCGTCGGCAACAACACCGGCGACTGGGAGCGCAGGCGCAAGGGCTGCGGCTGCACCGGAGGCATCAAGTTCTGGGCCGTCGACGGCGCCGACGTGCGCGGCAACTGGGTGCACGACAACCGCGGAACGGGTCTGTGGGCGGACACCAACAACAACGACTTCCGCATCGAGGACAACGTCCTGGAAGAGAACGACGGTGCCGCGCTGATCTACGAGACCAGCTACAACGCGGTCATCCGGAACAACGTCGTCCGGCGCAACAACTGGGTGGAGGGCCGCAAGGCGGCGAAGAGCGGCGACACCTTCCCGTTCGCCACGGTCTATCTGTCGGAGTCCGGGGGCGAACCACGGATCAAGGCCCGGACCGACAAGATCGACATCTACGGGAACCTGCTGGAGGACAACTGGTCCGGGATCACCCTCTGGGAGAACGCCGACCGGTTCTGCAACAGCCCCGCCAACACCTCCTCCGGCGACTGCACCCTGCTGGTGAAGAAGACCGAGCAGTGCGCCGAACCGGCCATAGGGAAGGCGCCGCTCTACGCCGACTGCCGGTGGAAGACCCAGCGGGTGGACATCCACGACAACCGCTTCGTGCTCCACAAGTCCATCGTCAAGTGCACGGTGAAGTGCGACCGGATGGCGGTCCTCGCCAACTACGGCACCTATCCCGACTGGTCGCCCTACCAGGGCGAGAAGGTCGCCGAGGCGATCACTCACAAGCAGGACAACCGCTGGCACGACAACGTCTACAGCGGACCGTGGAAGTTCGTCGTCCAGGACCAGAGCAAGGTGATCGACTTCTCCCAGTGGAAGAGCCGCAGCTTCCGGCAGGACAAGGGAAGCACCCTCGACCCGCGGTCGGGTGGTTGAGATGACGGCACTCCAGGCCCCGGCGCCCGACACCGAGCGGCGCCCCGTGGGCACCCCGAGGCTCGCCGGCGTCGCCTGGGGGCTGCTGATCCTCAACACGCTCGGCTCCGCCGGCGCGAAGACGATCATCCCGCTGCCCCGCTCCCTCATCCAGATGGCCACCATGGGCGCCCTGGTCGCCGCGTTCGCCCTCGCGCTCGCGGTCAACCTCAAGCTGCGGTTCCGGCCCAGCGCCTACGTGCTCCTGCTCAGCCTGCTGCTGGTCCCGAGCGTGCTCTCCAGCGTGCACCTGGAGTCCGGGCTCGGCGCCCTGTTCCGCTGCACCCGGCTCGCCCTCTTCGTCGGCACACTGTGGCTGCTCACCCGCTGGTGGGACGGCGGCCTGACGTTCGTCCGGCACCACATCCGGGTCTACTTCGCCGTGCTCGGAACGGTGGCCGCGGGCCTGGTGATCTCACCCGGAGCGGCGCTGCCCGAGATCTACGGCGGACGGCTCGTCGGCGCGCTGTGGCCGCTCACCCCGCCGCAGATCGGCCAGTACGCGGCAGTGATCATCGGGCTCACCGTGCTGCTGCTCCTGGGCCGGCGGACCGACCGCAGGAGCGCGGCGGTGATCATCGTCCCGTCGCTCGTCCTGCTCCTGCTGACCCACACCAGGACGGCCACGCTCGGCCTGCTCATCGGACTGGTCCTCGCGATCGGCTCGCTGCTGCTGACCAGCGCCGCCGCCCGCCGGTTCTTCACCTGGACGGTGGTCGTCGTCACGATCGGCGCCGTGGTCTTCGCGGGCGCGCTCCAGGCGTGGTTCCTGCGCGGGCAGAGCCAGGAGAACTTCTCCAACCTCACCGGGCGCGCCAAGGTCTGGGACGCCCTGCTCGCCGCGCCCAGGTCGGTCTCGCAGGAACTGTTCGGCGTGGGCCTGGGCGACAAGTCGTTCGGCGGACTGCCCATCGACAACAGCTGGCTGGCCGTCTACAACGAACAGGGCCTGGTCGGCGTGACCATCGTCGCGGTGATCATCGTGGTCCTGGCCGGGGTCGCGCTGCTGCGGCCACCGTCGCTGCAGCGGGCCTGCGCGATCTTCCTCATCAGCTACTGCTCGATCGCCTCGTACACCGAGGCCGGACTCGGGGACGCCTCGCCGTACCTGCTCCATCTCGCCCTGGCCGCGGCCCTGTTGGCCGCACCGGTTCAGCAGCCGCCGCTCCAGCCGCCCGTGCTGCCGGCGCAGCAGCAGGCGCGCACCAAGGACCGCCCCTACATCCCGCGCTGGGCCCGTCGACCGGAGGTGACCTGAGCATGCACGTCCTCGTGGTGCACAACCGCTATGCCTCGGCGCAGCCGAGCGGGGAGAACAAGGTCGTCGACCAGGAGGTGGAGCTGCTGCGCTCCGCCGGTCACCGGGTCGAGCTGTACGAGCGGCGCAGTGACGACATCGCCGCCAAGTCCCTGCCGGGCAAGGCCGCGCTGCCGTTCCTCGTGCCGTGGAACCCTGCCGTCCGCGCGGACCTCACCCGCAGGCTGCGCGCCGACCGGCCGGACGTCGTCCACGTCCACAACGTCTTCCCGCTGCTGTCGCCCGCGGTCCTCGCGGCCTGCGCCGACGCCGGTGTGCCCGCCGTCGCCACGCTGCACAACTACACACAGGTCTGCCCGCCCGGCACGCTCCAGCGCGACGGCGCCGCGTGCACCGAGTGCGTGGGGGGCTCGGCGCTGCCCGCCGTCCGGCACGGCTGCTACCGCAACTCCCGGCTCGCGACCGTCCCGCTCGCGGTCAGCCTGTCGGTCAACCGGCGCCGCTGGTGGTCCGGGGTGGAGCGCTTCCTGTGCATCTCCGCGGCGCAGCGCGACGTGCTGGCCGCGGCGGGGATGCCGGCCGAACGCCTGGCGGTGAAGCACAACTTCGTTCCCGAGCCGGGCAGTCACCGGACGGGGGAGGGCGAGCACCTGCTCTTCCTCGGCCGGCTCGCCGAGGCCAAGGGGCTCCGGCTGCTGATGGCCGCCTGGGACGAACTCGCGGCCGACGGCGGTCCTGGCGTGCCGCTCGTCATCGCCGGCACCGGTCCGCTGGAGCGCGAGGTGAGCGACTGGGCGGCGGGCCGTGACGACGTGCGCTACGCCGGTCTGCTGGACACGGCGGAGTGCCGCAAGGCGGTCGCCCGGGCGGTCGCCGTGGTGGCTCCCTCGACGTGGCTGGAGGCCTTCGGCCTGGTGGCCGTCGAGGCGATGGCGGCCGGGGTGCCGGTCGTCGCCGCCGGGCACGGCGCCTTCGTCGAACTCGTCGAGGACGGCGTCACCGGGGTGCTGCACCGGCCCGGCGACGCCGCCTCGCTCGCTTCCGGCCTAAGGCGGATCGCGGCCGACCCGGTCCGCAACCAGGAGATGGGCCGGGCCGCCCGGGACCGCTACGAGCGGGGCTTCAGCCCGGCCGTCGGCCTGGAGCGCCTGGAGGAGGAGTACCGCACCGCGATCGCGGGGCGGTCAGCACAGACTCGCGGCGGGGACACCCGCGCGAGCAGGGGGGATGGGGAAAGTACATGACACGATGCCGACTCTGCGGCTCGGAAGCCATGGCGAGCGTCGTCGACCTTGGGGCGACACCGCCGTGCGAGAGCTTCCTCGCCGCTGACCGACTGGACCAGCCGGAGCCGGCGTACCCGCTCCATCTGCGGGTCTGCACCGACTGCTGGCTGGCGCAGATCCCGCCGCTCATCACGCCCGAGGAGACGTTCAAGGAGTACGCGTACTTCTCCTCGTTCTCCACCTCCTGGGTGGAGCACGCGCGTACCTTCGTCGCCGACGCCGTGGAGCGGGCGGGTCTCGGCGCCGACGCCTTCGTCGTCGAGGTGGCGAGCAACGACGGCTACCTGCTGAAGCACGTCGTGGACCGCGACATCCGCTGCCTCGGCATCGAGCCGTCGGTCAACGTCGGCGCCGCGGCCCGGGACGCGGGCGTGCCCACGCTCACCGAGTTCCTGAGCCCGGAGACCGGCGCCGCGGTGCGTGCCGAACACGGCCCGGCGAACCTGGTCGTGGCCAACAACGTGTACGCGCACATCCCCGACGTCATCGGATTCACCCAGGGCCTGCGCGCGCTGGTCGCCGACGACGGCTGGGTCTCCATTGAGGTGCAGCACCTGCTGACCCTGATCGAGGAGAACCAGTACGACACGATCTACCACGAGCACTTCCAGTACTACACGGTCGCGTCCGCGATCCGGGCCCTGGCCAGCGGCGGACTCACCCTCGTCGACGTCGAGCTGCTGCCCACCCACGGCGGCTCCATCCGGCTGTGGGCCCGCCCCGCCGAGGCGGCCGGCGAGCCGTCGCAGCGGGTGACCGACGTCCTGGCCCGCGAGAAGGCCGCCGGACTCCAGGAGCTCTCCGGGTACACCGAGTTCTCGGCCCGCGTCGCCAAGGTCCGCCGGGACCTGCTGCGGTTCCTCATCGACGCGGCCGACCGCGGCGAGACCGTCGTCGGCTACGGCGCCCCCGGCAAGGGCAACACCCTGCTCAACCACTGCGGCATCCGGCCCGACCTGCTCGCGTACACGGTCGACCGCAACCCGTACAAGCACGGCCGGTACACCCCGGGCACCCGCATCCCGATCCTCGAGCCCGAGCAGATCGCCGCCGACAAGCCGGACTACGTCCTCGTCCTGCCCTGGAACCTGCGGGCCGAACTGGTCGAGCAGCTCTCCTTCGTCCACGACTGGGGCGGCCGGCTCGTCTTCCCCATCCCGGAACTCAGCGTCGTCGAGGGCGCGTCCTCGAAGGAGGTCACAGCATGAAGGTCGTTCTCTTCTGCGGCGGCTACGGGATGCGGATGCGCAGCGGTGCCACCGACGACGTCCCCAAGCCGATGGCGATGGTCGGCCCCCGGCCGCTGATCTGGCACGTCATGCGCTACTACGCGCACTTCGGGCACACCGAGTTCATCCTGTGCCTGGGCTACGGCGCGCACCACATCAAGGAGTTCTTCCTCAACTACGAGGAGACGACGTCCAACGACTTCGTGCTCCGCGGCGGCCGCACCGAGCTGCTCTCCACCGACATCTCCGACTGGACGATCACCTTCGCCCAGACCGGCATCGAGTCCCCGATCGGCGAGCGGCTGCGCCGGGTGCGCCACCACCTGGACGGCGACGAGATGTTCCTCGCCAACTACGCAGACGTGCTCACCGACGCCCCGCTGCCGGAGATGATCGACCGGTTCGCCGAGCGCGACGCGGGCGCCTCGATGATGGTGGTCCCGCCCCAGTCCTCCTTCCACTGTGTGGAGCTCGCCGAGGACGGCCTGGTGGGCGGCATCACCGCGGTGAGCGACATGCCCCTGTGGGAGAACGGTGGCTACTTCGTGCTCCGCCAGGAGGTCTTCGACCACATACCGGAGAACGGCGACCTCGTCGCCGACGGCTGCGGCCAACTGGCCAAACAGGGACGGCTTGTGGCGCACCGGCACCGCGGCTTCTGGAAGCCGACCGACACGGTCAAGGAGCGCGCCGCCCTCGACGCCTCCTACGCGCGGGGCGACCGCCCGTGGGCCGTGTGGGAGCACGACACCGCCGGGGTACGCGCGTGATCCGGCTCGGGGCCGGACCCCTCGACCGCATCGTCGCCGTGGGCGCCCACTGCGACGACATCACCATCGGGGCAGGCGGCACCCTGCTGTCGATGTGCCGTGCGCGGCCCGGCCTGCGGGTCGACGCGCTGGTGCTCTCCGGCGGCGGCACCGACCGCGAGCAGGAGGAGCGGGCCGCGCTCGCCGCCTTCTGCCCGGGCGCCGATCTGCGGCTGACCGTCGACAAGATGCCGGACGGCCGCTTCCCGGCGCACTGGGCGGACGCCAAGGCCGCGGTCGAGGAACTGCGCGAGCGGACCGACCCCGACCTGATCCTCGCCCCGCGCACCGACGACGCCCACCAGGACCACAGCGGTCTGGCCCGGCTGATGACCACGGCCTTCCGCGACCACCTCGTGCTGGGCTACGAGATCGTCAAGTGGGACGGCGATCTCGGCCGGCCGTCCGCGTACCAGCCGCTGTCGCCGGAGACCGCCGAACAGAAGATCGCGCTGCTGCAGGAGCACTACCCCTCGCAGCGGCACCGGCCCTGGTACGACCGCGAGGCCTTCCTCGGCCTCGCCCGCATTCGCGGTATCGAATGCCACGAGCGCTACGCCGAGGCGTTCACCGTCACCAAACTCACGCTCGACCTGGGGGATTGAACCTTGCGCGTACTGCTGACCGGACACCAGGGCTACCTGGGCACCGTCATGGCCCCGGTCCTCTCCGCCGCCGGACACGACGTCGTCGGCCTCGACGCCGGACTGTTCGCCGACTGCGTCCTCGGACCCGTGCCCGACGACCCGCAGGGGCACCGGGTGGACCTGCGCGACGTCACCGCCGAGCACCTGGCCGGTGTCGACGCCGTCATCCACCTGGCCGCGCTGTCCAACGACCCGCTCGGCTCCCTGGCACCCGAACTCACCTACGACATCAACCACCACGCGTCCGTGCGGCTGGCCCGGCTCGCCCGCGAGGCGGGAGTACGCCGCTTCCTCTACGCGTCGACCTGCTCCGTCTACGGCGCCGCCGGCGGCGACGACCTGGTCGCCGAGGACGCCCCGCTGCGCCCGGTGACGCCGTACGCGGAGTCCAAGGTGCGGGTGGAGGACGACCTGCACGCGCTTGCCGACGACGACTTCACCCCCGTCTACATGCGCAACGCCACCGCGTTCGGCTACTCGCCCCGGCTGCGCGCCGACATCGTCCTCAACAACCTGGTCGGGCACGCGCTGCTGTCCGGCGAGGTCCTCGTCCTCTCCGACGGCTCGCCCTGGCGCCCGCTGGTGCACGCCGCCGACATCGCGCGGGCCTTCACCGCTGCGCTGACCGCGCCGCGCGAGGCGGTGCACGACCGGGCGTTCAACATCGGCACCGAGGCCAACAACGTCACCGTCGCCGAGATCGCCGAGCAGGTCGCCCAGGCGGTCGCCGGCGTGAAGGTGCGGATCACCGGGGAGCACGGCGCCGACCCGCGCTCGTACCGCGTGGACTTCGCCCGCTTCCGCGCCGCGATCCCCGGCTTCGACTGCGAGTGGACGGTGGAGCGCGGCGCCCTCGAACTCGCCGACAAGTACCGCGAGCACAAGCTGACCCGGGAGGACTTCGAGCAGCGCTTCACCCGGCTCGCCGTGCTGCGCGCGGCGTCCGCGGCCGGCTCCGTCGACGACACCCTGCGGTGGCGCCGATGACCTCGGCCGGCGAGGAGATGCATGCTCTGGTGGAGCGGATGTACCCGCTCTGCCGGAGCATCACCGGCGACGGCGTGCGCGCCACCCTGGACATCGTCGGGGAGTACGTCCCGCTCCAGGTGCACGAGGTGCCGACCGGGACGCAGGTGCTCGACTGGACGGTGCCGCAGGAGTGGAACATCCGGGACGCGTACATCGCCGACGGCACCGGCCGGAGGGTCGTCGACTTCGCGGCGTCCAGCCTGCACGTGCTCGGCTACAGCGTCCCGGTGCACCGGACCATGCCGCTCGCCGAACTCCGCGAACACCTGCACACCCTGCCCGACCGGCCGAAGTGGGTTCCCTACCGGACCAGTTACTACAAGCCGGAGTGGGGATTCTGCCTCGCCCAGGAGACGCTGGACGCACTGCCCGACGGCGACTACGAGGTGCGGATCGACTCCACGCTCGCCGACGGGCACCTCACCTACGCCGAGCACGTGGTCCCCGGCCAGGTGCCCGACGAGGTGATCGTCTCCTGCCACGTCTGCCACCCGTCGCTGGCCAACGACAACCTGGCCGGCATCGCCGTGGCGACGTTCCTGGCCCGGGAACTGGCGGAGCGGAACCCGTACTACACCTACCGGTTCATCTACGCGCCCGGCACCGTCGGAGCCATCACCTGGCTCGCCCGCAATGCCGAGCGGGTCGAGCGGGTCAAGCACGGACTCGTGCTGGCCTGCGCGGGGGACAGGGGCCAGCTCACGTACAAGCAGAGCCGACGCGGCGACGCCGAGATCGACCGCGTCCTGCGGCACGTGCTGCGCACGTCCGAACGCCCGCACCAGGTCAACGAGTTCACGCCGTACGGATACGACGAGCGGCAGTACTGCTCGCCCGGTTTCGACCTCGGCGTGGGCTCGCTCACCCGCACCCCGTACGCCGGCTATCCGGAGTACCACACCTCCGCGGACGACCTGGACTTCGTCTCCCCGGAGGCGATGACGGACACCCTCGCCGTGATCCGCGAGGCGTTCGCCGTCCTCGACCGCAACCGCAGCTACGTCAACCTCAGCCCGTACGGCGAACCGCAGTTGGGGCGGCGCGGACTGTACGACGCGCTCGGCGGCCGCAGCGACACCAAGCAGGCGCAGATGGCCATGCTCTGGGTGCTCAACCTCTCGGACGGCGAGCACAGCCTGCTCGACGTCGCCGAGCGCTCCGGACTGCCCTTCGACACCGTCGCCGCCGCGGCCGACGCCCTGCACGGCGCCGGACTGGTCAAAGCATGACGCCGATGACCACCGAGGGGGAGAACGCGAAGAGCACACCGAAACCGGCGGGTTCGGCGAAGAAGGCCCTGCTCGGACGGCTGTCCTGGGGCCTCGCCGACCAGGCGGCCTCCAGCATCTCCAACTTCGTGGTGGGCATCTACGTGGCGCGCTCGCTCGGGGTCACCGCGTTCGGCGTGTTCAGCCTCGCCTGGGTCACCTACGGCGTGGTGCTCAACATCTCGCGCGGCCTCGCCACCGACCCGCTCGTCGTCCGCTTCAGCGGCGTCTCGGACACCTCCTGGCGCGGGGCGGTGGCCCGCTCCACGGGCACCGCGGTCGTCGTCGGCTCCGCCATCGGCGTGGTCTGCCTGGTCGCCGGGCTCGGTCTCGGCGGCCGGGTGGGGCCCGCGTTCGCCTGCCTCGGCGTCATGCTCCCCGGACTGCTGCTCCAGGACGCCTGGCGGTACTCGTTCTTCGCCGCGGGCGTCGGACGCAAGGCGTTCCTGAACGACGTCGTGTGGGGCGTGGCCCTCGTCCCGGCCATGGTCGTGGCGGCCCGCGTCGACACCGTGGCCGCCTTCGTCCTGGCCTGGGGCGCGTCCGCCACCGTGGCGGGCGCCTACGGCTACCTCCAGTCCGGCATCCTGCCCCGGGTCACCCGGGCCCGCGGCTGGCTGCGCGAACAGCGCGACCTCGGCTACCGCTACCTCGTCGAGAACACCTGCCTGAGCGGCGCCAGCCAGGTGCGGGCCTACGGGCTCGGCGCGATCGTCGGGGTCAGCGCGGTCGGCGCGGTGCGCGGCGCGGAACTCCTGATGGGTCCGTTCCTCGCCGTCCTGATGGGCCTCTCGCTCGTCACCGTCCCCGAAGCGGCCCGGGTACTGCGGCAGGCCCCGCGGCGCCTCGGCAGGTTCTGCCTCCTCCTCGGCGGCGGCCAGGCCGTCGGGGCGCTGCTGTGGGGCACGGCGCTGCTCCTGATGCCGGACCGGGCCGGCGAACTCGTCCTCGGCGACGTCTGGACCTCCGCCTCCCGGCTCATCGTGCCGATCACTCTCGGCGTCGCCGGCGCCGGGCTCGGCACCGGCGCGGCGGCCGGACTCCGCGCGCTCGGCGCCGCCCGGCTGAGCCTGCGCTCCCAGCTGTTCGCCTCCGCCTGCTACGTCGGCGGCGGCCTCGGCGGAGCCGTCGCCGGCGGCACGGTCGGCTCGGCCTGGGGCGTCGCCGTCGCGACGCTGATCGGCTCCGCCGTGTGGTGGCTGTCCCTGCGCTCGGGCCTGCGCCACCACCACCCCATTCCCGAAGTGAGGACCACATGACCCCCCACCCCAGGCTGAGCGTCGGCCTGCCCGTCTACAACGGCGAGGAGTATCTGGCCGAGTCCCTCGACGCCCTGCTCGGCCAGACCTACGAGGACTTCGAGCTGATCATCTCGGACAACGCCTCCACCGACGGCACCCAGGACATCTGCCGCCTGTACGCGGCCAAGGACTCCCGGATCCGCTACCAGCGGCTGCCCCGCAACATCGGCGCCACCCCGAACCACAACCGGCTGCTCGACGAGGCGCGCGGCGAACTGTTCAAGTGGGCCTCCCACGACGACCTGTACGGCCGCGACCTGCTGCGCCTGTGCGTGGAGGCGCTCGACGAACGGCCCGACGTGATCCTCGCCCACACCGACCAGGCGGTCATCGACGGCGACGGCAAGGTGACGGTCCCCTACGAGTACACGCTCGCCACCGGCTCGCCGCACGCGCCGGAGCGCTTCCGCAGCCTGCTCTTCGAGCCGGGCGGCGACGACTTCTACGGCGTCCTGCGCACCGACGTGCTGCGCCGGGTCAAGGCCATGGACAGCTACCACCACGCGGACCGCACCTACGTCGCCGAGATCACCCTGCACGGCCGCTTCCACCAGGTGCCCGAACTGCTGTACTTCCGCCGCGACCACCCGGGCCGCGCCGAGCGGGCCAACCCCTCCAAGCGCTCCCGGTGCGTCAACCTCGACCCGCGCCGGGCCGGCCCGCTGCACCCGACGCCCCGGCTGCTCGCCGAATACCTCTGGGGCTTCGCCTCGTCGATCCGCCGCGCACCGCTGTCCCCGGCCGACCGGCGCGCCTGCTACCGCCATCTGACCGCCTGGATGACCAGCCGCGTGCGGCCCGGCGCCGGTGAACGCGTCGAGGACCGCGCCCCCGTCGACCCCGCACACCTCACGGTCTCCGTCGACGACCTCGTCGCGGGACGCGAGGGGAAGCGGCCATGACCAGAACACCCCAGCAGCCCCCGCGCGTAGGGGTGTTCGGGCTGCTCGGCTCCGGCAACCTCGGCAACGACGGATCGCTCGAAGCCGTCCTCGGCTACCTCCGCACCGACCACCCGGACGCCGAGGTGGACGCGCTGTGCGGCGGACCCGAGGCCGTGACGGCCCGCTTCGGCATCCCCGCGACACGGCTGCACTGGAACCGCGCGGAGTACCGCACCGCCTCCCGCGCGGGCGCCGTCGTGTCGAAGGGGCTCGGCAAACTCGTCGACGTCTTCCGCACCGCGGCCTGGGTGCGTCGGCACGATGTCGTGATCGTCCCGGGCATGGGCGTCCTGGAGGCCACCCTCCCGCTGCGGCCGTGGGGATTCCCGTACTCACTGTTCCTGCTCTGCGCGAGCGGCCGGCTGCTGCGCACCCCGGTCGCGCTGGTCAGCGTCGGCGCCGGCGAGATCCGCAGCCGCCCCACCCGCGCCCTGGTGCGCTGGTCCGCACGGTGCGCCGCCTACCGCTCGTACCGGGACGCCCCCTCCCGCGACGCGATGCGGGCCATGGGCGTGGACACCGGCCGCGACGAGGTCTACCCGGACCTCGCGTTCTCCCTGCCCGCGCCGCGCGCGGGCACGCCCGCCGGGTCGCCCGGCACGGTCTGTCTCGGCGTCATGGACTTCCACGGCGGCAACGACGACCGGGCACAGGCCGACGAGATCCACCGCCGCTACCTCGACGGCACCGTCCGCTTCGTGCGCACCCTGACCGACGAGGGCCGGCCGGTCCGCCTCCTCACCGGCGACCAGTGCGACACGGCGGTGGTCACCGCGATCCTCGACGCCGTCGACTCACCCCTGGTCACCGCCGCCGAACCGGCCTCGCTGACCGACCTCATGGACGAGATGGCAGCCGCCGACACGGTCGTCGCGGTCCGCTACCACAACCTGATCTGCGCCCTGAAGACCGCGACACCCGTCCTCGCCCTCTGCTACGCCACGAAGAGCGAGGCGCTCATGGAGCGGATGGGCCTCGGCGCGTACTGCCACCCGGCGCGCGAGGTCGACGCCGACCGGCTGCTCGAACAGTTCCGCGCGCTGGAGAAGCACTCGGCCGAACTGCGGCGGACGCTCATCGAGAGCAACCGCACCGCGGCGGAGCAACTCCGCGACCAGTTCACCGCGTTGACCACCACCCTCTTCCCGGCGAAAACCCACGCCCAGGCCCTGCGGGAGACAGCATGAAGGCGACCGAAGTCCCCGAGATCGCGGGGGCGTTCCTGCTCGAACCGACACCGCACGCCGACGAACGCGGCTTCTTCTGCCGCACCTTCGACGCCGAGGTGATCCGCTCGGTGGGCCTCGACCCGAACGCCTTCGTCCAGGACAGCGTGTCCCGCACGGCGCGGGGCGTGGTGCGCGGCCTGCACCTGCGCTCGGGCGCCGGTGAGGCCAAGCTGGTGCGCTGCTCGCACGGAGCGATCTTCGACGTCGTCGTGGACCTGCGCCCCGAGTCGCCGACCTACCGCAACCGCGCCACCTTCGAGCTGTCCGGCGACACCCAGAAGACCCTGTACATCCCGGCGGGTTGCGCGCACGGCTTCCAGGCGCTCACCGAGACCGCCGACACCTCGTACCGCATCGACCGGCCCCACGACCCGTCCGAGGACGTGACGATCGCCTTCGACGACCCGGAGTTCGCCATCGCCTGGCCGCTGCCGGTCACGTCGATGTCTCCGCGCGACCGGGAGGCACCCCGTCTCGCCGAGATCCTGAAACTCCAGAGAGGATAAAGTCGGCTTGCACCAGAACGACATCTCGCTGCCCCTATCCCTGGCGGCGAACGAGCGACTGCACGCGCTGATCCCCGGAGGCGCACACACGTACGCCAAGGGCGACGACCAGTACCCCGAGGACCTGGCCCCGGTCATCAGTCACGGCCGGGGCGCGCAGGTCTGGGACGTCGACGGCAACCGCTACGTCGAGTACGGCTCCGGCCTGCGCTCGGTCAGCCTCGGCCACGCCCATCCGAAGGTGCTGGAGGCGGTCCGCCGCGAACTGGACCGGGGCAGCAACTTCGTCCGGCCGTCCATCCTGGAGGTCGAGGCCGCCGAGTGCTTCCTCGCCACCGTGCCGACCGCCGAGATGGTGAAGTTCGCGAAGAACGGCTCCGACGTGACCACCGCCGCGGTGCGGCTGGCCCGCGCCGTCACCGGGCGTCCGCGCGTGGCCATCTGCGCGGACCAGCCGTTCTTCTCCGTCGACGACTGGTTCATCGGCACCACACCGATGTCCTCCGGCATTCCGGAGGCGATCAACGAACTCACCGTGACGTTCCCGTACGGAGACCTGGCCGCCACCGAGGAACTGCTGACCCGGTACCGGGACGAGATCGCCTGCCTGATCCTCGAACCCGCGGGCCACACCGAGCCGCCGGACGGCTATCTCGCGGGCCTGCGCGAACTGGCCGACCGGCACGGCTGCCTCCTGGTCTTCGACGAGATGATCACCGGTCTGCGCTGGTCGGAGGCGGGCGCCCAGGGCCTCTACGGCGTGGTCCCCGACCTCTCCACGTTCGGCAAGGCGCTGGGCAACGGGTTCGCGGTCTCCGCGCTGGCCGGGCGCCGCGACCTGATGGAGCGCGGCGGCCTGCGGCACGCACAGGAGCGGGTGTTCCTGCTGTCCACCACCCATGGCGCGGAGACCCACTCGCTGGCGGCCGCGATGGCCGTCCTCACCACCTACGTGGAGGAGGGCATCACGGCCCGGCTGCACGCCCTCGGTGAGCGGCTGGCGGCCGGCGTGCGCGAGGCCGCGGCGACGGCGGGCGTCGGGGACCATGTCGTCGTCCGCGGCCGGGCCAGCAACCTCGTCTTCGGCACCCTCGACGAGAAGCTGCGGCCGTCACAGGAGTACCGCACGCTCTTCCTGCGGCAACTCCTCGCGGGCGGGGTGCTGGCGCCGTCGTTCGTGGTGAGCAGTGCGCTCACCGACGCCGACGTCGACCAGACCGTCGACGCGGTCGCCCAGGCGTGCACGGTCTACCGCAAGGCGCTGGACGCGGGGGACCCCGCTCCCTGGCTCGGCGGGCGGCCGGTCAAACCCGTCTTCCGGCGCCTGGCGTGACGGGAGGTCAGCGACGCACCGGGAGGCCGGCACCGGACATCCGGCCGGCCGTCCGGTCCACCAGCCAGCCCGTCGCGGGGACCACGGCGAGCGCGGTGCACCAGCCGCCCAGGACGTCCGTCGGATAGTGCGCGCCCAGGGCGACCTGGGCCCAGCCCATCGCGGCGCCGCAGACCAGCGCGGTGCCGAGCACCAGCGCGAGGCCCGCGCTCCTGCCGAGACCGAGCAGACCGGCCACGAGCAGCGCCACCGCGACCGCGAGCGCGGTGGCGAAGGCGGTGTGCCCGCTCGGGTACGACAGGTTCCCGGGCCCGTGAATGGTGCGTCCCACCACCTGCTTGAGCAGCGTCGTCACCACCACGGACGCCACCGTGCCCGTGACGACGAGGACTGCGGCGCGCGGCCTGCGCAGCAGCACACAGACCGCCATCACGGCCGAGACCAGCGCGATCGAGCCCACGGGCTCCCCGAAGAAGTCGAGGGCCAGGGCGACGCGCCGCCACGGCTGCCCCACACTGTCCGCCGTCGGATCGACGAACCACCTGTCCACGGTGCCGGGTTCGCTGTGCCCCGCGTACAGGACGGCGACACCGGCGACCACCAGCGCGGCGAGCACGGCGACGAGGCCGAGCCACGCGCGCGACGGCCGGTGCAGCGCCGGGGGCGCCGGGCGGCCGGGCCCGTCCTGTCCCGCACCGCCCGGATGGCCTTCGTGTCCGCCGTCCAGATCCGCTTCCGCCAGGCGATCCAACGCGAGCTCCCTGTCGTGTCCGGTCGTCCGGCGACCATCATCACCCCTCGGACGCCGATCCGGTGCCGGAAACCGGATGATTCGTCAGGTGATGTGCTCCGCCCGGGGACCAGCTTGTTTCAACACTGTGCAAGAGTTACGAGTCGGTGCGAGTCTGCGGCGAACAGACATCCACAAGCGCTTGCTGGGGTCATGATGTCTGCCCTGCGTGCACGGGGCGCGGGTGAACTTTGGGGGATGGGACCGGTGACAGGAATACAGGCGACCGGGGCGGGCGATCCGGAACACATCGGTCCTTATCGAGTGGTGGGCCGGCTGGGCGCGGGCGGCATGGGGCGGGTGTACCTGGCGCGCTCCAAGGGCGGCCGCGCCGTCGCGGTGAAGGTGGTCCGTCCCGAACTGGCGGAGGACGGTGAGTTCCGGGCGCGGTTCGCGCGCGAGGTCGCCGCGGCCCGCCGGGTGAACGGGGTGTTCACCGCGGGCGTGGTGGACGCGGACACCGAGGCGGACCCGCCCTGGCTGGCCACCGCCTATGTGCCGGGACTCTCGCTCGACACCGCGGTGGCCCGGCACGGAGCGTGGGGAGCCACCCAGGTGGCCACGCTCGCGGCGGGACTGGCGGAGGCGCTGGAGGCCATCCACGGCGCGGGGCTCGTGCACCGCGACCTGAAGCCGTCGAACGTCCTGCTGGCGGCCGACGGACCCCGGGTCATCGACTTCGGTATCTCGACGGCGTCCGAGGCGAGCGCGATCACCCGGACGGGAGTCGTGATCGGGACGCCCGGCTTCATGTCGCCCGAGCAGCTGACCGGCGAGCGGGTCGGACCGGCCAGCGACGTGTTCGCGCTGGGCGCGGTCCTCGCGTTCACCGCGTCCGGCTCGGGCCCCTTCGGCACGGGATCGGCGCAGGGACTCATGTACCGGGTCGTGCACGGCGAGCCCGGCCTCGACGCGGTCCCCGCCGAGCTGCGGCCGCTGCTCGCCCGGTGCCTGGCCAAGAACCCGCTGGCCCGGCCGCAGGTCGGGGAGCTGCTTGCGGAGCTGACCGACGTGGCGGGCGCGGCCCGCACGACGCTGCTGTTCACCGGCGCGGACTGGCTCCCGGCACCGGTCGCGGAAGGACTGCGGAAGGCGTCCGGCGGCGCCGTGGGCAGTCCCGTCCCCGACACGCCGGCCCCGCCCCGGACCCCGCCCCCGTACGGGGCCTCGACCCTCACCGGTCCCGGCCCGCACACCCCGCCGGTACCGCCGACGCCACCGCCCGCCTACACGCCCACGGCGTTCGCCGGGACGCCTCCGGGCGGCTTCGGGGCTCCCTCGGGGAACTTCGGGCCGCCGATGGCGACCCGTCCCGCGCCGCTGCCCGGTCCGCAGGGCACTCCGTCGGGGGGCCGCCGCGCGGGAGTGATCGCCGCGGTCGCCGCCGGGGTGCTGGTCCTCGGGCTGGTCGCCTGGAAGGCGGACGCCGTCTTCGGCGGGTCGTCGGACGCCGGTTCCGGTTCGAGCGCGTCGCCGAGCTACTCGTACTCGCCCGTATCGCCGGCGCCTTCGGTCTCCGTGCCCGCGGTGCCCGCGTCGGAGAGCCCGTCCTACCGCCCGTCCTACTCCAGCGGCACGCAGAACCTGTCCGGCAAGTGGAACGGCAGCTACATCTGCAACCAGGGCATCACGGGCCTGTCGCTCACCATCGAGCAGCACAGCGACGGCACCGCCGACGCGGTGTTCTCCTTCTACCCCGCCCCGTCGAACCCCGGGGTGCCCCGTGGCTCGTTCGCGATGAAGGGGACGCTGACGGGACGTGTGCTGACCCTGAAGGCCAGCCGCTGGATCGACCGGCCGTCCGACTTCGATCCGGTGGACCTGTCGGCCGTCTACGACTCCTCGACCCCGGATCATCTGGACGGGCTGATCCTCGGGGGGAACTGCTCGACGTTCTCGACCGAGCGGTCCTGACGGCACGGGCCCGCTCGGGCTGCGCCGCGCGCACTGTGCCGGACCGGGCTGCGCGCGGGCCCGGCGCTGCATAGAATCTGCGGCCATGTCCAAGCCTGACGCACTGCTCGTCGATCTCGCCGCCACGGTCGAGTCCGAGCAGACTCATCGCATGTCCTTGACCGTGGTCGTCGGCGGCGCCGTCATCACTGGTCTGCTGGCTCCCGAGGCCGTCTGGCGGGAGCGCGTGTCCGAGGTGTTGACGGACTCCGCGGAGCTCGGCCCGTTCGCGCGGGTGTTCCCGCTTCCCGAGCAGAAGCCCGCCGTGGATCCCACGCACCTGCACTTCCACCTCGCCCGCATCCTGCAAGGGAGCATGGGCATTCCGGAGACGGGCGGGATGTACCGCGTCGCCATCGACGACGTGACCGCCTGGACGGTGGGCGACTTCGCCTACTCCGAGCACTGATCGACGTACGGAAACGGAAATGAGGGGCTCCGCCGGTGGGTACCGGCGGAGCCCCTCATCCGTTCGGACGGTCGTCAGGCGGTGACGATGTTCTCCGCCGTCGGGCCCTTCTGGCCCTGCGCGATGTCGAAGTTCACCTTCTGGCCCTCGAGGAGCTCACGAAAGCCCTGCGCGGCGATGTTCGAGTAGTGGGCGAAGACGTCCGGGCCGCCGCCGTCCTGCTCGATGAAGCCGAATCCCTTTTCGGAGTTGAACCACTTCACGGTGCCAGTAGCCATGTCTCGATCTCCTTCGGAGCAGTGATCGGAGCGTGCACCGTGCACGCTCCGAGTCGCCGCGATGATTGCCCACCCGGAGAAAACACCGGAAAAACAAAGTTTCGGGAACCACAACTGCAACGCCGTCGACAGTAGCAGCCTGTGCCGAATTGGGCGGCTATTTCCTTTCTGTCGATGCGGGGTGGAGCCGGGGGCGCTCGGGTTGCCCGCCGGATCGGGGTGGGTGAGTTTGGTTGAGGAGTGGGGACACGGGGGTACGCAGAAGCGTCACCCCGCCCCGACCGCCACATCCCGAGGAGGACACATGACGAACCCCGGACAGGACCCGAACCAGGAAGAGGGCCCCGCGGACGGCGGTGCCGCCGGTACGCCGGGCGTGCACGACGGTGGAGCCGACGGTGGTGCGGAGGGTCCCGCGGACGGCGGCGCGGCCGGTACGCCGGGCGTGCACGACGGTGGAGCCGACGGTGGTGCGGAGGGTCCTGCCGACGGCGGCGCCGCGGGCACGCCCGGTGTGCACGACGGTGGAGCCGACGGCGGCGCGGAGGGTCCTGCCGACGGCGGCGCGTCCGGCACCCCGGGTGTCCACGACGGCGGGGCCGACGGCGCGGCCGACGAGTCCGGCAGTGGCGCTTGAGCATCACGTCCCTCACGTCCCAGGACGCCGACGCCCGCCAGGGCGCCGGCGTCCTGGACACCCGCCTCACGCGCATGAGCCGCCAGGACTTCGCCCGGGACCACTGGTCACGCAAGCCCCTGCTGACCCGCGCGGCCGGTGACTTCACCGACCTGTTCTCCGCCGACGCCGTCGACGAACTGGTCTCCCGGCGCGGCCTGCGGACGCCCTTCCTCCGCGTGGCCAAGGACGGGGCCACGCTGCCCGCCGCGTCGTTCACCTCACCGGCGGGGGTCGGCGCCACGATCGGGGACCAGCTCGACGACACGGCCCTGTGGCGCGGCTTCGCCGACGGCGCCACCCTCGTCCTCCAGGCCCTGCAGCGCACCTGGGAACCGGTGGCGGACCTCGTCGCCGCGCTCGGTACGGAGCTGGGCCATCCGGTGCAGGCCAACGCCTACGTCACGCCGCCGCAGAACCGCGGCTTCGACGACCACTACGACGTGCACGACGTCTTCGTGCTGCAGATCGAGGGCACCAAACGCTGGATCGTCCACGAGCCGGTCCACCCCGACCCGCTGCGGGACCAGCCCTGGACGGACCGCCGCGCCGAGGTCGAGGAGGCGGCGAAGGGCGAGGCGTACCTCGACACCGTCCTCGTACCGGGCGACGTCCTGTATCTGCCGAGGGGCTGGCTGCACGCCGCCCAGGCGCAGGGCGCCGTCTCGGTCCATCTGACCCTGGGCATCCACAACTGGACGCGCCACGCGCTGGCCGAGCAACTGGTCCGCTCCGCGCTGGACCTGCTGCGGGACGACCCCGAGATGCGCGGATCCCTGCCCCTGGGCACCGAAGGACCGGCCGACGGCCTCGCCCTCGTCCGCGACCGCCTCGTCGCGGCCCTCGCGGAGGCGGACCCCGTCCCCCTCTTCCACCGGACCCGGCGCGGCCAGGCCCGGCCGGCACCGCTCGGACCGCTGGCCCAACTGCGGGCCGTCGACCGCCTCGCCCCCGACACCCGGGTACGGCTCCGCGAGTCCTTGGAGGCACGCCTGGAGGGCGGCCGCCTGCACACCCGGGCCGGCTGGCTCGACCTCCCCGACGAGGACCTTCCGGCCGTGGTCCGCCTCCTGACCGGCGAGCGGACCCACACCGCTGACGACCTGGGCGTTCCACTCGTCGAACGGCTTCTGCGCGCGGGCGTCCTGGTGCCTGCCGGACGATGACGGGGCAGCGGTGACACCGACGTCCAGGTTCTTCTGCTCCGATGCCGCCCGCTCCCGCGACGACCCCCTGGCGGGCACGGCTCCGTACGGCTCGACCTGGATCCTCGTCGAGTACCGGGGCGGCTGGCCGCCGAACGGCTTCGACGGCCTGCCCCTGGAGCCCGACACCAAGCGCCTCGTGTTCTCCGCCGCCCAGGCGCTGCGGGCCCGCATCCTGCTGATCCGGCGCCACGGGCGCCGCCCGGCGGACGGGCCGCCGTGCTGGGCGGTCCTGCGCTACGGCGACGACGGCGCCCACCGGCAGACCTGGGGCACCTGGACGCGCGACGAGGATCTCGTGGGCATCGTCGACGCCCTGGCCGCCCCCGGCGCCCCCGGCGGCCCGCCGGTCGTCCTCGTCTGCGCCCATGGACTGCACGACGCCTGCTGCGCCGTCCGCGGACGGCCCGTGGGCCGCGCGCTGAGCGAGCGCTGGCCCGACCTGGTGTGGGAGTGCACGCACATCGGCGGGGACAGATTCGCCGCCAACGTCGTGGTCGCGCCCGACGGCGTGTACTACGGCAACCTCGACGCCGCGTCGTCCGTCGAGGTCGTCGGAGAACACCTGGCCGACCGCGTGCACGCCGCGCACCTGCGGGGCTTCACCAACCTCGTCCCGGCACAGCAGACGGCGGTCGCCGCCGTCCTCGGACGCTTCGGCCCGGCCGGCCGGCACCACTACGTGATCGAGGAGACGGTCCGCGACAGCGACCGCTGGCTCGTCCGCGTCACCGGCCGCACGCCCCGCTCGCCGGTGCACGACATCGAGGTGCGGTCCTACCGGACCCCCGCGCGACAGCTCACCTGCCGGGGTCTTTCCGTGAGTTCCGCCGTCGTCTACGAGGCCGTGTTCCGGCGCTGATGTTTGTGCGGCCGGGGGAGCGGTCAGGTGGAGGCGGAAGGACACTGATCGCCCACCGGAGGTTCACATGTTCGAGGCGGAGAACATCCGTGACTGGAGAGATCACGACGTCGTCGACGTGGAGGGACGCAAGATCGGCTCGCTGGAGTCGGTCTACGTGGACACAGCCACCGACCAGCCGGCCTTCGCGGCGGTGACGGTGGGCCTGCCGACACGGAAGCGGATCACCTTCGTACCGCTGGAGAAGGCGGTCGTGGCACCCGCCCACGTGAAGGTGGCCTGGTCCCGGCAGCAGGTGAAGGACGCGCCGTCCATCGACACCGACGGAGAACTCCTGGCCGAGCTGGAGCGAGAGGTCTTCGCCCACTACGGCCTCGACTACGGGGAGGGCGGTACCCGGCGGCTGGCGCGGCGCTGACCACGGCCGGCCGTGGGAGATTGGGAGCCGGCACGAAGGGCAGGGAGGACCCATGGACTGGCAGGACTTCGCCGTGCGGTTGGCATCGACGGCGCGGGAGCTGTTGGCGGAGGACTCCGTGGACGGCACGCTCGACAAGGTGACCCACGCCGCCCTGGACCTGATCGAGGGCTGCACCGCGGCGGGCATCCTGCTGCTGCGCCGGGGCACGGCGAAGACCCTCGCGCCCACGGAGCAGCTCGTCAACGACAGCGACGCGCTGCAGGCCGACCTGGGCGAGGGACCGTGCTTCGACGCGGCCCGCACGGGTCACCCGGTCTTCCGCATCAAGGACCTGACCGAGGAGCGCGTCCGGTGGCCGGCCTACGCGCCCCGGGCACAGGCCCTCGGCATCGGCAGCATGATGGGCTTCCTGCTCTACACCGAGGACGAGGACCTCGGCGCCCTCAACCTGTACTCCAGGGAGCCCGGCGCGTTCACCGAGGTCAGCGAGACGGCCGGCTGGGCGCTGGCCGCACACGCCGCCGTGGCGTTCGCCAGCGCCAGGGAACACGCGCAGCTGGAGCAGGCGGTCGCCAGCCGGCACACCATCGGCGAGGCCATGGGCATCCTCATGGCCGGCCACCAGCTCTCCGAGCGGGACGCCTTCGACGTGCTGCGCCGCTACTCCCAGGAGAAGAACGTCAAACTCCGTGAGGTCGCCGCCCTCGTCTGCGAGCGGGGCGACCTGCACGAGGACTGACCGCCCCGCCCGCAGCAGGGGTCGGTTCTCCTGGCTACAGCCTGAACCAGGAGAACCTCGGCGCGGCAGACCCCCGGAGGGATTTCACTGCTGCGCGCGCCGTCCTGCTGGAGTAACCCGGGACACGCGTTCCACACCTGACGGAAGCCCCCGACCGCCGACTGCCGGGAACGCCCGGATCACGGTGATTCGACCCCTCCCGCTGTGAGCTCACTTATATGAGCCACGGCACATGCGACCCGCGGTAGTAGCCGCGCCGCACCGGAAAACGACCGGTTCACGTCCGACTGCCCCGCCTCTTCTGCGTACCGGGGTAGTAGGTCACATCTTTGCCCCGCGCACCACGCGTCGCTAACTCTGACTGAAGTTCCGGGGCGGCCCGCATCGGCCCGCCCCGCTCCCCGTACCGCTTGGAGATTCAGTCAGCATGGCCATCACCTCGACGCTGCCGCGCACCGGCCGCACCGCCCCCTTCCGCCGGTTCTCCGCGGCCGGTGCCGCCACGCTGGGTGCCGCCGCCATGGCGCTGACGCTGGTCCCCGGCTCCGCCCAGGCCGCCGAGCCCGCTGCCAAGCCCGCCGCCAAGAGCGCCCCGGCCGCGAAGACCGCCGCGCCCGCCAAGGCCGCTGCGCCCGCGAAGGCGGCCGCGCCCGCCAAGACCTACGCCGACAACCTCGACGGCTGGATCCGCGAGTCGCTCGACATCATGAAGGCCAAGGGCATACCCGGCACGTACGACGGGCTGCACCGCAACATCATGCGCGAGTCCTCCGGCAACCCGAACGCCGTGAACGGCTGGGACGTCAACGCCCAGAACGGCATCCCGTCCAAGGGCCTGCTCCAGGTGATCCAGCCCACCTTCGAGGCGTACCACGTCGCCGGAACCGAGAACAACCTGACCGACCCGGTCGCCAACATCACCGCGGCCGCGAACTACGCCGCCGACAAGTACGGCTCGATCGACAACGTCGACTCCGCGTACTGAGCCGCCGGTCACCGATCCACAGGCCACCGGTCACCGAAGAAGGGCAGGACATGCCGCACGAGAGCGGGTACGAGCACCAGGCGCACCCGGCCGACCGGCCCGTCGAGCCCGCCTACGGGCCCGCACGGGTTCGCCGCTCCCGGCACCGCAAGCGCAAGAGCGCCCTGCGCTGGATCGCCTGGGGCACCCTGGGCGCGGCCCTGGTCGGCGGCGGAGGCGTGGCCTACGCCTGGCAGCACCTCAACGGCAACATCAAGGGCACCGACGTCGACGCCGCCCTCGGCGACGACCGGCCGAGCGAGCAGCGCGGCGGCGCCATGAACATCCTCCTGCTCGGCTCCGACTCCCGGGCCGGAACCCACGGTCGGTACGGCAGCGGCGTCCTCGGCGCCCGCGCCGACACCGCCATGGTCCTGCACGTCGACAAGACCCACCGGAAGGCCTCGGTCGTCAGCATCCCCCGCGACACCCTGGTCGAGCGCCCCGCCTGCGACAGGACCGGCGGCGGCACCGCCCCGGCGGCGCACGAGGCCATGTTCAACTCGTCCTACTCGCTCGGCGGCCCCGCCTGCGCGGTGAAGACGGTCGAGAAGATGTCGGACCTCCGCATGGACCACTACCTCGAAGTCGACTTCAAGGGGTTCCAGAAGCTCATCGACGAGCTCGGCGGTGTGGACATCACCACCAGCAGCGCCATCCGCGACCACAACAGCGGACTCTCCCTCGACGCCGGGAAGCACCGGCTCGAGGGCAAGGACGCCCTCGCGCTCGTCCGGACCCGGCACGGTGTCGGCGACGGCAGCGACCTGGGCCGCATCCAGCTCCAGCAGGCGTTCGTCAAGGCGCTGATCCACCGCGCCGACACCGTCGACCCGCTCGGCAGCCCCGCCAAGTCCTACGCCCTGGCGGACACCGCGACCAAGAGCATCAGCGCGGACTCCGACCTGGCCTCCGCGAACAAGCTGCTCGGACTCGCCGAGGAGCTGAAGGGCATCAGCCCCGACCGCACCAGCATGGTCACGATGCCGGTCACCTACGACCCGCAGGACGCGGGCCGGGTGCTGCCCCTCGACAAGGCGTCGCACCGCGTGTGGACGGCCCTGCGCCACGACCGGCCCGTCCCGAAGTCGGCGACCCACGGCTCGGTGGGCGACAGGACCGACTCACCGGTCGTCTCGGGAACGTAGGAGACGCAGGGGTCCTGTGGCCCCCATGGGGGCGGGGCCACAGGACCGCCGTCGGCTCAGTCCTTCGCCAGAGCGGGCGGCGCCGCGTTCACGCCCCAACTCGTCGGCTGGTCGGACAGCTTGACCTTGATCGTGCCCGCGCGCAGCAGGTCCTTGTGGGACAGCCAGCTCCGGCTCAGCGTGCCCTGCCGCGTGTGCACGGACGACACGTACTGGAGCTTCGACGCGCTCGCGCCCGGCGCCTGAACGGCGATCGTGCGGCCGTGCTCGGGCCGGATCTCGACCTTCTCGAACATGGGCGCCGAGACGATGTAGTTCGCGGACCCGGGCTGCGCCTCGAAGACGCCCGCCATGGCGAAGACGAGCAGCGACGAGGTGGCGCCGAGATCGTCGTTGCCGGGCATGCCGTACGCGTCGTCGGTGAACAGCGTGCGCAGCGCCCGCAGCACGGCCGAGGTCTTCCACGGCGCGCCGGTCCACGCGTACATCCACGGGGCGTGGAAGTCGGGCTCGTTGTTCGGATTGAACGCGAAGTTGTTGTGGTAGTCGTACGCGCCCGTCACCCATGAGTCCGAGGCGGCCTTCGCCGGATCGGTGAGCACGGTCGGCATGTCGAAGAACGTGTCGAGCCGCTGCTCGGCACCCTTCTGACCGCCCATCAGGCCGAAGAGGGCCTGCGGGTCCTGCTGGGCGAGCCACTGGTACTGCCAGGCCGTGCCCTCGTGGAACGCGCCGGACTGGGTGGGGTCGGGGTCGCCCGCGACGCTGCCGTCGGCGTTCTTGGTGACGGGGAACCCGGTGTAGCCCTGCGACGTGACGCCGGAGTCCCAGAGCTTGGTGAAGTTGTCGCACCGCGAGGCGAGCGTCGCCGCCTTGTCCCGGTGACCGAGACCGTCCGCCATCGTGGACAGCGAGCAGTCGGCGAGCGCGTACTCGAGCGTCGCCGAGCCCGCCTGCCGGCTGTCGCCGAACTTGTAGCCCGGCAGGTTCTGGTAGCCGACCCAGCCGTTCTTCACGTACGTCGGGTTGCCGTCACGACCACGGAAGGCCGACTGGTCCGCGGGGACCTCGTTGACGTTCTTCCAGAGCGCGTCGAACAGGCCGCGCGAGGTGCGGTCGTCGAGCAGGCCGCGGTTGTACAGGTCGACGATCCACGGAGTGACGGGGTCGCCGCTCATCACGTTCGTCTCGCCGCCCCCGAGCCCCCAGCGCGGCAGCCATCCGCCGTCCTCGTAGATCCGCAGCACCGACTTGGCCATGTCGGCGGCCTTGTCCGGGTGCAGCAGGGCCACCAGCTGGTTCTGCGAACGGTACGTGTCCCAGAGCGAGAACATCTGGTAGTACGTGGAGTCCGAGCGGTGCACCTTGTCGTCGAAGCCCCGGTAGCGGCGGTCGACGTCGGAGCCGATCGACGGGTGCAGCAGCGAGTGGTAGAGCGCGGTGTAGTACGTGCGCTGGTCGGCGCGGCTGCCACCGGCCACCCGCATCCGGTTCAACTCGCCCTTCCAGTCGGTGTGGACGGCGGCCCTGGCCGCGTCGAACGACTTCGGCTGCTCGGCCTTGCGGTTCAGACGGGCACCGTCGACCGAGGTGTACGACAGACCCACCGACGAACCGACCTGACGGCCGCCCGCCCGGTCGAACGTCAGCCAGGCACCGGCCCGCTTGCTGCCGCGCGACGCCTCCCGCTGACCCGCCGTCAGCGTGCCGTCGGTCCAGGTGCCGAACGACGAGAACGTCCGGTCGAACTTGGCGCTGAAGAAGACGCGGTAGCGCTCCTTGCCCGTCTCGCCGCAGAAGTTGCCGCCCTGGACCCAGCCCTCCACGGTGTCGTCGCCGACCACCTTGATGTCGCCCGCGTACGTGCTGCCGTTGCTCTCACCGGCCTCGATGAGCACGCTCTCGGGACCGGATCCGGCGGGATAGGTGTAGCGGTGCTGGCCGGTCCGCTGGGTCGCGGACAGTTCGGCCTTGATGCCGTTGTCGAACGTGACGCCGTAATAGCCGGGCGCGCGGGTCTCGTTGTCGTGGCTGAACTTCGCACCGTACTGCGCCGGATCCGACGAGGTGACCGCGCCGGTCGTCGGCATGAACCGGATGTTGCCCATCGTCTGGCAGCCGACACCCGACAGATGCGTGTGGCTGAAGCCGAGGATGGTGTCCTGGGCGTAGTCGTACGAGGCGTACTTGTTGAGCTGCGTGTCCGGGCTCAACTGCACCATGCCGAACGGAGCGGCCGCGCCGGGGAACGTGGTCCCGTCACCGTTGTTGCCGACCGAGGTGTCGACCAGCGTGGTCGGATCGCCGGCGAACGACGGTCCCTTCGCCGCGGCGTTCGCGACTCCCGCGGAGGCCGCGAGGGTGGTGACGGTCAACAAGGCGGTGAAGACGCGTCTCAGCGCTCTCATCGTGATCCTCTCGTGCGACAACGTTGTCAGCTTCGTGCCCGGTGATCCTTTCTCTCTTGATGGCCATCCGTCAATGCCGTCTCACGTGGGGCTTGTTGAGGCGGTGAAGTGTGTGGATCCGGTGCTGCGGGCGACGCGGGTCACGCCGACGCGCGCGACTCCTGCGGCGAGCGGAGCACGAGCAGGGTGATCTCGCTGGGGGCGAAGACACGGAAGGGCGGACCCCAGAAGCCGGTGCCGCGGCTGGTGTAGAGGAGGGTGCGGGCGCCGTGCCGGCTGAGTCCGGCGAGCGCGGGCTGGTCGATGCGGACCAGGTGGTGGAAGGGCCAGATCTGGCCGCCGTGGGTGTGCCCGGAGAGCTGGAGGTCGATGCCCGCGGCTGCCGCCCGGTCGATGAACTTGGGCTGGTGGGCGAGGAGCAGGACGGGCAGCTCGGGGTCGGCGCCGTCCAGCGCTCCGGCGAGATGGGCGCGGTGGCCGGCCAGGCCGGAGGACTCGGCGGTGACGTCGTCCACACCGGCGACCACGAGGGTGTCGCCGCCGCGTTCGAGCAGCAGATGCCGGTTGCGCAGCGGCTCCCAGCCCAGTTCGTCCATCAGGTCGACCCAGCCCTGGGCCTCGCTGTAGTACTCGTGGTTGCCGGTGACGTACACGCGGGCCTCGGTGGCCTTCACGGTGCCGAGCGGGGCGGCCTGGGCACGGCGGCGTTCGGCCGTGCCGTCCGCGATGTCGCCGGTGTGGCAGACCAGATCGGCCTCCAGGGTGTTCACCGTCTCGCACACCCGTGCCGACCAGCGGGCCCGGTCGAGCGGCCCGTAGTGGGTGTCGGTGATGAGCGCGACGCGGACCCCGTCGAGTCCGGCGCCCAGGCGGGGGAGTTCCACGTCGAGGCGGCGCACCCGAGGTACCCGGCGGGCCTCGACGTACCCCCAGGCGAGCAGGACGGCGGTCACGGCGAGGACCGCCCAGGTGACGATCCGCGCCCGGTCCTGCCCGTCGCCGACCCCGGCCACGACCAGGGCGAGCCGGAGCAGGACGCCGAGCAGCACGGACCAGGTGAACAGCACCCAGCTGGAGCCCAGGAGGGAGTCCCCGACGATGGCCGCCGCGTCCTGCTGCCGCCGGCCGTGGCCGCGCATCATCGCGAGCGGCATCCCGATCAGACCGGCGGCGAACACCACGGTCCCCGCCACCGTCACGGACGACGGCCAGTGCTGACCGGCGTACAGCAGGACCCAGCAGGGCACGGCCCACAGCAGGACGGGCGCGATCAGGGGGATGTAGCGCATTAGCCGGCGCACTCGGCTGTCGGACCGGGGCGGCTGCGCCGCACTGTCGGTGGGTCGGGTCTCGCTGGTGTCGGTCACGTTTCCCCTCCTCGGGCAACCGGGCTGCCGTCGCGCGCACTTTATCCGGTTGCCCGGAGGCGGTCGGAACGGGCGGGGGCGAGGAGGCGCCGTGTGCGGTTCCGGGTCACTCGTCCGCGAACCAGGAACGGCCTTCGGCCCAGTGCGTCACCCACCCCGTGAAACCGCTCGTGCCCGGCATCAGGGAGGTGCCCGGCCGGGTGCCGAAGGGCACGGCGCCGTTCTCGTCGATCAGCCAGACGTGCCCGCGCTGCGGGCCGGTGACGATCAGGTGCCAGTACATGCCGCAGCCGTCCGTGCCCAGCAGCAGTGAGCCGTGGTCGGTCACCAGGTCGGTGCGGGCCTCCAGTTCCTCTTCCGACCACGCCTGAGCGTCTTCGTCCTCCTCCCACAGCCACGGTGCCGTGAGCGGAAAGGGTTCGGCGAGCCGTCGTTCGGGGCGGTGCGAGCCCCAGTCCGAGGGCGTCTGCGCGAAGGGCAGCAGACCGTAGTAGGGCGGTCCGGCGCGCAGTCCGTCGCAGATCTCCGCGGTGAACGTGCGGTAGGGCTCCGGGAGCACGACGCCGTGCTCGGCCTCGAAGGACCGCACGGCCGCCCAGCCCGCGGGCGGCAGCGCCCCGGGACGGGACGCGAAGATCTCGCGGAGGGCAGCCCATTCGGCCGGTTCACAGCTTTCCGTGTTCATGCCCATCATCATGCAGGGTCCGCAAGGAGCCTCCCGCTACTCCTCGACCGGCCCCAGATCGAGATCCGGCACGAACCGCGCGACCCCGCCCGGCGCGGTGTCCAACTCCAGCACCACCAGGGTGTTCTCGTCGGCTACGACGACTCGCCCGTGCTCGACTTCATCGGCCCGCCGCTCACGACGGTCCGGCAGCCGATCGAGCGCATCGCGGAGAACGTCGGCCGCATCATCACCTCGCTGATCGGGCACCACACCGTCGCCCTCGACGAGATCCTCGTCGAGCCCGAACTCCGGCTGCGCAGGTCCACGGCACCGGCTCCCGACCGAGCCTGAAACCGTGCTAGCTTTCGGGAGGCCGTGCGAGAGAACGAGGAGGTGGTACCCGTGAACACATTCACTTGGGTGCTCTCCTCCGGAGCCACGGTCGGACGATAGGTCGTCCGGGAGCGCCGCTTTCCGCGCACTCCCGAAAGGCACGACCATGCACTTCACTTCTGAACGACGTCTCGACGACGGTGTCGTCGAGCGCGCCTTCACCCTCGACGGGATCCCCGGCATCCTGTGGACCCCCGCCTCCGCGCCGGCACCGACGCCGCTGATCCTGCTCGGACACCCCGGCGGTCTCGACACGATGTACCCCCGGCTGGCGGCCCGGGCCCGCCACTCCGCGGCGCAGGGCTTCGCCTCGGCCACCGTCGAACTCCCCGGAAGCGGCGACCGGCCCCGGTCGGCCGTCGTCGACGGGGCCCGCGCCGACCTGCGCCGGGCCCTGGCGGCGGGCGAACCGGTCACCGACGACATCGTGGACCGGCTCGTCCTTCCCCTGGTCGACCAGGCGGTCCCGGAATGGCGGGCCGTCCTGGACGCCCTCCTCGCCCTGCCCGAGATCGACGGCCCGGTCGGCTACTCGGGGGGAGTGATCGCCATCGGCACACGGCTGGCGGTGGCCGAACCGCGCATCGCGGCCGCCGTCCTCTTCGCCGGCAGCTTCGTCCCGCGCGCCATCCACGAAGAGGCCCGGCAGGTCACCGTGCCGCTCCACGTCCTGCTCCAGTGGGACGACAAGGGCAACGACCGACAGGCGGCCCTCGACCTGTTCGACGCCTTCGGCTCGCAGGAGAAGACACTGAACGCCAACATGGGCGGCCACACCGGCGTCCCCCAGCACGCGGGAGACGCCGCAGCCGCCTTCTTCGACCGCCATCTGAAGCAGGGAGGCGTTTCCTAGCCCCTGGCCGGTGGACCGGACGCGGTGGGCACGGGGTCAGTCCTGTCGGTAGGCGTCCCCGTGCTCGTTGAGGAGGACGTGAGAGGAGTCCAGCGCGGCGGCCTCGCGGGCCAGCACCAGCAGATCGGTGAGGGGCGGCGGGACCAGCCCGAGGCGGTCGAGGAACTCGGCCCTCCGCTCGGGCAGGTCCTCCATGCCGGCCGCCTCGCTGAGCTCGTCGTCCTCCTCCTGCCGCAGCGCCGCGAGCGCCGTCTCGTCCATGACGTGCCCCTGGCGCTCCAGGTTCACCGCCTGCCCCGCGCACGGCAGCGCGGCGATCAGCAGGAGCGCGGCACGGAGGTCGGCGCCGACGATTCCGGCGGAGCCCTCGGAGTCGGCGAACAGCACGGGCCGGTCCTCCCCGTCGCCGCTGCCGCAGAGGAAGTACGTGCCGCCCCCGCCGTCCTTGGCGATCGCCTCCAGAGGCTCGCCGGAGGCGAGGCGGACCGGCTCCACATGAGTGATCCGCCCGTCGCCGGCCGGCCCGGGCTCGAAGTCGAAGGGCCACGTGGCGAGTTCCGCCGCCCGCGGATCGTCGCGCAGCAGGCGGAGCAGGGAGGGTGAGGACGTCATGCGGCAACCGTAGGCGGCCGACAGGTCAGGAGGCGGTGGGGTCCGCGGGCGCGGTGAGGGCGCGCAGCAGCAGGGGAGTGAAGCTCTCCGTCAGGCGGGTTCTGCCGTGGATGACCTGGTGGGCGGTGACCCCTTCGAACAGGGCGATGAGCAGGCGCGCGAGTTCTGCCGCCGGGAGCGAGGGCTCTCTTCCGGCACCGTCGAGGGCCGAGGCGAGCACGTCCGTCAGCCCCTGGGCGAGACGGTCCTCGTGGGCGGCCAGCTGCTCGGCGACGGCGGGGGTGCGGGCCGCGTGCAGCGTGAACTCCATGGAGACCAGGAACCATCGGCGTTCCTCGGCCGTACGGCCCGCGATGCGCTCACCGAGCTGCGCGACAGGATCCTTGTCCGACGCCTCTCCGGTGCCGGAGGCCTCCAGGCCGGCCAGGAGCCGGTCGGTGTGCTCGTCGTACAGGGCGAGGAACAGCTCTTCCTTGTCCCGGTAGTTGGAATAGAAGGCGCCCCGGGTCAGCCCCGCCCGTTCCACGATGTCGCTGATGGTGGTGGCGTGGAACCCCTTCTCCCGGAACAGGGCCCAGGCGCTCTCCGAGAGGGCGGCGCGGGTCAGAGGCCGGCGTTTGGTCGGTGACTTCGGCACGTCGGGGCTCTTTCGGGAAGACTTCGCAGGCGGGGCGCCGTGCGTGGCCAGCGTAGGCGACGGCCGGTCACGCCCGGGAACCCGCCACGGTCAGCTCGCGCGGTCGTAGTCGTCGTAGAAGCCGCGTCCGCTCTTCACCCCGAGGTGCCCGGCCTCCACATAGCCGCGCAGCAGCTCGCGGGGCCCGCTCGGCAGGTTCGGGTTCTCGGCCGCGTAGTGGTTCTCGATGTCCAGGACGACGTCCAGGCCGACGTGGTCCATGGTGCGGAACGGTCCGGCGACGCCGCCCATGTTGATCATCCACATCGCGTCGACGTCCTGCGGTGTCGAGACGCCTTCGGCGACCACGCACAGGGCCTCGCGCTTGATGGCCGCCCAGACGCGGTTGAAGATGAAGCCCGTGCTCTCGCGGCGCGCCTCGAAGGGGAAGACGCCGTAGTGCGGCAGTTCGCGCAGGAGCAGATCGAGCACGCCCCGGTCGGTGTGGCCGCTCGACATCAGGTCGACGCCGCTCTGCGCGGGCGGCATGTAGAAGTGCATGTTGAGCACGCGCTCGGGGTGCGTGACGTGGTCGATGAACGCGCTCGTCGGGTACGACGACGAATTGCCCGCCAGGATCGCGTCGGCGTCCGCGCCCTTGTCCAGGTCGGCGAAGATCTGCTTCTTCAGCTCCAGGCGCTCGGGGACCGCCTCCACGACCAGCCAGGCACCGGCCAGCGCCGCGGCGAGGTCGGTGGTCGTGGACACGGTGCCGGGCGTGCCGTCCTCGATGCCCGCGGCGACCTCGGCCACGTGCTCCTCGACGTACGCGCACGCCGCCTGCCCGGCCTCGGGTACCGGGTCGTACACGCGGACCGAACCGCCACGGGTCGCGAACATCAGGGCGATACGGCGCCCGAGGGTCCCGGCGCCGATGACGGTGACCGGCCGGGACGCCGGGTCGGTGGGGAGGGTGAAAGGCATGACGATCTTCTTCCATTGGTGCGGGGGCGGTGCCGCGGGGCGCGTCGGTCCGGATTTGCGGAGAACCACCCATCGGATACATGATGTATCCGATACAGACTGTATCGCATGTGCCGCCGAAGCCGCCATGCCGACGTGTCCCAGCCGATGCAGTCAGCCCGACGAGTCGCCCAGGAGACCGCCCATGCGCGCCGAAGAGGTCCGCCGCCACGTCACCACCCCGCTGACCACCCCCGTCTATCCGCCCCGGGCCACCCGCTTCACGGACCGTGAGTACTTCAACGTCCTGTACCGGACCGACCCGGAGGCGCTGCGCGCCGTCGTCCCCGAACCACTGGAGATCGACGAACCCCTCGTGCGCTTCGAGATCATGAAGATGGGCGACGTCGAGGGCTACGGCCCCTATCTGGAGTGCGGTCAGGTCGTCCCCGTCCGCCTCGGCGCCGAGCACGGGGAATACCTGCACGTCATGCACCTGGACAATTTCGGCGCCACCGCGGCCGGCCGTGAGCTGAGCGCCTACCCGAAGACGATCGGATCCCCGGCCCTGTTCGCCGATCACGGCGCCCTCGTCGGCACCCTGGACTACGGGACCCAGCGGGTGGCCACCGCCACGATGCCCTACAAGTGGGAGCCCCTGGACAAGGACCTGGCCCGGGAGCAGATCACGGTGCCGACCTACGCCGTCAAGATCGTCCCGGGCCTCGACCGGCAGATCCGGTCAAGCAGCCTCGTCCGCACCCGGATCACCGACGTCACGGTCAAGGCGGCCTACCAGGGACCGGCCCGCCTCCAGCTGTCCGCCCACGTCATGGCACCGCTCGCGGACCTTCCCGTCCTGGAGGTCATCTCCGCGAGCCACATCCTCACGGACCTGACCCTGGCCCCGATGGAGCCGGTGCACGACTACCTCGCGGCGTAGGGCATTCTCGAACCCGGCGCCGGGGCCACCACGGCTGCCGCCGACCGGACCCGGAGGGACGCGCATGGCACAGGACGAGGCCCGACTGCGCCGCCATCTGGCGTCCGCCCTCCTGGACGACATCGACGGCATCACCGCGCGGCTGGTGTCCGACATCCGCGCGCACAGCCCGCTCTACGCCTCCGGGAGCCCGGTCTCCCTCGCCGACCTGAGCGCGATCTGCCGCGACAACCTCGTCCTCGTCGTCAAGGACTTCGGCCGGATGCCCGCGGGCGCCGACGACTTCACGGCCGCGGCCACGGAGACCGGACGGCGCCGGGCCGGACAGGGGATGCCGCTGGACACCGTGCTCATGGCGTACCGGCGCGGTGGCCGCGTCCTGTGGCAGGCCATGACGGAACCGCTCCGGGGCCGCCCCGCGAGCGAACAGGACCTCGCGCTCGAGGTCGCCGGAGCGCTCTGGGAGGCCATCGACCGGTTCTCGACCGTGATGTCGGACGCGTACCGCCTCGCGCAACTCGAACTCCAGCACCGCAGGGAGTCCCGCCGCGGCGCCTACTTCGAAGCGCTCCTCGAAGGGCGCGGCAACGACCCCGCCGTGGCCGCGGCGGCGTCCGCCGCGCTGGGGATCCCGGTCGCCGACGCCTACGTGGTCGTGGTGATCGACCAGAACCCCGCCGACCCCGCCGCCCCCGAACCCGTGCTGAAGGAGGCGGACTTGTGGTCGTTCTGGCGCACCCGAGCCGCACGCAGCACGGGCCTCGTGCGCCTGGCGTCGTTCGAATCGGCGAAGCTGGCCGCCGTGCTGCGCGGCGCACACCTGGGAGCTGTCGGCATGTCACCGCCGTTCCAGAGCCTCGCGGAAGCGGACACCGCGCTGCGCCTGGCGGAGCGCGCACTCGGCACGCTGTCCCCGCACAGCGGCGAGGTGGCGGAACTCGACGAACGTCTGGTCGAGGCGATGCTCACCCACGACGCCGAGATGGCCGACCGGATACTCGCCCGCTATCTGGGCGGCGTCCCGGAGTGCGGACCGGACGCCGTGCTGCTGATGGACACGCTGGCCACCTGGCTGGCCACCGGCTGCTCGGCCCCGCGCACGGCGGAACGGCTGTACTGCCATCGCAACACCATCCTCAACCGGCTGGAGCGGATCTCGGAGATCACCGGCTGGTCCATCGAGTCCGGTGAGGCGCGCCTGGGCTGGGCGCTGGCCCTGCGGGCGGCGCGCGTCCCGCGCTGACGGCCGGGCGGTCGGGCGGCCGGCCGGAGTGTTTTCCCGGACGCTGTGAGTCTGCACAGGAACCGCGTGCCCCGGTTGGGCCACTGCCTCTGGCTGGTACCGGAGCGGGTCGCTCAGGATGTGCGAGATCTGATCACATCCACGGGAGGTCTGTGATGGGAGAGAGGTTCCGGCGCGCGCTGGTCGTCGCCGCGACGATGGGCATGGCGCTGACGTTCCTGACGGACAGGGCGAGCGCCGCCGCGGGACACGACGAACGCGGCACGTTCGTCAACCTGGCGGGCAAGGTGGACTACGAAGTGCACCTGCCGCCCCAGTACAAGGACGGGGAGAAGCTGCCGGTGGTGGTGGCGCTGCACGGCTGCGGCATGACCGGCTTCACCGACAGCTCGATGAAGGATCTCACCCGGTTCAACCAGCTGGCCGACGCCAAGGGGTTCATCGTCGTCTATCCGTCACAGGATCCGTGGCGCAACCTGCTCCACTGCTGGAACGCGCTCCAGCCCGCGCACCAGCACCGGGACAAGGGCGAACCCTCGCTGATCGCGGGCGTCACCCGCGACGTGGTGAGGAACTACCACGCCGACGCCTCGCGGGTGCACGTCGCCGGAGCGTCTTCGGGCGCCGGTCTCGCGGTCATCATGGCGGTGACCTATCCGGACGTGTACGCGTCGGCGGCCTCGCTGGCCGGTGGGGAGTACGCGTTCGACAAGGTCAAGCCGAACCCGGACGCGGTCAGCCCGGTGGACACGGCGAAGCTGGCCCACGCCGAGATGGGGCCACGCGCCCGGCAGGTCCCGCTGCTGATCGAGCAGGGGAGCGCCGACACGACGGTGCCGCCGTGGATGGCCGACCGCCTCGCCTCGCAGTGGGCGGCCGTCGACGACCTCGCCCCGGACAGCACCCTCGACGGGGACGTGGACGACACACCCGACGCCACCCGGCGCTTCGACGCCCCGGGCGAACGCCCCTACACCCGCACCCGGTACACGGCCCGCGACGGCGGACAGCCGCTGATCGAGAAGTACGACGTGGAGGGCCTGGCGCACAAGTGGCCGGGCGGCGGCACCGGCCCGTACGCGGACCCGCTGGGCCCGGACATGACCTCGATCATGTGGGACTTCTTCGCCCCTCGGCACCGGTGAGCGACTGCCGCGGCGCGGGGAGGGCCGCCAGGCTCGCTTCCAGCTCGTCGAGGGCCCGGCGCGCCGTCGCGATACGGGCGCGCACGTCCTCCTCGCCGGCCGTCGCCGCGGCAGGCTCCCCGGCCCGGGGCTCCTCCATCGCGCGGGCCTCGTCCAGCGAGGTGATGACCACGCCGATGAGGACGTTGACCAGGACGAAGGAGGCGATGAGGACGTAGGAGGCGTAGTAGAGGATGCTCCAGCGCGAGATCTCGAGACCGCCGTGCACCGCGTCGCCGAGCCCGTCCAGGGTCATCAGCAGGAACAGGGTGAGGACCGCGCGGCCGATCGACCCGAAGTGCTCGGGGTTGTCATCGGCGAAGAAGACCCAGCCCACCATCGCGTACACGTACAGCAGCAGCCCTCCCACCAGCAGGAAGCTGACCGTGCCGGGCAGGCTGCGGCCGACCGCGACCAGCACGATGCGCAGTTGGGGCAGGAAGCGTGCGGTGCGCAGGACGCGGGCCAGGCGCAGCAGCCGCAGCACGGTGGCGTTCTCGCGGACGACGGGCAGGAACGCGCAGATCACGACGGCGAGGTCGAACACGTTCCACGGGTCGCGCCAGAAGTCGCGCGGCCGGTCGAGGTGGGCGGCGATCCGCAACGCGATCTCGGCGGTGAAGACGGCCAGGAAGGCGTGTTCGACCACCTTCAGCTCGTCGTCGAAGCGGTCGGTGACCCCGCTGTAGGTCTCGACGCCGAGGACGGCGGCGTTGCCGATGATCACCACGAAGACGGTGACGGCGAACCAGCGGGCCTCCGTGACGGCGCGACATCGGGCGGCCACGGAGGCACGGCGGGACGGTCCTGCTAAGCGGATCGGGTTGCTGCTCACAGGAGTTGGATCTTACGCGGCCCGGGGGTGGGTGAGGCGTGCCAGGAGGTCGTCCAGGGCGACGAGGCCGGTGAGCCGGCCCGTGTCGTCGCAGACGACCGCGAGGGAGGCGCGGCAGGCGCGCAGTTGCTCGATGGCGTGGCCGACGGTGTCGGTCTCCAGCAACTCGGGGACGGGCCGGGCCAGTTCACGGGCGGTCGCCGCCCGTCCGCGCGCCCGGGCGATCAGTGCGTCGCGGGCGTGCACGGAACCGGTGACCAGAGCTCCGTCCCGCACCAGGAGGCGGCTGCGGTCGGTGGCCGCGGCCGTGGCGAGGACGGTGTCGACGTCCGCGTCGGCCGGGACGGAGGTGATCCGCGCGCCCGGCACCTGGAGCTCGCCGACGGGAGTGAGCGGCTCGACCAGGGAGCTGGTGATCAGCTCCGAGTCGTTCTTGCTGATCAGGCCGAGTCGCTCCGACTCGGCGACGAGGTGGGTGAGTTGCTCCCGGTTGTGCACCTCGGTGAGCTCGTCGCGCGGGGTGACGCGGCACATGCGGACCAGCGCGTTGCTGATCCGGTTGAGGAGCCGGATCAGCGGCCGGACCGTCCTGACCACCGCGCGGAAGGGCGGCGCGAGGAGCATCGCCGAGCGCTCCGGGTGCGCGATGGCCCACGACTTCGGGGCCATCTCACCGACGACCATGTGCAGGAAGACCACCACGATCATGGCGACGGCGAAGGAGACGCCGTAGCTGAGTCCGCTGGGCAGGCCCCAGCCGTGCAGCAGCGGATCGAGGGCGTGCGAGACGGCGGGCTTGGAGATCGATCCGAGGCCCAGGGTGCAGATGGTGATGCCGAGTTGGGCTCCGGCGAGCATCAGGGACAGTTCCCGCATTCCGTCGAGCGCGGCCCGGGCGCCGCGCTGTCCGGCAGCGGCCGCCTTCTCCATCCGGTGGCGTTTCGCGGCGACGAGGGCGAACTCGGCGGCCACGAAGAAGCCGCTGCCGATCAGGAGCAGGACGGTGACGAAGAGGGCCATGGGGAAGCTCATGCGTGCGGCTCCTCGGCGGACGTGTCGGTGTCGTCGGCGGCCGGTCCCGGGGTCAGACGGACCTGGTCGGGGACGTGACGGTCGAGCCCGGTCACGTCGATGACCACGCTGTCGCCGTCGGCCAGGTCGAGGGTGAGCCGGTCGCCGATGGCGGGGAAGCGCCCCAGACGGTCCACGACCAGGCCCGCCACGGTGTCGTAGTCCTCGTCCCCGGGCAGCTCGATGCCGGTGGCCTCGGCGACCTCGTCGAGGCGGCGGCCGGCGTCGACCGTCCAGCCCGCGCCGTCCGGATCGGGGACGGCGAGCCGGGTCTCCCGGTCGCTCTCGTCGGCGATGTCGCCGACCAGTTCCTCGGCGATGTCCTCGTAGGTGACGATGCCGGCGACGCCGCCGTGCTCGTCGAGCACCACCGCGAACTCGTCGTCGGCCTCGCGCATCCGGTCCACGGCGTCCGGGAGCTGGAGCGTGTCGGGCAGCAGGAGAGGGCGCCGTGCGAGCGCGGCGGCCGTGTACGTCGCGTACGCGGACTGCGGCAGGGCCATCAGCTCCCTGACGCCCAGGACGCCGGTGACGTCGTCGGGGTGGTCGCCCATCACGGGGTAGGTGGAGTGGCCGTGCTTGGCGATCAGCTCGATCGTGTCGTTGGCCGTGGCGTCCTTGCGGACGAACACGGAGTCGGCGCGCGGCACCATCACCTCGTGCAGCGTCCGCTCGTTGAACTCCAGCGCGTGGTCGAGGAGCGCGGCGGCCTCGCGGGGCAGCTCGCCCTGCTGATGGGACTCGCCGATGAGGTGGCTCAGCTCCTCCAGGGTCGCGCCGTGGTGGAGTTCCTCGACCGGCTCGATGCCGATTCTGCGCAGCAGCCCGTTCGCCGCGCCGTCGAAGAGGCGCACCACCGGGCCGACCACCTTGAGGTAGACGACGGTGGAGCCGGCGAGGGATTTCGCCAAGCGCTCCGGGACGGCCAGTGCCAGGTTCTTCGGAGCCAGCTCACCGAGCACCATCTGGACCACGGTGGCCAGGACGAACGCCAGGATCACCGCGATCGTCGTGACGGCGGCGTCCGGGAGGCCGATCCCGGACAGGGCCGGTCGCAGCAGCGTGGAGACCGACGGTTCGGCGAGGAAGCCGACGACCAGGCCGGTGACCGTGATGCCGAGCTGGGCGCCGGACAGCATGAAGGACAGCCGCTCCAGGACCGTCAGCGCCTTGGCGGCCTTTTTGTCGCCCGCTTCCGCCTCACGGGCGAGGGCGAGCCGGTCGGCGGCGACGTAGGCGAACTCCTGGGCGACGAAGTAGCCGGTGCCCGCCGTCAGCACGAGGACCGCGAGCAGGCCGAGCACGGCGCTCAGCACGCACACCACCCGCCGTGGGCCGGGCTCGATCCGTGCCGAGCGGGGCGGGGTGGCCGGGGTCTGGGCCCCGCAGAGTCCGTCGATCTGGCGGACAACGGGCAACTCCTTCGCGCTTTACTTTCTCTTTGCTTTCATGTCGACAACGGCCGACGCGGTCCCGGTGTTCCCGATCACTGTCCGACGTCGCCGTGCGGCCCGCCACTCGGCCCGTCGGTACCCGTGAAGGCGCCCGCGACCGCCGCCGACACGGCCGCGGCGGCGAACCGTCGCGAGTTCCGCGGGTCGGGGTCGGCCCGGAGCAGCACCAACTGGTGGTAGACCGGCGCCGTGGCGGCGACCAGCAGGGCGTGCGCGTCGGTGTTCCGCGAGGGGAGTTCGCCCCGGTCGGCGGCGCGGTCGACGAGGACCGCGCACTGGGCGTAGCGGTCCGCCCAGAGCCTCGTCTGTGCCTGCGCGGCCTGCTCGGAGTGGAACGAGGCGGCCATCAGGGCGACGGCGAACGACGGCCGCACGGTCAGCGAGTCCTGGATCTCCTCGTTGAGGGCGGTCAGGTCGCCGAGCAGGGAACCGGTGTCCGGAGGCTGCCAGTCGATCTCCCCGGCGGCGTCGATGACGTCGGCGAGCAGGCCGCCCACGTCGCGCCAGCGGCGGTAGACCGTGGTGCGGTGCACCCCGGAGCGCGCCGCCACGCCCTCCATCGTGAGGCCTTCGTGGCCCCGCTCCGCGAGTTCCGCGCGCACCGCGTCGAGCACCTGGGCGCGGACGCGGGCCGTGCGGCCGCCCGGACGGCGGTCCGGTGCCGTGGCCGGTGTGTCTGTCATCAGGATCCCGTATCCGGTTGATCTGCGCGCCTGGGCCGTGCCAGCATCCTAACGCGACAGTTGTTGCAATAGTCCAGTGCGAGGAACCGCCTCACGATGCCGTCCCTTCCCGCCGACCCCGGCGTGCTCCACCCGATGCCCGAACACCCCCGCGTCGTCCTGCTCAAGCCGTTGGTGCGGTCACCGCTGATCGAGGTCGGCGACTTCTCGTACTACGACGACCCGGACGACCCGACCGCGTTCGAGACGCGCAACGTCCTCTACCACTACGGCCCCGAGCGGCTCGTCATCGGCAAGTACTGCGCGCTCGGCACGGGCACGCGGTTCATCATGAACGGCGCCAACCACCGCATGGACGGCCCGTCCACCTTCCCGTTCCCCACCATGGGCGGCTCCTGGGCCGAGCACTTCGACCTGATCACCGGCCTGCCCGGCCGGGGCGACACCGTCGTCGGCAACGACGTCTGGTTCGGCCACGGAGCCACGGTCATGCCGGGCGTCCGCATCGGCCACGGCGCGATCATCGCCGCAGGAGCCGTCGTCACCGCCGACGTACCCGACTACGGCATCGTCGGCGGCAACCCGGCCCGGCTCATCCGCACCCGCTACACCCCCGAGGACGTCGCCCGCCTCCTCGCCGTGGCCTGGTGGGACTGGCCCGTGCAGCACCTCACCGAGCACGTACGCACGATCATGTCGGGATCGATCGCGGAACTGGAGGCGGCGGCCGCGCGGACCGGCCGACCCTGACCCCACCTCCCCGCACGCACACCGCCCACTCCACACGGAATCGAGGGTTCGACCATGCCCCGTCGCCGCGCCCACATCGCGATGGTCGGCGTTCCCATCGTCAGCCATGTCCTCCCCAGCCTCGCGATCATCCGCGAGCTGGTGGCCCGGGGGCACCGGGTCACCTACGCCAACGACCCGTTCGTGGCCGACCTGATCGCGCCCACCGGCGCGGAACCGGTGCCCTGCACCTCCGAGTTGCCGGTGGCCGACAACAAGTGGCCCGACGACCCCATCGCCGCATCGAGCCTCTTCCTCGACGACGCCGTCCAGGCACTGCCGCAGCTGCGCGCCGCCTACGACGACGACCCGGCCGACCTGTACCTCTACGACATCGGCGCCTATGCCGCGCGCGCCCTCGCCGAGGCGCAGGGCCGCCCCCTCCTGCAACTGTCCCCGACGTTCGTGGGCTGGGACGGCTACGAGGAGGAAGTAGCCGTTCACCTGCGAAATCTGCCGGGAGCCGACGCGTACCGGGAGAGGTTCGCGCAGTGGCTCGCGGACTGCGGCGCCACCACCACGGACGTGGACGCCTTCTCCGGGCCGCCCGGCCGGGCCCTCGCCCTGATCCCGAGAGCGATGCAGCTGCACGTCGACCGGGTCGACACCGCTGTGGTGACCTTCACCGGCCCCTGCTTCGACGCCCGAGCGGACACGGACGGCTGGACCCGCCCGGCAGCCGCCGACAACGTGCTGCTGATCTCCCTCGGCTCCGCCTACACGCACCGCCCCGAGTTCTACCGCCAGTGCCTCGCCGCCTTCGGCGATCTCTCCGGCTGGCACGTCGTCCTCCAGATCGGCAAGTACACCGACCCCGCGGAACTCGGTGACGTCCCGTCCAACGTCGAGGTGCACTCCTGGGTCCCGCAACGAGCGATCCTCGAACAGGCCGACGCCTTCGTCACCCACGCCGGCATGGGCGGCTGCGGCGAGGGACTGCTCGCGGGCGTCCCCATGATCGCCGTGCCGCAGGGCGCCGAGCAGTTCATGAACGCCGACCGGCTCGTGGAACTCGGCGTCGCCCGCCGCGTGGACACGGCCGACGCCACCGCGGAGACCCTCCGCGCGGCACTGAACGACCTGGTCACCGATCCAGAACGCCGCGATCGGTCCGAGCGGTTGCAGGCCGCGGCCCGTGCCGAGGGTGGTACCTTGCGCGCCGCCGATCTCATCGAGAGCTTGCTGACGTCCTGAGTACCACCGCTTTCCTCGCCCGCCCCGAGCACCTCACGCGCACTGGGAGACCTCCATGCCCACGATAGGCATCATCCTCGGCACCACCCGTCCCGGTCGCGTCGGACCGCAGATCGCGCAGTGGGTCGAGAAGACCGCCGGGTCGCGGGACGACGCCACGTTCGAGCTCGTGGACATCGCCGACTACCACCTGCCCCTGTTCGACGAGCCGCGCTCACCGCGCCTCGGCGACTACGAGCACGACCACACCCGCGCGTGGGCCGCGAAGATCGACGCGCTGGACGGGTTCGTGTTCGTCACACCCGAGTACAACCGCTCGATCCCGGCCGCACTGAAGAACGCCATCGACTTCGTCTACAACGAATGGAACAACAAGGCGGCCGGGTTCGTCGGCTACGGCAGCAACGTCGGCGGAGCCCGCGCACTCGACCACCTGCGCCACATCGCCGGCGCGGTCCAGCTGACGGCCGTGCACACCCAGGTCCACCTGTCGCTGCAGAGCGACTTCGAGCAGTACACGACGTTCGCGCCCGCCGCACGCCACGAGAGCGCCCTGCACCACATGCTCACCGAGGTCGTCACCACGACCTCGGCACTCGCACCACTGCGCCGCCCCTGAAAGGGGCGGGGCTGCCCGGCGCCGCCGATGCCCGCGGTCAGCCGGGGCGTGCCCCTGGCCGTCCGACGGGCCCGCGCCCCCCCCAGGTGCCCGCCCGAGCAGGCGCGACCTGGCCGTTCGTCGGAACATGGGAGAACGCGGGAGAAGTCAGAACGGGCCGAGCAGACGGGAGTGCCGCAGGTGGCGGGTGGGCGCGAGCACGGCAGTTCCGACGAACGCGACGCCGAGGTGCGCCAGGTCGAGGCGCTCAACCGCCTGGCGGGCCCGGCCGACGACGGATCCGGCGACGCGCCGGAGCGCGGCAGGCATCGTGCGTCGGGCCTGCTCGTCGCGGGGCACTCCCTGGCGCGGGCCGACTCGCTCGCGGAGGCGCTCACCCTGATCTCCCGGCTGTCAGGACCCGAGCTGCCGCTGCGCGGCCAGGCGGTGTTCCGCGCGGACCGCGCGTTCCTGCACTGCGTCGGACACTTCGGCCTGTGCGGCGAGGAGGACGAGGCGTTCCGGCTGCCGCTGGACATCGACCATCCCGCCACACAGGTGACCCGCACCGGACGCCCCGTGTTCCTGGCCTCCCCGCAGGAGTACCGCGACCGGTTCCCGACCGCCTGGCCGCTCTCCGACCGGACGGGATCCGAGGCCTGGGCGTACCTTCCACTGGCCACGTACGGCCAGCTCACGGGCGTATGGCTGGCCGCGTTCGACGCCCCTGTGCCGATGACCGACGGCCTCGGCACCTTCCTGATGACCCTGTCCCGGCTGCTCGGCCAGACCATCGAGCAGACCTACAACGGCCGGGCCGACCACGCCCTCTCCCAGAACCTGCGCAGCAGCATGGACCGCGTCGGCCCCGGAGTCGAGGGCCTCACCGTCGCCGCCCGCTACGTGCCCACCGGCGGCGGACTGATGGTCGGCGGCGACTGGTTCGACAGCATCCCCCTGCCCGGCGGCCGCCTCGGCCTCGTGATCGGCGACGTCCAGGGCCATGACGTCCATGCCGCAGGGCTGATGTCCCAGTTGCGCACCGCGATCCACGCCTACGCCGTCGAGGGCCACGGCCCCGACGCCGTCATGGTGCGCGCGTCGCACTTCCTCGCGTCGCTGGACGAGGACCGCTTCGCCACCTGCATCTACCTGGAGGCGGACCCGGCCACCGGCATCCTGCGCATCGCCCGGGCCGGGCACCCGCACCCCGTACTGCGGCTCCCGGACGGAACCTGTCTCCTCAAGCACGTACGCGGCGGCCTGCCCCTCGGCCTCGACCTGGGCGAGGACGACTACCCGGTCAGCGTGATCACCCTGCGCGAGAACGAGATCCTCATGCTGTGCACCGACGGCCTGATCGAGTCCGGCGGCCACGACATGTACTCCGGCTGGCTCCGCGTCCGCAACGCCCTGACCCCGGGCTCCGCCGAGAACATCGACGGTCTCGCCGACCGGCTCCTGAACGCCGTCGTCGCCCCGCACACCTCGGAGCCCGGCACTCGCCCCACCTCCTTCACGGAGGACGACATCGCCCTTCTTCTCCTGCGCCGCGATCCGTCCGATCCGTCAGCGGACCAACCGGGGCGGCATCTGCGACTGACCCTCGAACAGGATCAGGCCCAGGGGCTCGCCGACGCGCGGATCGAACTCCAGGGGCTGCTTCACGACTGGGCGCGCCCCGAACACGTCGACACCGTGGTGCTGCTCGCCTCCGAACTTCTCGGCAACGTACTGGTCCACACCGAATGCGCGGCCGTCCTCGGCGCGGAGATCAGCGGTGTCCAGGGCCGACGCCACCTGCGGGTCGAGGTCAGAGACCGCAGCGACGAGGTCCCGCACCGCCGCGCCCCCGGCGAACTCTCCTCCTCGGGACGCGGTCTCGTCCTCCTCGACCTTCTCGCCCACCGCTGGAACATCCGCCCCGAGCCGGAGGGCAAGACGGTGTGGTTCGAACTCGACGAGGACGGACCGGAGGAACCCTGACCTCCCTCGACCCTGGCTGACCGGGGTCCGGATCAGCGCCCGTTGGCGGAGAAGTGCTGGTAGTCCGGGTGCGCCCAGCGGCCGCCCCACTGCCAGCCGACCTTGCGCATGGCGGTCGTGATCACATCCCCGCGCCGGATCATTCCCTTGACGGGCCGGTCCCGGCGCAAATAGCGACGGCCGGCGGGCGGATAGACGCGGCCCGCGGTGTCGACATAGGGATTCTCGAGTGTGTTGATGTCGATCGCGTCGCCGTAGGAGTGCTGCGACCGTTTTCCCGGACTTCCGGTCACGGCACGGCAGTTGAAGGCCGAGGTGTTGTCCTGCTTCATGGCGGCGGTGTCGCTGCCCCGGTACTCGGCCATGACCTTCATCCGCCGGATGGGGAACTTCGCGGCGAAGGCCCGGCCGAACACGTACAGCATCGGGCTCACGGCCTGCCGGCCGACGATCAGTTCACCGCGGTGCACCTTGCCGTCGAAGCCCCAGTGGTTCATCCGGATCAGGCGCAGCCGGCCGGGTGGGACGGGGCAGCCGCGTCGATAGGTGTGCGCCAGTTTCGTGCCGGGCACGGCGGAGACCACGGCGTTCAAGGTGGAAGGGCGCGGCTGGGCCTGCGCGGGCGGAGTGGTCAGCAGGACGGCGATGACGACGAGAGCGGCCCATACGGGACGCGGTACTTTTTGCACCTTGTGACCGTAAAGGGGGCTATGTAGGAAGTTCGGCAGGGCCGTGCCGCATCGTCCCGGTGTCGGCCGTGGCCGGGTGCGGTTGTCATCGTTTCGTATCAGCCGACCGACCCGTACAACCCCGGTCCCTGGGGACTCGTCTACCCGGACAGAAACTCAGAACAGGGAAACTGGGGAGAGGATCGGTCATGGGGGACCATCGCAGACGGATCGTCGGCGCCGCCGCGGTCACGGGGCTCGTCGCACCGCTGGCGCTCGCGCTCGGGACGGCACCGGCGCAGGCGGCAGGCAGCTGTACGACACAGACGGGCCCGTACCAGAAGCAGGTGGAGAAGTTCCTCGGCCGCCCGGTCGACGGCAAGCAGTCCGCCACCGACTGCAAGGCCGTCAAGGCCTTCCAGACGAAGCACGGCATCACCCCGAACATCGGCTACGCGGGCCCCGTCACCTGGGGCGTGATGGACCTGATGAACAAGCAGAAGGCCGTCGGCACGACCCCGAACAAGGCGGGCAAGTGCCCGGTGAACAAGGGCCGCATCGCCTGCGTGAACCTGACCCTCCAGATCAGCTGGATCCAGGACGGCAAGAACCTCGTCTACGGACCGGTCCCGGTGCGCACGGGGCGCAACGGGTACGAGACGCGCACCGGACTGAAGAAGATCTACTGGCGGCACATCGACCACGTGTCGAGCATCTACAACGTGCCGATGCCCTACAGCCAGTTCTTCGACGGCGGGGAGGCGTTCCACTCGGTGGGCGTCAGCATGTGGAACCCGCCGGGCTCGCACGGCTGCGTCAACATGACGAAGACCACCGCGAAGAAGTACTGGTCCCTGCTGAAGACCGGCGACGACGTCTTCGTCTACGGCCGCAAGCCGGGCACCTGATCCCACGGGCGAGATGGCGCGGCGGACGTCGTACTCCTGCCGCCGCGCCATGAGGTCGTGCGGGAGACGGCGGTCAGGAAGCGACGAAGCGGGCGATCTGCCCGAGGACCACGGTGTCCGTCAGATACCCGATGTGGGTCTGGCAGACCACGTTGTTGTTGGTCGCGCCGTCGAGCCTGGTGCTCGTGTAGGGAATGATGATGCCGTCGCACGCCGAGTACCAGGTGGCGTACTTGGTGGAGCCGGGCGTCTCGTCGCCGGACGAGATCTGGGAGATGAACGAGGACCCCGGATACATCTGCTGGCAGGTCGTGTAGACGAGACAGGCACCGGCGTACGTGGTGCCGTGGTTGGCGCCCGCGATCGAGGCGAGGTGGCTGACGCTGGTGTTGCCGCCCAGCACCTTCAGGTAGTACTGGCTGACCAGCCCGCCCATCGAGTGGTTGACGATGGCGACCTTGCTCGCGCCGGTCCGCGCCTTCACGGTGTTGACGAACGTGGCGAGGCCCTGGGCGTTGGTGATGTTGTTGCCGTACGAGTTGTACTCGTAGGCGAAGAGGTTGGAGCTCGACCAGCCGTTGGCGCGGAACACGCTCATGCCGGTGACCCAGTTGGAGGCGTTGCCGGTGTAGCCGTGCACGAAGACGACCGGCGTACTGGTGGACAACGGCTGCGCGGCGGCTGATCTCGTCGAGGCGGTCTGCGCGGCGGTGGCCGTGGTGTCGGCGGCGCCTGCCGTCGTCGTGGCCGAGGAGAAGAGGGTGAACGCGACGGCGGTGGCCGCGAGCACGCCGAGCAGCCGGCGTGGGGGACGATGACGCGTGGAGCCCATGGAGCCCTCCTGACGGGGGTGTGCGGGGGTACCTGGTCCGACCAGAGTGGTGGGGCCGGGCCCGGGCGCCATCGGCGAAATCGCCAGTGCGCGCGGCGAACCCGGCGGAGCCGGTCCCGGGATGACAGACATGAGCGGACCGATCTCGGATAACCGGTCGGACACGGTGCGCTTCGGAGCCGTCGGCCCGCTCGCTCTGCGGGGAGCCGAACCCGACCGCGTCACCGGCTGACCGGGCGATCCCCGCAGCACTCAGCACTCGACGCCTCAGAAAGGACACCCCCGCCATGTCCCGCACCGTCGCCCGCCTTTTCACCGACACCCTGGAAGAGCTGGGTGTGCGGAATGTCTTCGGAGTCGTCGGTGACGCGCTCAACCCGCTCACCGACGCCATCCGATCCTCCGAGACCCTCTCCTGGGTCGGCTGCCGCCACGAAGAGGCCGCCGCGTTCGCGGCCGGCGCGCAGTCGCAGCTCACCGACACCCTCGGCGTCTGCATGGGCACCGTCGGCCCCGGCTCGGTGCACCTGCTCAACGGTCTCTACGACGCGGCCAAGAGCGGCACCCCGGTCCTCGCCGTCGCCGGACAGGTGCCGCTCTCCGAAGTGGGCACCGACTACTTCCAGGAGGTCGACAACGACCTTCTCTTCAAGGACGTGGCCGTCTTCCGCGCCACCGTCACCTCACCCGAACAGCTCCCCGGCCTCCTGGAGGTCGCCGTGCGCACCGCCATCGGCCGCCGGGGCGTCGCCGTCCTCACCGTCCCCGGTGGCATCGGCGACAAGGAACTGCCCGCCGACCGGCCCGCGCGGCTCTCCGTCGCCCGCTCCGAGAACCGCCCCGACGACCCCGACCTCGACGAGGCGGCCCGCCTCATCGACGACGGCGGCGACGTCACCCTGCTCGTCGGCCGCGGCGCCCGAACCTCCCGCGAGGACGTCCTCGCCCTCGCCGAGCGGCTCTCCGCGCCCATGGTCCTGACCCTCAAGGCCAAGGAGGGCTTCGAGGGCGACAACCCGTTCCAGGTCGGCCAGACCGGACTGATCGGCAACCCGGCCGCCGCCCGCGCCATGGACCGGGCCGACACCCTCGTCCTGCTCGGCACCGACTTCCCGTACCGCGAGTGGTATCCGGAGGGCAAGAAGGTCGTCCAGGTCGACCGGGTCGCCGAGCACATCGGGCGGCGCGTGCCCGTCGACGTGGCGCTCGCCGCCGATGTCGGCCCCACCGTGCGCGGACTGCTGCACCGGGTCGCGGCCCGCGAGGACCGCAAGCACCTGGACTCCGCCCGCGAGAAGTTCACCGAATGGCAGGACGGGCAGCGCAAGCTGGCCGACCCCGGCCACGACAAGGGCCTGATCGGCAAGGTCCGCTCGGCCTTCGACAACCGCGACCACCTGGTCCGCCCCGAGGCGCTCGCCGCCGCCGTGGACGCCGCTGCCGCCGACGACGCCGTCTTCACCTCCGACACCGGCATGGCCACCGTCTGGCTGTCCCGGTTCGTCGAGATGCGCGGCCGCCGCCGGCTGATCGGCTCCTACAACCTCGGCTCCATGGCCAACGCGATGCCGCAGGCCATCGGCGCCCAACTGCTCGACCGCGACCGGCAGACGGTCGCCTTCTGCGGCGACGGCGGTCTGTCGATGCTGCTCGGCGACCTCATGACGATCCGCACCGAACGACTCCCGGTCAAGCTGGTCGTCTTCGACAACCAGCGCCTGGGCATGGTCAAGCTCGAACAGGAACAGGCCGGGCTGCCCGAGTTCGGCACCGTCCTGGACAACCCGGACTTCGCCGCCGTCGCCCGGGCTCTGGGCATCAAGGGCATCCGTGTCGAACGCGCCGAGGACCTCGCCGACGCCGTCACCCGCGCCTTCGCCGAACCCGGACCGGTCCTGCTCGACGTGCTCACCAACCCCGACGAGATCGCCGTACCCGCCAAGCCCACCGTCCAGCAGGGCTGGGGCTTCGCGATCGCCAAGGTACGGGAGAACCTGCGCAGCACCGGAGGCTGAAGGACGGCGTAGGGTGCTCTCTACTCTTCAGTAACCCAGTGTTTCGACCGGAAAGAGGCCTCCGTGAGCCGGGTATTCACCGTGAGCAGGAGCATCGAGGTCGGGGTGGAGCCCCGGATCGCCTACCAGGCGGTGAGCCGCCCCGAGGACATGGGCCGTTGGAGCCCGGAGAACCGGGGCACGACGGGCGAGGTTCCGGCGGGACCGGCGGTGCCGGGCACCTCGTTCGTCGGGCGCAACAAGCGGGGACGGTTCCGGTGGGTCACCCGCTGCACCGTCACCGCGGCCGACCCCGACAGCCGCTTCGCCTTCCGCGTCCACGCGATCGGTGCCCGCCGGCCCCGGCTGCCCGGGCCGATCGCCACCTGGGAGTACCGCTTCGAGCCCACCGAGAACGGCACACGTGTGACGGAGACCTGGACCGACGACCGCCGCGCCTGGCCCGACCTCGTCGCGCACGCCTTCGACCGTCTCGTCACCTCGGGCCACACGTTCGCCGACTTCCAGGGCCGGAACATCGACAGAACGCTTCAGAACCTCAAGCGTGAACTGGAGAGCGCCGACGCCGCCTGACCCGACGCCGTGTGACCCGGTGGCGTGACCGAAGCGGTGCTCCGGCGTTGAGCAGGCGATGTCCTGTCGTCGTCGAAACAGGGAGCACTTCCCGATGCGCCTGCGCACTGTCACCGGTACCGCCACCGCCACCGTCCTCCTGGCCCTGTCCGCGTCCGCGGCATGGGCCGCCCCGGCCCCGGCCGCCGACCCGGAGCCGGGCGCCGGTACGGTCATCCTCTCGAACGAGGCCTACGACAGTCTCGTCCGTGCCGATGAGGACGAGCGGGAGCTGATCCTGACGGATCCGTCGTACCGCGAGGCATGGCTCTCCTGCCTGGGCTCGACGCAACCGAGCCACGTGGAGCGCAACGGATGGGGCCCCGGGTACGTGTGCATCCCGGACGGCGCCGTGCAGTGACGGACTCCGCGAGGGCCCAGCCGCAGGGCGTGTGCGGTCGCCGACACCCGCGGACCGCTCTAGCGTTTGGGGCATGAGCGAAGAATCGGGTGAGAAGTCGCTGGAGCGGGACGTCCTCGACGAGCTCGGCGACGACGGGCTCCAGCGGCTCGCGGAGGTGCTGGGCACGGACGCGCCGGGCGCGCAGGACGTCGTGGGCACCACGGTGTCGGCCCTCTCCGGCGGCCTGCGCGAGCGTTCCGAGGAAGGGCCCGAGGGCGCCCGGGAGGTGCGGGAGGCCATCGACGAGGCGGCGCAGCCGCCGCTCCAGGGCGTGGCCGCGTTCGGCGGTCTCGGCGGGCTGGCCTCCGGCGGGCTGCTGGCCGGACTCCTGTCGCGGATGAGCCGCCCGGCGGCCAATGTGATCGCCAAGAAGACGGGCCTGCCCGCGGCGAACGTGGCCCGCGGGATCGAGCTGGTCATCCCCGTCGTCCTGGCCGTGCTGAGCAAGCGGGCCACGCGCAAGAAGTAGCGGCGGCGCGGGGTCAGGGTCAGCCTCCCGGCCCCGGGTCGGGGCGGACCGGCTCGTGGATTCCGGCCCGGGCGGCCTCGAGCTGGGCGGCGAAGGCGATGCCGAGGAACAGGGCCACAGCGGTGAGATTCGCCCACAGCAGCAGGGCGATGAAGGCCGTCAGCGGGCCGTAGACGGCGCCGAACGCCCCGCTCTCGCCGACGTACAGGGCCAGCAGCCAGGTCGCCGCGACCCACAGCGCGAGATGGACCGCCGACCCGAACGCGAGCCACGTGTAGCCGGGCTGTACGCGGCGCGGGGCCCGCCGCAGGATCACCGCCGACGCGATCCAGGTCAGCAGGAGACCGGCGGGTATCTCCAGCGCGCCCCACCAGCCGATGCCGCCGCGATGGTCGCCGGTGGTGCGGGCGACTGCGTCGCCCACCGCGGTGCCGGCCACCATCACGACGAACCCCAGCACCATCGGCAGCCCGGCCGTGACGGACAGCACCAGTGCCCGTCCGTACTTCGCCGGTCCCGGCCGGTCGCGCTCGATGCCGTAGATGCGATTCGCCCCGCGCTCGACCTGCCCCATGGCCGAGGCCAGGTTCAGCACGGCGAAGGCCAGCCCGAGCCAGAGCGCCATCGCGCTCCACAGGTCGCTGCCGGCGGTGCGCCGCGTACCGTCGAACGCCTTCTCCACGACCTCGGTACTGGCGCCCGGCACGATCCGGGCCAGGGTCAGCTCCACCACCCGGCCCACGCTCTCGGTGTGCACGCTCGTCGCCAGGCCCACGAGGACGACGGTGAAGGGCACAAGCCCGAGCACCATTTGGAAGGCGAGCGCCCGGGCGTTGGTGAAACCGTCCGCGTAGCGGAACCGGCTGAAGGAGTCCAACAGCAGCCGCACACCGCCGTAGTGGCGCAGCGCGGTGAAGGCTTCGTCACCGGAGAGTTCTTCTCCGATCATGTCCCGGGTCTGCGGGACGTGGACGGCGGTTCCCACGACGGGGCTGCTCCTCGGGTAGGCGGGGGACACGGTTGTCCCTCTCCGCATGCCCCCGCAGCCACCGGCTACGGCATCGGGCTGAGCCAGACCGCCCCCAGCGGCGGGAGCCGCAGGGAGAGCGACGCCGGGAAGCCGTGGTGGGCGGTGGCGGTCTGGGGGAGCGGGCCCTCATTGCGGACGCCGCTGCCGCCGTAGCGCGGGGCATCGGTGTTGAGGACCTCGTGCCAGACGTCCGTCGCCGCCTCCGGGACACCGATCCGGTAGTCGTCGCGCACCACGGGCGAGAAGTTGACGACGGCCAGCAGCGGAGGGCCGTCGGAGGCGTGGCGGACGAACGCGAGGACGTTGTCGTCCGCGGCGTCCGCTTCGGCCCAGGAGAAGCCCGCGGGGTCACCGTCCCGTTCCCAGAGGGCGGGACGCGCCGTGTACAGGTGGTTGAGGTCGGCCACCAGCCGCTGGACGCCCCGGTGGTCCTCGTGCCCGGGATGGTCCGCGCCCAGCACCCACCACTGGGGCCCATCGGTCTCGGACCATTCGGCGCCCTGCGCGAACTCCTGCCCCATGAACAGCAGCTTCTTGCCGGGATGGGCCCACATGAAGGCCAGGTAGGCGCGGTGGTCGGCGCGCTGCTGCCACCAGTCTCCCGGCATCTTCGACACGAGCGACCGCTTCCCGTGGACGACTTCGTCGTGCGAGACGGGCAGGACGTAGTGCTCGCTGTACGCGTACACCATCGAGAACGTCAACGCGTCGTGGTGGTACCTGCGGTGGACGGGATCGTGCGCCATGTAGGCCAGGGAGTCGTGGGACCAGCCCATGTTCCACTTCAGGCCGAAACCCAGTCCGCCGAGGCCGTGTGCGGCCGGCTGGTCCGTGGGCCGGGTCACGCCGTCCCAGGCGGTCGACTCCTCCGCGATCGTGACGATGCCCGGGCACCGCCGGTAGAGCGTGGAGTTCATCTCCTGGAGGAAGGCGACGGCATCCAGATTCTCCCGTCCGCCGTGCGCGTTCGGCGTCCACGTGCCGTCCTCGCGCGAGTAGTCGAGGTAGAGCATGGAGGCGACGGCGTCGACGCGGAGGCCGTCGATGTGGAACTCCTCGCACCAGTACACGGCGTTGGCGACGAGGAAGTTGCGCACCTCGCGGCGCCCGAGGTCGAAGACGAGCGTGCCCCAGTCGGGGTGGGCGGCCCGCACCGGGTCCTGCGGCTCGTACAGCGGACGCCCGTCGAAGTCGGCCAACGCCCAGGCATCGCGCGGGAAGTGCCCCGGCACCCAGTCGAGGAGCACACCGATGCCCGCCCGGTGCAGCGTGTCGACGAAGTACCTGAAGTCGTCGGGGGTGCCGAGGCGTGCGGTGGGGGCGTAGAAACCGGTGACCTGGTAGCCCCACGAGCCGCCGAAGGGGTGCTCGGCCACCGGCAGCAGTTCTACGTGGGTGAACCCCAACTCGGATACGTACGAGACGAGTTCGGCGGCCAGTTCGCGGTAGGTCGCCCCCGGGCGCCACGAGGCCAGGTGCACCTCGTACACGGACAGGGGCGCCGAGTGGGCCGGCCGGTCGCCGCGCCGCCGCATCCACTCCTCGTCGCCCCAGACGTGGTCGCTGTCCGTCACGACCGACGCGGTCGCGGGCGGAACCTCCGTGCGGCGGGCCATCGGATCCGAGCGTTCGAGGCGGGCGCCGTCGGGGCCCGTGATCTCGAACTTGTACAGGGCGCCCGCGCCGACCCCCGGGACGAACAGCTCCCACACGCCCGAGCTCCCCAGCGAGCGCATCGGCAGCGCCGTCCCGTCCCAGTGGTTGAAGTCGCCGCACACCCGCACACCTCTGGCGTCGGGGGCCCACACCGCGAAACGGGTACCGCGCACTCCCTCCTGCTCCCGCACATGAGCGCCGAGCACGGTCCACAGTTCCTCGTGCCGGCCCTCGGCGACGAGGTGGAGGTCGAGCTCCCCGAGGGTGGGCGGGAAGCGATACGGGTCCTCGACGTCGACGACGGCCTCCGTATGGACGACGCGCAGCCGGTGCCCGAGCGGGCCCGAACCCGGCACCGTCCCCGTGAACAGGCCGTCGCCCTCGTCGCGCAGCGTCCAGGCGACGGGGCCCGTGAGGACGGAGACGCTGCGTGCGTGCGGACGCAGACAGCGCACCACCACTCCGTCGGGGCCCGGGTGCGCGCCCAGGAGCGCGTGCGGATCGTGGTGCTCCCCGCGCAACAGCCGGCCGCGGTCGTCCGCGTCGAGTGCGGGCGCGGGGCGCGCGCGGTGGAGGGTGGTCGGGTCCACGTCGACGACGGCCATCTGCGGAACTCCCTTGAAGGAGAAGGGCGATGAGTGATCAGGAGGTGCGGGACAGGCGTGCTACGGCCGTCATGGGGACGGTGATCCAGTCCGGTCGATGGCCCGCCTCGTAGACGACCTCGTAGACGGCCCGGTCCGCCTCGTGCGCACGCAGCACCACAGCCGTGCGCCGCGGATCGAACCGGCCGGCCTCGGCGTACCCGCCGCAGAACGCGGCGCTGGTCTGCTCGGCCCACTCCGGTCGCGGCGAGCCGTCGATGTGGGCCGCGTAGTCGAACGAGCGGAGCATGCCCGCGACGTCGCCGACGGGGGAGTGGTCGCCCCGCCGCTCGGTCAGCGGCTTGGCCGGCTCGCCCTCGAAGTCGACGATGTGCCAGTCGCCGCCGGCCCGCAGCACCTGCCCCAGATGGAGATCGCCGTGGATCCGCTGCAGCGGCAGATCACTCCCTGCCAGCGCGAACTCGGCATAGGCGCTGCTCAGCCCTGGCACGTACGCGCGCAGCGCGGGCACGAGGGAAGCCGCGTGCCGCAGTCGGCTCGTCATCGCGTCCGCCAGCCGTACGGTGTGGTCCGCGGGGGCCGGGGCGACGGGGAACGCCTCCGCCAGGGCCACATGGAGTGCGGCCGTCGCGCGGCCCAGATCGCGGGCTTCCGTGACGAAGTCCCCTCGCTCCAGGGCCGATGCGCGGGCCAGCGCCCATCCGTCCGTCGCACCCCTGAGGTAGGGCTGGACGACCCCCAGTGTCGCGAAGAACGGCGCACACGTGTGGAACCAGGCCGTGGGCGCGAGGCCCTTGGCGTAGCCGTGTCGCGCCAGCACGGTCGGCACCTCCAGATCGGGGTTGATGCCCGGCTGCACCCGCCGGAAGAGCTTGAGGATGAGCCGGTCACCGTAGACGATCGAGGTGTTCGACTGTTCGACGTCCAGGACACGGGGTGTGAGGCCGCTCGGGACGCCCGTGCGCGGGAACGACTCGAAGCGCAGGTTTCCCGTGGTGCCGCCGCTGCGGACCCGGTCCAGGAGCAGCGCCGCCGCGCGGGGGTCGTGCACGGCGTCGTACACCAGCAGAGTGTCGCCCGTGGGGCCTTCGACCTCGCCGATGACGTGGCCGCGCAGCCGCGGGGGCACGTGGGTGCCCGCGCCGAGGAGCAACTGGTAGTGCGCGGGGCCCTCTTCGCCGCGGTGCTCGACCCGGACCAGCAGGTGGAAGCAGCCGGGCGCGAGCTCCGTCGCCGCCACCACGGACAGGTTCGTGATCTTGTGGTCGCGGCCGGCGAACCAGCGCTGGTCGGGCAGCCAGCCTGCCAGCAGCGCGGCGAGTCGCCCGCGCGAGACAGCGGGCTCGGACAGCGGGGACGGGGCCGGGCCGGACATGGTCGAGGTCGTCATGGCGGATCAGGTCCAATCGTGGTGGGCGACACGGGGAGCGAGAGATGTGCCGCGCAGCCGGAACCAGTAGAAGCCGTGCCCCGCGAGGGTGAGCAGGTAGGGCAGTTCACCGATCGCCGGGAACCGCACCCCGCCGATGAGTTCCACCGGGTGCCGGCCGTCGAAGACCCGCAGATCGAGTTCGGTGGGCTGGGCGAAGCGGGAGAAGTTGTGGACGCACAGGACCACGTCGTCCTTGTACTCGCGCAGGAAGGCCAGCACGGCGGTGTTGGAGGAGGAGAGTTCGGTGTAGGAGCCGAGGCCGAATGCCGGGTTCTGCTTGCGGATCTCGATCATGCGGCGGGTCCAGTGGAGCAGGGACGACGGCGAGGACATGGAGGCCTCGACGTTGGTGACCTGGTAGCCGTAGACCGGGTCCATGATCGTGGGCAGGGAGAGGCGGCCCGGATCGCAGGAGGAGAAGCCGGCGTTGCGGTCGGGAGTCCACTGCATGGGGGTGCGGACGGCGTCGCGGTCGCCGAGCCAGATGTTGTCGCCCATGCCGATCTCGTCGCCGTAGTAGAGGATCGGGGAGCCGGGCAGCGACAGCAGGAGCGCGGTGAAGAGTTCGATCTGGTTGCGGTCGTTGTCCAGGAGCGGGGCGAGGCGCCGGCGGATGCCGATGTTGGCCCGCATGCGGGGGTCCTTGGCGTATTCCGCGTACATGTAGTCGCGTTCTTCGTCGGTGACCATTTCGAGGGTGAGCTCGTCGTGGTTGCGCAGGAAGATGCCCCATTGGCAGCCGGAGGGGATGGCGGGGGTCTTGGCGAGGATCTCGGAGACGGGGTAGCGGGACTCGCGGCGCACGGCCATGAAGATGCGGGGCATGAC
>NZ_JBEYYU010000023.1:0-125673 GCF_040645755.1 Streptomyces sp. NPDC046716
CCTCCGCCTTGCATCTCGACGCACCAGACCCCGCTCACCAGCACAGAAATGCGCGGGCCGCCCGGCTGCGACCTGATCCGCCGGACAGGCCCTAGTTGCGACTCAGGGTGCGGGTCACCCCGGCCACCACCGCCGTGGTCAGGACCCAGCCGATCACCACGAGCGCGTACGCGAGCGACTGGGGCCCGACGGTGGCCCAGTGCCAGGCGTCGCGCTGGCCGAACCCGCCGATCGGGACGAGCAGGTCGAGGGTGTAGACGAGCGCGTGGAACGGCGGCCCCTCGCCCGCCTTGTTCGGCACCGGACGGTGGGTGCGGAAGACGAACCAGCCCGCGGCCGTGAGCAGCGCCAGCCAGAGCCCGGCGAGCCAGGGCCGGTAGCCGTAGCCGACGGTCGCGTCGAGGAGGTACCCCCACAGCCGGCCCGCCGGGCCGAGCGTCGCGCGGCGCTGCCGCTGCCGGTGCAGCAGCACCCGGCGTGCCTCGTCGTCATGGCCCAACCGGCGGTAGTTGACGCCCAGTTGCTCGTACGGCTGCGGGCAGTAGCCGTCGTCGCGGCGCAGCCAGGCCAGCCGGTTCGTCACGTCGTCGCGGCGGCGGGGCGCGGTGGACTCCAGCCAGTCGTACGTCAGCCCGTCCAGGCCGAGCGAGGGGGGCCAGGTCCCCGGGGTGTCCTGGATGCGGGTGAAGTGGGCGTTGCGGAGATTCACCGTGCCGCGCGGGGCGGTCGCGAAGCGCAGGTCGAGCGCCTCGGCGCGGGCGCCCACGCACATCAACGAGGAGCCCGTGCCGGTGAGTTCGGCTCCGTTGAGGGTCAGCAGGTCGTCTATCTGGGCGCCGCGCAGCCGTATCCGGCCGTCGGTGCTGAAGCCGTGCGACAGCCGAACCGTGGAGGCGGTCAGATTGTCCCCGTTGAACGCGACCGCGCCCGGCTCCCCGACCGTGATCCGCGCCCCGCGCATCCACAGCCCGCCCGGCAACTGCGCTCCGGGGAAGCCGACGGACCCCTCGGCCTCGAACCCGCCGTCGCAGAACACCCCGCCCTCCATCACCAGCCCGCCGGCCTCCAGCGCGACGCCCTCCGGGTGGATCAGACGGGCGCCGTCGAGCCGCAGTCCGCCCCCGATGTGCGCGTGCACCAGGTTCAGGGCGCCGTCGACCGTGGTGCCGCGCAGATCGACCCGCCCGCCGAAGCGGGCCGTCGGCGCCCGCAGTCCGGGCAGCCTGCTCCGGGTGATCGAGAGGGCGAGGGTGGACGCCGCCTCCAGGCTGACGGGTCCCTCGAACTCGCACTCCTCGAACCGCACGAGGGCCTTGATCTCGGTGCCGTCGAGGTTCAACGGGCCGGTGATGCGGGCCCGTTCGATCCGGACGGTGCCCGTCGCCTCCAGCAGTCTGTCCCGCAGGACGCCCGGATCAAGCCGCATGGCTGCCGGTGGGGCCGGTGCCCCCGGTGCGGTGGTGCCGTCGTGCCGCGATGGTCATGAGGGCCATCCTTCCAGCGGCGTCAGCTGCCGGGGGCCCCGACCGGCACGATCGCCCGCGCCCGGGGATGCGTGAGCGCCAGCACGCTCAGCCCGAACATCAGGACGCCCAGCGGGACATGGACCGACGGCACGTGCGCGACGCCGAGCACCACCTGCGCCGAGGCGAGCACGAGGAAGCCCGACGCGTGCAGGATCGGCCGGGGCGAACCGCCGCCCGGTCTCCAGGCGAGGACCGCGGCGAGGACGTAGAGCATCGACGCGGCGTACATCACGCGCGCCCCGACGCTGTGGATCACCTCGCCGTAGTGGGCGGTGAGCAGCAGTCCGGCGCTGACGGCCTGGACGAAGACCGTCGCGGTCTGCAGCGCGACGGCGACCCTGAGGAACGTGGTGCTGCGGCGGGCCGCCACCGGCCGGCTGCTCCGGCCGGCCTGGCCGACCCGGCTGATCTCGCTGACCATCACGCGTCCTTCTCTCTCCGGTTTCCCGGACTCCTGCCGCACGGCAGTCGATCTTCTGTACGGTCTCGATACGTCGACGACGCGGGTCCGTGAAAGGTCAGGCCAGGAGGGGGCGGTCGGGGTGGATGTGACACAGAGCACGGTCCTGGGGGAGCGGCGCCACCTGACGAATCTCACCTATCGGTTGCTCGGCTCGCTGACCGAGGCCGAGGACGCCGTGCAGGAGACGTACGCCCGCTGGTACGGGCTGTCGGAACAGCGGCGGGCGGCCGTCGAGAACCCCGGCGCGTGGCTGACGACGGTGGCCGGCCGGATCTGCCTCGATCAGCTGGGTTCGGCGCGGGTGCGGCGGGAGCGCTACGTCGGCGAGTGGATCCCCGAGCCGCTGCCGGACCGCGCCCACGCCACCGGCGCGGCCGGGGACGGCGACCCGGCGGACCGGATCACCCTCGACGAGTCGGTGAGCATGGCGTTCCTCGTCGTCCTGGAGTCGATGACCCCGGCCGAGCGGGTCGCGTTCGTGCTGCACGACGTCTTCCGGTACGCGTTCGCCGAGATCGCCGAGATCCTCGGGCGGACCCCGGCGGCCTGCCGGCAGCTGGCGTCCTCGGGGCGCGGCAGGATCCGGGCGGCCCGCACCGCGACCACCGGCCCCGACCGGCAGGCCGTACTCGTAGGGGACTTCAAACGGGCCTGGCAGGCCAAGGACATCGCCGCCCTCGTTGCACTCCTCGACCCCGACGCCACGATGGCCGCCGACGGCGGGGGTGTGGTCGCCGCCGCGCGGCACCCGGTCGTCGGCGGCGAGGAGATCGCCCGCTACCTGGCCCTCTTCGCGCGCAAGGCCACCGGACTCGTCCTGCGGGAGCGGACGGTCAACGGCACGCCGGGGCTGGTCGCCGAGGTCGACGGAGTCCCGGCGACGGTGGCCGCGTTCGACTGCGCGGACGGCCGGGTCACCCGCATCTGGGCGGTGCGCAACCCCGAGAAGCTGGGGGCGTGGGCCCGGCAGGCACAAAACGGATTGCCCGGATCCGACCCGGCCGGATAGGAAACTCCCATGCTGAAGGGCGACAAGATCGGGCTCAGGGCCCGGCACGAGGACGACATCCCGGTCCTGGAGGCCGAGCTCTACGCCCGGGTGGCCACCACGGCGCGGGCCGACACCCAACCGTGGCGCCCGCTCACGCCCGGCTCACCGCAGAGCCGGTTCCGGGTGGACGACGAGGATCCGCGGCACCTCGTGTTCTCCGTGGTGGAGCTGGACGGCGGCGCCCTCGTCGGCGGCGCGAACCTGTGGGGCATCGACCTACACCACCGGTCCGCGCACATCGGCCTCGGCCTGCTCCCGGCCGCCCGCGGCAAGGGCTACGGCACCGACGTGGTCGCGGCGCTGTGCCACTACGCGTTCGTCGTCCGCGGACTGCACCGGCTCCAGATCGAGACCCTGTCGGACAACACCCCGATGCTGCGCGCCGCCGAGCGCAACGGCTTCGTCCACGAGGGCGTCCTGCGCTCCTCGGCCTGGGTGATGGGCACGTTCCAGGACGACGTGGTGCTGGGCCTGCTCGCGGGGGAGTGGCGGGACAGCCCTCGGCGGTAGGGGTCACGGCCGCAACGACGGACGTCGCGGCGCCTCCTCCGCCTCGGGCGCCCCGGCCTTCGGCACCTGCGCCCCCGCCCCGAACATCCACCGCGACAGCGCCACCCGGAGCCGCTGCACGGCCCGCACCCGACGGCGTACTCCGTGCTCGTCCGTGTCGGGGAGGGCCTCCAGCGCGGCGGGCTGCTCGTGCTGGGTCAGGCGGTGCAACTCGCCCCGGGACAGCGGCTCGTGGACCTCCACGTACTCCCCGTGCGGCAGCCGCTTGATCCGGCCCGTCTCACGGCCGTGCAGCACCTTGTCCCGGTCCCGCCGCTGCAGCCCGAGACAGATCCGCCGGGTCACGACGTAGGCGAGGACCGGACCGGCGAACAGCGCCACCCGCGCGGTCCAGGTGATGGCGTTCACCGAGAGATGGAAGTGCGTGGCCCACAGGTCGTTGCCGCCGGCCGCCATCGCGACGAGGAAACCGGTCAGCCAGGCCACCCCGAGCGCGGTCCGCACCGGACGGTTGCGCGGCCGGTCCAGCAGATGGTGCTCGCGGCGGTCGCCCGTGATCCACGCCTCCACGAACGGATACACCCCGATGAGGACCAGCCACAGCGGGAACGCGAGGAACGGGACGAGGACGCCGAGGGCGAGGGTGTGCCCGCCGAGCACGATCTCCCACCCCGGCATCACCCGCACGAGCCCCTCGGCGAACCCCAGGTACCAGTCGGGCTGCGCGCCCGTCGACACCTGGTCGGGGCGGTAGGGCCCGTACACCCAGACAGGGTTGACGGTCGCGACGGCGGCGATCGCCGCCACCACACCGAAGACCAGGAAGAAGAAGCCGCCCGCCTTGGCCACGTAGACCGGGAAGAACGGCTGGCCCACCACATTGCGCTCGGTCTTTCCCGGGCCGGGGAACTGGGTGTGCTTGTGGTAGAAGACCAGGATCAGATGGGTGACGACGAGCGCCGCCATGATGCCCGGCAGCAGCAGCACGTGGATCGAGTAGAAGCGGGCCACGATGTCATGGCCCGGGAACTCGCCGCCGAAGAGGAAGAACGACAGATACGTCCCGACGACCGGGACGGCCAGGGTCATGCCCTCGATGAGCCGCATCCCCGCCCCGGACAGCAGATCGTCGGGCAGCGAGTACCCCAGCAGCCCCTCGAACAGCGCGAGGAACAGCAGCAGCCAGCCGAACAGCCAGTTCAGCTCGCGCGGCTTGCGGAACGACCCCGTGAAGAAGTGCCGCATCATGTGCACGAACATCGCCGCCACGAAGATCAGCGCGGCCCAGTGGTGGATCTGCCGGATCAGCAGCCCGCCGCGCACGTCGAAGCTGATGTCGAGCGTCGAGGAGTACGCCTCCGACATGCGTACGCCGCTCAGCGGCAGGTAACTCCCGTGGTACTCCACCTCGTTCATCGACGGATGGAAGAACAGGGTCAGATAGACGCCGGTCAGAATCAGGATGACGAAGGTGTAGAGGCAGACCTCGCCCAGCAGGAACGACCAGTGGTCGGGGAAGACCTTGCGCAGATACTTGCGGCCGAGACCGTAGACGCCGAGCCGGCCGTCGGCCCAGTCCGCGACGCGCTCGCCCGCCGCCGTGTCCCTCGTGTCCCTGCTTCCGCTCATCGTGAACCTCCCATGGGTGCTCACGAGAACGACGGGACGGCCGCTCCGTTCGTGACATCGCGGCGGCCTCCTGTGACGTGTCACACAGGGAGCCGGTCGAGGTCACGGACGGAGCGGCCGTCCGGGCCCGCCGTACAGGTGGTTCAGGCGCTCTTGATGGCGGAGATGTCGAAGTTCAGCTTGATCTTGTCGGAGACGAGGACGCCGCCGGTCTCCAGCGCCGCGTTCCAGGTCAGGCCCCACTCCGAGCGCAGGATCTCGGCCTTGCCCTCGAAGCCGACGCGCTCGTTGCCGAACGGGTCCTTCGCCGAGCCGTTGAACTCCAGGTCGATGGAGAGCGGCTTCGTGGTGCCGAGGATCGTGAGGTCGCCGGTGATGCGGTAGTCGTCGCCGCCCAGCGACTCGGCGGACGTCGAGCGGAACGTCATCGTCGGGAACTCGTCGATCTTGAAGAAGTCGGCGCTCTTCAGGTGGCCGTCGCGGTCGGCGCTGCCGGTGTCGATGCTGGCCATCTGCACGTCGAAGTTCGCGGTGGACTTGGCCGGGTCCGAGCCGTCGAGGTGCAGCTCGCCGGTGAAGTCGGTGAAGCTGCCCTTCACGTTCGTCACCATCGCGTGCCGGGCGACGAAGCCGAGCGTGGTGTGCGCGGGGTCGACCGTGTAGTCGCCCGTGACGGCGCTCAGGTCCGGGCCGGCCGGCGCGGCGGCAGCGGTGGTGTCGGTGGTCTCGTTCTTGCGGCCGAAGATGCCCATGACGTGCTCCTTGGGGACGGGCGGCACGGGGTGCCGACGTGATGTTGAAGGTTGAACTATCAACTGAGGACGACTGTAGCGCGATGATGTTCAACTTTCAACATCAAACGCAGTGTGTCGCTCCGGTGACACACGGGTGAGTGACCGATAGGAAAGTCCCGTTGACGCTTTGTGCCACCTTGTAGAGCCAAACGTCTCCATTGTGCGAGAAAGGCGGGGTTTGCGCGTGCTGCGGACGGGCGAGGCGACGGAACTCCAGGGCGGACTGCGGGTCGGGCCCGTCGAGGCCGGACGGTGGAGTTCCGGGAAGCCGCCGGGTGTGCTGCGCGCCCTCGCCGTCTTCGCGGCGGTCCGCGCCACCGGAGTCGTCCTGCTGGTCCTCACCGACCTGAACGGCGGACGCCCGGCCACCCGGACGCTCGCCCACGCCTGGGACGCCGTCTGGTACCTGCACATCGCCGAACACGGTTACGGCACCCGCGAATACCTCTCCACGTTCGGGACCGTGCAGACCGACTTCGCGTTCTTCCCGCTCTTCCCGCTGCTGACCCGAGGAGCGGACGCCGTCCTGCCGGGCGGCGCGGGGCCGGCCGCACTCCTCGTCGCCTGGGCCGCCGCCCTCGCCGCGGCCTGGGGCGTCTACGCCGTCGGCCACCGTCTGTACGGCACGGCGACGGCCACATTCCTCGTCGTCCTGTGGGCGCTGCTGCCCCAGGCGGTCGTCCTCACCCTCGCCTACAGCGAATCGCTGTTCGCCGCGCTCGCCGCCTGGGCGCTGTACGCCCTGCTCGCCCGGAACTGGTGGCTCGCCGGCGCCCTGGCCGTCCTCGCGGGCCTGACCCGGCCCACCGGGCTCGCCGTCGCCGCCGCGGTCGTGGTCACCGCCGCGTGCGAACTCGTCCGGAGCCGCGGGCGCGGGCGCGGTCCCTGGGTCGCGGCGCTGCTCGCCCCCGCGGGGTGGCTCGGCTACGTGCTGTGGGTCGGGGCGCGCACGGGGGACCTGCTGCACGGCTATTTCACCGTGCAGGACGCCTGGAAGTCGGGGCTCGACCTCGGTGTGAGCTCGCTGCGCTTTCTGCGGGTGCTGTTCCTGTACGGCGGCAAGGTCGTCTATCCGGTGTCCGTGCTGCTCGTCGCCGCCGCCGTGGTGCTGTTCTGCCTGCTCTGTCTCGACCGCTCGCCCCGGGCGGCCCTGCCGCTGCTGGTCTTCAGCGGGGTCCTGGTCCTGATGGTGCTGCTGCTCGGCGGCCCCTTCGCCTCCAAGCCGCGCTTCGTGCTGCCCGCCTTTCCGCTGCTCATTCCGGTGGCCCGGACCATGGCGCGGGGCTGGCGGCGGCGCCGGGCGCAGGTTCTTGTGGTGGCGAGCGCGCTGGCCTGTGCGGCGCTGCCGTACGGGGTGTGGGTGGCGGCGGTGGTGAAAACCCCGCTGTGAGCTGCGGCGGCGCGTCCTTCGTCTGCGGCTTCCGTCGTGGCTGGCCGCGCAGTTCCCCGCGCCCCTGAGCCATGCGCTGACGCGCAGCCTCCCCTGGAGACTGCGGCCCCGCCGCACCTCCCCGACGGGCGCCACACGAGACGCACCTCTCTCGATGAGGTCCGGACGGGGCGCGCTTCTCTGCCGGGGTCCGGACGGGGCGCGCTTCTCTGCCGGGGTCCGGACGGGGCGCGCTTCTCTGCCGGGGTCCGGACGGGGCGCGCTTCTCTGCCCGGGTCCGGACGGGGCGCGCCTCTCTGTCGAGGTCCGCACGGGGCGCGCCTCTCTCGATGAGATGGCGCACGAAGTGCGCATCTCAGGGGCGCGGGGAACTGCGCGACCAGCCACGACGGTGGCGCGCGTGACGTACGACCCGGGGGCGCGGGGAACTGCGCGAGAAGCGGCCGCCGGCCGTCAGCCGGCGTACGACCCAGGGGCGCGGGGAACTGCGCGACCAGCCACGACGAAAGCCGCGCCCGACCGCGGATCAGCGCCCGGCGAGCCGCTCCATCAGGGCCGCACCCCGGGACAACAACTCCCGCTCATCGGCGCTGAGTTCAGCCTCGATCGCCTGCGCGAGCCACCCCGCCCGACGCCCCCGCTCCGCATCCAGCGCGGCGCGCCCCGCCTCGGTCAGCTCCACCAGTGACTTGCGTCCGTCGGTGGGGTGCGCGCGGCGGGTGACGAGCCCCTGCTCCGTCAGCAGCCCGACGGCACGGGCCATCGACTGCGGCCTGACCCGCTGATCGGCGGCGAGATCGCTGGTGGTCATGGCGCCGTCGCGGTCCAGCACGCCGAGCACGGCGACCTGGCCGTGCGGAATCAGGTCCTCGTGCTTCACGCGCCGGGTGAGCCGGCCCATCGCGGTACGCAGATCGGCGGCGACGGCGGCGGATTCCGGGGCAGACATGAGCGCACTTTACCCGGCGGTATCCAGCGAAACTGCGCACCTCACCTGCGCAGCGCAGCTGTTCAGCACAACTGTTCAGCACGGCTGTGCAGCAGAACTGAACAGCAAGGCTGTATAGTTTTGCTCCGTCGCGGCACGCGCCACCGTCGTCGCAGCAGGGCCGCGGCACGCAGCAACGGGAAGGACCTCCCATGCCCGAGATCGTCTCCGTCACCGCCCTCGCCGTCCTCGACAGCCGCGGCAACCCCACCGTCGAGGCCGACGTCACCCTGGCCGACGGATCGAGCGGACGCGCGACCGTCCCCTCCGGCGCCTCCACCGGCGCCCGCGAAGCCGTCGAACTGCGCGACGGCGACCCGCACCGCTGGCACGGCAAGGGCGTCGACCGCGCCGTCTCCCACGTCGAGGGCGAGATCGCCCGGGCCGTCGTCGGCCGGGACGCCGACGACCAGGCGGGCCTGGACGCCGCCCTGATCGCCCTCGACGGCACCCCCGCCAAGTCCCGGCTCGGCGCCAACGCCCTGCTGGGCGTCTCCCTCGCCGCCGCCAAGGCCGCCGCGGCCGCGCACCGGCTGCCGCTCTACCGCCACCTCGGCGGCGCCGACGCCCACCTGCTCCCGCTGCCGATGATGAACATCGTCAACGGCGGTGCCCACGCCGACAATCCGCTGGACTTCCAGGAGTTCATGATCGCGCCGATCGGCGCCCCGACCTTCGCCGAAGCCGTCCGGATGGGCTCCGAGGTCTTCCACACCCTGCGCCGCGACCTGCTCGCCGCCGGGCACTCCACGGGCGTCGGCGACGAGGGCGGTTTCGCGCCCGCGCTGCGCACCGCCGAGGAGGCGCTCGACTTCGTCATGGCGGCGATCGAGCGCAGCGGGTACCGGCCCGGCACGGACCTCGGCCTGATCATGGACCCGGCGTCGTCGGAGTTCCACCGCGACGGCGTCTACGCCTACCGGGGCGAGGGCGTCGACCGCACCACGGCCCAGCAGGTCGACTACCTGACCGGACTCATCGACGCGTACCCGATCCTGTCCATCGAGGACCCGATGGCCGAGGACGACCTCGACGGCTGGCGCGAGCTGACCGCCCGCGTGGGCGACCGCTGCCAGCTCACCGGCGACGACGTGTTCTGCACCAACCCCGAGCTGCTGCGCGAGGGCATCCGTACCGGGGTCGGCAACGCCGTCCTGGTCAAGGTCAATCAGATCGGGACGTTGACGGAGGCGCTGGAGACGGTGGACATCGCCCACCGGGCGGGCTGGAAGGCCGTGATGTCGCACCGCTCCGGCGAGACCGAGGACACGACCATCGCCGATCTGGCGGTGGCGACGGGCTGCGGCCAGATCAAGACCGGTTCCCTGTCCCGCTCCGACCGCACGGCCAAGTACAACCGCCTGATCCGCATCGAACGCGAACTGGGCGACGCCGCCAAGTACTGAAGCCCCGCCAGGGGCGCGGGGAACCGCGCGAGAAGCCCCACCGGGCCGCGGGCAAGCCTCCTACGGGGCTTGGACTAAAGGAGTCGGACAGTTGGACTCTCAACTCCGATACCCCATGGACCCGTTGACCCGGAGGGCACCCCGCGGATACCCAGAACGACATGCCCCCAAGATCCCGAGCCCCCTACGCCCTGGCCCTCGCGGCCGTACTCGGAGCCACCCTCACCCCGGTGGCGAGCGCCACCGCGGCGGAGCCGAACGGCACCGTCCTCACCAGCGCCCGGCTCAAAGTGACCGTCGCCGAGGACTTCCCCCGCGTCCTGTCCTACGAGAACCGGGCCGACGGCGCCCGCCTCCTCGGCAGCACCCGGCCCGTCACCGAGGTCACCCTCAACGGCAAGGCGTACGCCACCGAGGTCCGGGCCGCGCCGAAGGTCACCGGGTCCACGGCCGCGTACACGCTCGCCTTCCCCGACCTGCCCGGCGTGGAGATCGACGCCACCCTCGGGGTCTCCGGCCGGACGACGACCTTCCGGATCACGGCGGTCCGCGACACGGCAGGCTTCCGGGTCGGGACCATCGACATCCCGGGGCAGGACCTCGTCTCGGTCGGCAGCGCGGACGGCGGCGCCGAGACGGCGTTCACCAAGCTGGACGCGGACTCCACCCGCACTGCGGACGTCTTCGGCGAGGTCGGTGCAGACACCCCGGCCGAGACCTCCGCGACGGGCGCCTCCTACGCGATCGTCAACACCGGGCGGCTGGCCGCCGCGGTCGAGTCGAACTCCGCGTACGACAAGCCGAGCGGCGCGACCGGCGGCGACGACGCCCGGTTCTGGCACCAGGCCCGCAAGGACGCCGACGGCTCCACCCGCGTCGGCGTCTGGTCCGGGCAGTGGACGTACCGGGGCGCCGGGTCGCCGACCCACGCCACCGGCGACGACCTCCCCTGGGCGAAGGTCGTCGTCACCCCCGACGCCAACGGCGACGACACCGTCGACTGGCAGGACGGCGCCGTCGCCTTCCGCTCCATCGGCATCGAGCCGCAGGGTGGCGAGGACACCGCGGACCGGGTCATCACCCACATCCCCTTCAACTTCGCCAGCCAGGCCCAGCACCCCTTCCTGCGCACCCTCGACGACGTCAAGCGGATCTCCCTCGCCACCGACGACCTGGGCCAGTTCGCCCTGCTCAAGGGGTACGCGTCCGAGGGCCACGACTCCGCGCACCCCGACTACGGCGGCAACACCAACCAGCGCGCGGGCGGCCTGAAGGACCTCAACAAGCTGCTCAAGGCGGGCAAGAAGTACGGCGCCGAGTTCGGCGTCCACGTCAACGCCACCGAGGCGTACCCGGTGGCCAAGCACTTCAAGGACGACCTGATCGACCCGAAGTCGCCCGGCTGGAACTGGCTCGACCAGAGCTACTACATCGACCAGCGCCGCGACATCGACAGCGGCGACCTCGCCGCCCGCTTCCAGCAACTGCGCGACGAGACCGACAAGAACCTCACCACGGTCTACGTCGACGTGTACTACACCCACGGCTGGATCGCCGAGCAGACCGCGAAGGCGATCAACGGCCAGGGCTGGAACCTGGCCACCGAGTGGGCCGACAAGTTCGAGCGGCAGTCCCTGTGGTCGCACTGGGCCAACGACCTCGACTACGGCGGAGCCACCAACAAGGGCCTCAACTCGAAGATCATCCGGTTCATCCGCAACAGCGAGAAGGACGTCTGGAACAACGACCCCGTCCTCGGCCAGAGCGCGCTGGTCGACTTCGAGGGCTGGACCGGCGAGAACGACTGGAACGACTTCTACGCCAACGTCTGGCAGCGCGACCTGCCCGCCAAGTACCTCCAGCACCAGCAGATCACCCGCTGGGACGGCGACGACATCACCTTCACCGGCGGCCTGCGCGGCACGGTGGAGGACGGCCGGCGCACCTTCTACGACCACGGCCGCAAGGTCCTCGACGGCGACCGTTATCTGCTCCCGTGGAGTGGCGGGAAGAAGCTGTACCACTACAACAAGCAGGGCGGCAGCAGCAGTTGGGCCGTGGCTCCCGGCACGTACACCGTCTACAAGCTCACCGACAACGGCCGGGTGAAGACCGGCACCGTCCGCACCGGCACGGACGGAAAGCTCACCCTCGAGGCGGAAGCGGGACAGCCGTACGTCCTCTATCCGGCCAAGGACACCCCGCGCGCCGCCGACCCCGCCTGGGGCGAGGGCACCGGCATCACCGACCCCGGCTTCAACGACGCCCGCCTCCGCGGCTGGGACACGACCGGTTCCGTCGCCCGCGACACCGACGGCAACGGCCGCAACAGCGCCGCCCTCACCGGCAAGGGCGCCGCGTCCGTCGCCCAGCGGATCACCGGACTCGCCCCCGGCGAGCGCTACACGGCCTCCGCCTGGACCGAGATCGAGCCGGGCGCCTCCCGGCACACGACCCTGAGCGCGGGCGGCGCGTCCACCGCGCTCGACCGGTCCACCCTGCCGAACACCATGGCGGCCAGCGACTGGCACGGCACGAACATGCAGCGGATGAAGGTCAACTTCACGGCGGACCGCAAGGGTTCGGCGACCCTGCGCGTCGCCGCGGCCGCCGACGACGGCGCCGCCACGGTCCGCGTCGACGACGTACGGGTCGTGCGCAACGCCCCGACGACCGAGCCCGGCACCGTCGTGCACGAGGACTTCGAGGACGTCGACCAGGGCTGGGGTCCCTTCGACAAGGGCGACGCGGGCGGCGTCACCGACCCGCGCACCCACATCGCCCAGGAGAACGCCCCGTACACCCAGGCCGGCTGGAACGGAAAGCTCGTCGACGACGTCATCGGCGGCGGCGAGTCCCTGAAGTCGCACGAGGAGAACGACGGCGTCGTCTACCGCACCTCACCGGCGTCCGTGCCCATGAAGGACGGGCACGCCTACAAGGTCGACTTCGCCTACCAGTCCAGCCACGCCGGCGCCTACCGGTGGATCAGCGGCTACGACCGGGGCGACGACGCCGTCGAGACCGCCGCCGAACCGATCGGGCAGCAGCGCACCACCGGCCGCTTCACCACCACGGTCACCGCCGGCTGCGGCGACACCTGGACCGGACTGCGCAAGCTGCCCGGCGCCCCGGAAGGCGCCGACTTCGTCCTCGACGACTTCACCGTGACCGACCTCGGCCCGGCGAAGGAACCGGCCGCCTGCGGCACCCTCGCGCTCAAGGCGGGGGACACCCTCGAACCGGGCCGGGCGAACAAGGTCCAGGCCACCCTCACCAACTACGAGAAGGACCGGATCGAGGACGCGTCCGTCACCCTCGACCTGCCGGAGGGCTGGAAGGCCGAACCCGCGGGGAAGATCACCCTCGACCCGGTCGCCCCCGGCGCCCGCGCCACCGCGACCTGGCAGGTGACGCCGCCGGTCGACGCCGAGTACCGGCCGTACGAGCTGACGGCGCGGGCGGCGTACTCGGTCGCGGGTACCGCCAGAAAGCTCACCGCGGGCACCTCGGTCCGCACCCTTCCGCCGCCGCCCACCACGGACACGTACGCGAGCGACCTGGACTGGACCTCGGCGGAGAACGGCTGGGGGCCGGTCGAGAAGGACCAGTCCGTCGGTGAACAGGGCCAGGGCGACGGCACCCCGCTGAAGATCGGCGGCACCGCGTACGCCAAGGGCCTCGGCACCCACGCACCCGCCGAGGTCCGCTACTACCTCGGCGGGCGGTGCGGCTCCTTCACGGCCGAGGTCGGCGTCGACGACGTACAGACCACCCGCGGAAGTGTGAAATTCTCGGTGGCGGCCGACGGCACGGAGAAGGTCGCCTCACCCGTCCTCAAGGCCGCCGACCCGGCCTGGTCCCTGTCGGCCGACGTCACCGGCGCCCAGTACGTCGACCTGATCGTCTCCGACGGCGGCGACGGCAACGGCAACGACCACGCCGACTGGGGAGCCGCCCGCTTCCATTGCGACGGGTGAAAACCTGGGTGAACAGTTGAGACGGTCCCGCCCGCCCGCACGGCGACGTGACCGGTCTCTCACCGCACCCCTTTGTGTGATCTCTACAACGGGACGGGGCCCTGAGCAGTAACTTCGGCTGCATCGAGGTCAGGTTCTGTTCGGGGCTACCAGGAAAACGGGCCGGAGACTGTACAGAGTCGACGGCCCGTTTCCTTGGTCGGCTTCGTATGGTCACTACATGACCGTTTTGGACGACACCGCCTCGAACCCCGGGGACGAGCCCACCGACGCCCGCGGGCGCACGGCCGAGCTGCACGCGATCCGCGCACAGGCCCTGGCCGGTCCCAGCGACAAGGCGACCGAGGCCCAGCACGCGAAGGGCAAGCTGACCGCGCGCGAGCGCATCGAGCTGCTCCTGGACGAGGGTTCGTTCAACGAGGTCGAGCAGCTGCGCCGGCACCGCGCGGTCGGCTTCGGCCTGGAGGCCAAGAAGCCCTACACCGACGGTGTCATCACCGGCTGGGGCACGGTCGAGGGCCGTACGGTCTTCGTCTACGCGCACGACTTCCGGATCTTCGGCGGCGCCCTGGGCGAGGCCCACGCCACCAAGATCCACAAGATCATGGACATGGCCATCGCGGCCGGCGCCCCGCTGGTCTCCCTGAACGACGGCGCGGGCGCCCGTATCCAGGAGGGCGTCTCCGCGCTCGCCGGGTACGGCGGCATCTTCCAGCGCAACACCAAGGCGTCCGGTGTCATCCCGCAGATCAGCGTGATGCTCGGCCCGTGCGCGGGCGGCGCGGCCTACAGCCCCGCCCTCACCGACTTCGTGTTCATGGTCCGCGAGACCTCGCAGATGTTCATCACCGGCCCGGACGTCGTCAAGGCGGTCACCGGTGAGGAGATCACCCAGAACGGGCTCGGCGGCGCCGACGTCCACGCCGAGACCTCCGGTGTGTGCCACTTCGCCTACGACGACGAAGAGACCTGCATCGCCGAGGTCCGCTACCTGATCTCGATGCTCCCGCAGAACAACCGGGAGAACCCGCCGACCGTGGAGTCCGACGACCCGGCGGACCGCCGCTCGGACGTCCTGCTCGACCTGGTCCCGGCCGACGGCAACCGCCCGTACGACATGACCAAGGTCATCGAGGAGCTCGTCGACGACGGCGACTACCTGGAGGTCCACGAGCGCTGGGCGCGCAACATCATCTGCGCCCTGGCCCGGCTCGACGGCCAGGTCGTCGGCATCGTCGCCAACCAGCCGCAGGCGCTCGCGGGCGTCCTGGACATCGAGGCGTCGGAAAAAGCTGCCCGATTCGTGCAGATGTGCGACGCTTTCAATATCCCGATCGTGACCCTCCTCGACGTCCCGGGGTTCCTCCCCGGTGTCGACCAGGAGCACGGCGGGATCATCCGCCACGGCGCGAAGCTGCTGTACGCGTACTGCAACGCCACCGTCCCGAGGATCTCGCTGATTCTCCGCAAGGCGTACGGAGGTGCCTACATCGTCATGGACTCCCAGTCCATCGGCGCCGACCTCACCTACGCCTGGCCCACGAACGAGATCGCGGTCATGGGCGCCGAGGGCGCGGCCAACGTGATCTTCCGTCGGCAGATCGCCGACGCCGAGGACCCCGAGGCCATGCGCCAGAAGATGGTCAAGGAGTACAAGGCCGAGCTGATGCACCCGTACTACGCGGCCGAGCGCGGTCTGGTCGACGACGTCATCGACCCCGCCGAGACCCGCGAGGTGCTCGTCAAGTCCCTGGCCATGCTGCGCACCAAGCACGCCGACCTGCCGTCCCGCAAGCACGGCAACCCGCCGCAGTAGCGGCCCCCAGCCCTAGGAGACCTGCCCCATGTCCATGCCCGACATCCGCGTAGAGAAGGGCAACGCCGCGCCCGAAGAGGTCGCGGCCATCACCGCCCTCCTGGTCGCCCGCGCCGCCGCCCAGCCGTCCGCGCCGGAGGCGGCCCGCCAGTCGCGCGCCGGCTGGCGCCGTCTGGAGCGCCAGCACGGCTTCCGCGCCCCGCACTCCTGGCAGGGCTGACCGGCTCTTCCGGTCCGCAGACAAGGCGTGAGCCCCGTCCTTCGAGGACGGGGCTCACGCCTTTGCCGTGTCGTACCCGGGATCAGTCGAACTCGCCCTGCAGCGCCCCGAGTTTGAAGGCCTCCCACTCATGGGCGGTGAAGCGCAGGACGGGCCCGTGCGGGGCCGCCGGGTTGCGCATGGCCACCGCGCCGTCCCCGAGGGAGGCGACCTCCACCGGGGCGCGGGAGGCGTCTCCAGGAGCTCTCAGCCATGTGGCGCCGGAGAGATCGAGAGCATAGAGACGTTTTTTCTCGATATCCAGATCCACCCGAGTACTCACAGCGGCAGAACTCCTGAGTTGACGCTTGAAATGAATGCGTCCCAGGAAGGTGAATCGAAGACGATCGCGCCGAACTCGCGGTGTTTCGTGTCGCGGACCGCGCGGCGGTCCCCGGTGAGTTTCGCGTGCTCCACGCAGCCGTTGGACGCGCCGCTGAACGTGCTTTTGTGCCAGGCCGCCGACCCGATCTCGCGGAGCGAGGCGGTGGGTGCGGAAGTGGGGGACATCATGATTCGCTCTCTTGCTTGATTCGGTCACTGAGGTACCGGCGGGACTGTGCCGGAGAAAGCGCGGCCGCCGTCAGGTCGTCCCACGCCTTGGTGTAAGTCTCCACGTCAGGTCGCTGCTCAAGGAGCGTGCCGCCGGTCATGTGCTCCAGCCATGCCACTTGTACGGGCGGTTCGCCGCGCATGGTGAAGAGCGTGTAAGGAGCGTACTGGGAGAGCGGAAGAGTGATGTCCAATGGCAGGATCTGAATGGTGACATTGGGCGACTCACCGGTCTCCATGAGGTGTTCGAACTGCTCACGGATCAGGGCCCGCGGACCGGGTATGCGGTGCAGCGCGGGCATGTCTATGACCACCCTCAAACGGAATTCATTGGTTCCGCCGAGCAGATCCTTGCGTCTCATCCGAGTCTTCACAAGGGGTTCCACGTAATCCGTGTCGGCCGCCGCGGTGAATATCTCGCGCATATATGCCTCGGTCTGCAGGAGACCTGGGATAACCGAAGGCTCGAAGGAGCGGACCAGCGAGGAATCAGCCTCCAGGGTGAGGTAGTCGCGCAGGTCGTCACTCAACAGGGGCCCCTGGCCGGACCACCAGTCGACCTTGTGAATGTCCCGGGCCAGCCGCTTGAGGTTGGTCCGCTGGTGCTCGTCCGTGACGGCGTACAGGTTGAGCAGGGTCGTCAGGTCGAGCTGGCGGATGCCGCGTTTGCCGGTCTCGATCTGGCTGATCTTCGGCTGCCCGCACTCCAGTGCCTGGGCGGCGTCGTTGACCTTCAGGCCGGCTTCAGTGCGCAGCCGCCGCAGTTCGGCTCCGAGCCGGCGGCTGCGCATCGTGGGCATCTCGCTCTGGGACATGGCCACATGATGTCCCGCCCCCTCGGGCCACACAACTGTCATATGCAATCCCATCGCATCGGCAAGGTACTCGCACGTAATACTTGCCTAGGGCATAGTTTCGGCGCCATGCTGGACACGCAACGCCCTTTGTCCGCAAGCGAGTTGACCGCCGATGAACCCCCGGAGGGGTAATGCCGGACCAGCCGACGGATGAGATCGAGCTGATGGACATGCTCGATCGGCCGTGCGCGATCCGTATGGAGTACAGCCCGCACCGTCTGGAGCAGATCCGCAGAATCGTGGGCGCCCGCCTGCGCTGCTGGGGTCTGCACAAGCTCGTGCACGACACCTCGTTCGTGGCGACGGAGCTGTGCAGCAATGTGCGGCACTGCGACGACAGCACCTTCGACTTCGTCATCAGCCGGACCGCCGACGGCGTGCGTGTCGAGGTGGCGGACACGTCCCCGGAGATGGTTCCGGTGCCCACGGAGCCCCCGGACTTCTTCCAGACCGGAGGGCGGGGCCTGTTCCTGGTCGCCGCCCACGCCTCGGCCTTCGGCATGACGCCGACGTCCACCGGCAAGGTGGTCTGGGCCGAGCTGGGCCTCGGGGACGTGGACGCGGGCGGCTGCGACTGACGCGGGGGCCGGTTCGCCGGACCCCCGCAGGAGACCGGGTGTCGCCCTGGCCGTCGTCCTCACGGACGGCGGTGAGGGTGGCACCCTTCTGCATCTGTGCGTGGTCATTCGTATCCTCTGTGTGGTCGGTCGCGGACGTGCGTGGGTGCCGCCTCCGGCGCGGACCGCGGGGGCGGCCGGGACGGACGGGCGGGCACGGACGGGCGGGACCCGACGGGCGGGACCGGAACGGGGCGCAGGCGGCCCGCTGAGCGGGCGGCGCGGGGCCACGGTGCTGTCCCGCACGGAAGGCGGCCGTGGAACGGGCCCTGCTCCGCGAGGGGTTCACGGTGGCGGGGGCCGGCGGCGGCTGCCGTGCTGCGCCGGGGGCCTGGGCGCCGGGTCCGCGCGGGGCGGACGTCGTAGAAGGGGCTCGGCGCACCGGTTGGGCGGCCTGGGAGCCCGGAGGGCGGTCGGGGGCGTCGCCGGGGCAGGGGCGGCGCGGGACCGTGCGGTGCGCGGGCGAGGAGTGGGGTCCGGCCGCGCGGGAAGCGCTAGGTGTGCGCGGTCTCCGTCACGAGACCGGAGAGCTTGCGGATGCCGCGATGGGCGGCGGTGCGGACGGCGCCGACGCGCTTGCCGAGGATGTCGGCCGCGCGCTTGGCGTCGAGTCCGACGACGGCCAGCAGGATCACCGCCTCGGCCTGCTGCCGGGGCAGCTGGGCCACGAGGGCGAGGGCGCGCTCGGTGCCCAGGGTGTCCAGGGCCTGCGTCGGGGTGTCGTCGGGCGCGGGTCGCTCCTGGACCGTGCTCAGGTCGTTCGGGGCCTCCGGCCGGCGCTTGTGCCAGCGGACGTGGTCCAGCGCCCTGTTGCGCACGATCCGGCTGCACCAGCCGTGGAAGCCGGCTCCGTCACCCCGGAACTTGTGCAGGTCCCGGGCGATCTGCAGCCAGCTGTCCGACAGGACGTCCTCGGCCTCCGTCGCGCCCACCAGGGCCCGTGCGTAGGCGAGGAGCCGTGGATGCAGCGTCTGGTAAACGGTGCGAAAGGCCCGTTCGTCCCCCTTCTGCGCCTGCTGGACCGCGTCGTGCAGGAGGCAGCACTCCGCTTCGCGGATGGTCTGCGCCGCCCCCTGCCCGGTACTCGGAGGCCGTTCGGATCGCGCGACCGCGGCACCTGATCTGGTGACCGCGACGCCCGAATAGGACAAGCTCATCGGATGGCTCCGCTTCCTGCTCAGTTCGCCCTGAGGCGGGCGGGCGCCATACATCGTCCCGCCCCCATGAGGTGAGCGCGAGAGCGCGCGAAAACATCACAGCGGCAGGTATGTAGATTCGGTCAGTTGTGCGCTGGGGACATCTCGACTGAACTCCACCTATAACCAAAGGTGTTACTGCGTGTACTCAGTGCTATCAGGGGCGAGACGCATGTGACGACCGCACGGAAGAGGCTGTGAACGCTCGTGCAGCATGGCCGAGAAGCAGAGGAAAGCCTCCGAAAAGCCGCAACGCCCCGCTGGGGACGAACCCAGCGGGGCGAAGGTACCGGCGTGGTCGCCGTCGGGCTAGCGCAGCCGCGCCATGAGCGCGTGCTCGACGAGCGTGATCAGCGTCGACTTGGCGTCCGCGCGGTGCCGGGCGTCCGTCGTGATGATCGGGGTGTCCGGGCCGATCTGCAGCGCCTCGCGCACCTCGTCCGGGTTGTACGGCTGACTGCCGTCGAAGCCGTTGAGGGCGATGACGAAGGGCAGGCCGGAGTTCTCGAAGTAGTCGACGGCGGGGAAGCAGTCGGCGAGGCGGCGGGTGTCGACGAGGACGACGGCGCCGATGGCGCCGCGGACCAGGTCGTCCCACATGAACCAGAAGCGGTCCTGGCCCGGGGTGCCGAACAGGTACAGGATCAGGTCCTGGTCGAGCGTGATGCGGCCGAAGTCCATGGCGACCGTGGTGGTCGTCTTGCCGCCGGTGTGTGTCAGGTCGTCGATCCCCGCACTCGCCGAGGTCATCACGGCTTCGGTGCGCAGCGGGTTGATCTCCGACACGGCGCCGACGAAGGTCGTCTTGCCGACGCCGAATCCGCCCGCCACCACGATCTTCGCGGACGTGGTGGAACGACTTGGAGTTGCCGGCCCTCCGCTAGAGCTTGCGAAGTCCACTGAGCACCCTTTCGAGCAATGTCACGTCTGGCTGACCGCCGGCGCTCTCGTCGCCGCCGGGCTGATGGATGGCGACCAGGCCCGCCTCCGCGAGGTCCGCGACGAGAATCCTGGCCACGCCGAGAGGGATCGTGAGGAGGGCCGAGATTTCGGCCACCGACTTGATCTCCCGGCACAGGGTGCAGATCCGCTGATGCTCGGGCAGTTGGCCCTGCAACTGGTGCGGCTGCGCGGTGGTGTGCACCAGCGCCTCGATGGCGAGCTGGTATCGCGGCCTGGTGCGGCCGCCCGTCATGGCGTACGGGCGCACCAGGGGGTTGTTCTTCGCAGGGGGTGCGGGATTCGCGTCGGGGCGCGGCTGCGGCTGCACGGGCTGGATGCGCGGCGCCGACGGCTGGTCGTAGGGACCGGGCTGTCGGGTCGGCCGGGCGTTGCTCGGCGCAGAGGGGAAGTTGTACCGGTTCTGCGACCCGTCGCCACGGTCAGCGCCGCGACCGTGGCCGCGCCCGCCCGTGCCGGCCTGGCCCTGGGCAGGGCCGTAGGGCGGCCAGTTGGCCGACGAACCGCTCGGCGGTGTTGCTGAACCAGACACGTACTTCCTCCTCCGACTGCGCTGGGCACCATCACTGTGGAGCCGCGTCCCGAAACCTTACGGCCACGAGGCGCGAAAACGCACCGCCTGTCTGTTAGTTGAGAAGGCTTCCCTGAAGCTCCGCACGCAGGTCGGGCGTGAGAACCGTGCCCGCGCGGTCGACAAGAAGGGCCATTTCGTACCCGACGAGGCCGATGTCCGCCTCCGGGTGTGCGAGGACGGCGAGCGAGGAACCATCGGAAATGGACATGAGGAAGAGGAATCCTCGCTCCATCTCCACAACTGTCTGGTTCACCGCGCCGCCCTCGAAGATGCGGGACGCGCCCGCGGTCAACGAGGTCAGACCCGACGCGACCGCCGCCAGCTGGTCGGCACGGTCGCGGGGGAACCCTTCGGACATCGCCAGAAGGAGTCCGTCGGCGGAGACCACCACCGTGTGGGACACCCCGGGGGTGTTGTCCACGAAGTTGGTGATCAACCAGTTCAGGTTCTGTGCCGCCTGGCTCATCGGGCTCACACTAACGCTCCTGGTTGTAGGTGCTGTCAGGCCCATCGGGATACCCGCTGACCTGGCCGTTCGTATCACTGTTGCCTTCACTGCGGCCCCGCTGCACACCACGGCGCAGGTTGCTCAGCCTGCCCCGTACGTCCTCGGGGGCGCGGGAGATCTGGGGACCGCCCTGGGGTGTCGCCTCCGCGGTTCCCTCGACCAGGTTGGCCTTGGGTACCCGGCGCGGAAGACCGGAGGAGGTGACTCCGCCCGCCTTCGGACGCTTCAGCGCCTCCGCCCGCTCCCACCGCTCGTCGTTGGACGAGCGCCAGGTGTCACTGTCGCCGTCACCGGTGTCCGGTGCCGGGGTTTCCTCGCGCTGGGGGGCGCTGGATCCGCGGCGCGGCAGACCGGCGTCGGTCATGTCGTGCGCGACGGAGGGGGAGGGACCGGCCTGGGTCGCGGGAGTGTGCGGGTCGAAGCCTACGCTGTCCCGCTCCGCCGCGGCAGGGTCCTGCGCGGATTCCGCTTCCGGGGCGTAGGAGGCGTGGAAACCGTCCTGGTAGCCCTCCTGGACCGGCCATTCGGGCTGCCGCTGCTGCTCCTGGAAGGCGCTGAAGGTGCTCGGCTGCGCCTCCGCATAGCCGCCCTGCGAGCCGTAGTCCGGCTCGTAGCCGCCCTGCTGGGCGGTGGGGTGGCCGGGCTGGCCCGGTGCGGAGTAGTCGTAGCCGGACTGCTGCACATCGTCGTACCCGCCCTGCGGCTGGCCGTCGTAGCCCGTCTGGTGCGGCTCGTCGTACGGGACCTGCTGCTGGTTGTCGTACCCGAACTGCTGACCGTCGTACGAGTTCTGTTCGGGATAGCCGGGCTGCCGCTGGTCCTGCTGCGGCTGTACCTCGTCGCGGAACAGCGGGCGTTCGGTGTCCTCGGCGTACTCGGTGCCCTGCGTCTGGGCCTCGAGCGCCGCCCGGCGCTCCTCGCGCATCAGGGAGCGGCCGACCGGGTCCAGCTCGCGGGCGTCGTCCGGGACGTCGTAACGGCTGTCGTCGAAGCCGAGTTCGGCGGCGGTGCGCAGCGGCGCCTTCTCGAAGGCCGGCTGCTGCGGGATCATCGTGGAGACGGTGAAGTCGCCGCCGCCGTTCTGCTGGTGGTCGCCGCCACCGCCGTGCGTGATCACGTCCGGGAGCATCACCAGCGAGGTGGTGCCCGCCTGCTCGCCCGAGGGGCGCAGCTGGACGCGGATGCTGTGCCGGTCGGACAGCCGGCCGACCACGAAGAGGCCCATGCGCTGGGAGATCGCGGCGTCCACGGTCGGCGGGTTGGCCAGCTTGTGGTTGATGTCCGCGAAGTCCTCGGCGGTGAGGCCGATGCCCTTGTCGTGGATCTCGATCATGATGCGGCCGTCGGGGAGACGGGTCGCGGTGACGCGGACCTTCGTCTGCGGGGAGGAGAACGAGGTCGCGTTCTCCAGCAGCTCGGCGAGCAGGTGCACGAGGTCGGTGACCGCGCGGCCGTGGATGTCGGCCTCCGGCACGCCCTGGAGCTCGATGCGCTCGTACTGCTCCACCTCGGAGGTGGCGGCGCGCAGCACGTCGACCAGCGGGACCGGCTGGTCCCAGCGGCGGCCGGGCTCCTCGCCGGCGAGGACCAGGAGGTTCTCGCCGTTGCGGCGCATACGGGTCGCGAGGTGGTCCAGGCGGAAGAGGCTCTCCAGCTGGTCCGGGTCGGCCTCGTTGTTCTCCAGGTCGGTGATGAGGGTCAGCTGGCCCTCGATGAGCGACTGGTTGCGGCGCGACAGGTTGGTGAAGATCGCGTTGATGTTGCCGCGCAGGAGGGCCTGCTCGGCGGCCAGCCGGACCGCCTCGCGGTGCACCTGGTCGAAGGCGCGGGCGACCTCGCCGATCTCGTCGGTGGTGGTGATCGGGATCGGCTGGACGCGGGTGTCCACGCGGCCCGGCTCGGTGCGCGACAGCTGGTCGACGAGCGACGGCAGCCGCTGCTCGGCCACGTCGAAGGCGGCGGAGCGCAGCCGGCGCATCGAGCGGGACATCTGGCGGGCCATGAGCCCGGCGATGAGGAACGCGGCGAGGACGGCGAGCACGGTGGCGCCCGCGGTGATGTACGCGTCGCGCTGGGCGTCGTCGGCGATGCCGGAGGCGTCGGTCACGGCCCGGTCGATCAGCTCGTTCTCGACCTGGGTGTAGCCGTCGAACTTGCTGGTGGTGGCGAACTGCCAGGTCTCGGGGGTCACGCCCTTCGCGGCGAGCGCCGACGGGGTCTGGCCCTGGGCGACCGCGGCGACCATGCCGTCGTAGACGCTGCCGTCCTTGCTGGGCAGCTTCGTCGGCAGCTTCTTGCCGGCGGCGGCCGCCTTCTGGACGAGCGCCGGGTACTCCTTGACGCCCTCGGCGGCCTTCTCCTTGAAGACCTGCTTCAGCTTGGCCACGTCCGCGGGCTCGGCGCCGGAGACGAACTCCTGCGTCGCGATGCCCTCGAGGTACGTGTACGAGTTGAAGGAGACGACCTGGCGCTGGAAGGTCGCCCTGTCGGTGCTGGGGCGCACCAGCAGGTGCATGCCGATGGAGCGGTTGAGCGACTCGGCGGCCTTGGCCAGCTGGATCGCGTAGACGGTCCGGCCGTACGCGGTCACGTTGCTGTTGCCGAGGTTCAGCTCGTTGGCGACTTCCATGAGGTAGTGCTGGACGGAGACATAGCCCTCCTCCGTCTTCACCGGGTCCATGTCGCGGCCGTACGCCTTCTTGCGCAGGACGGCGAGCTGCGGCTCGGCCTTCTCGATGAGACCGAGGCGCCGCTGGAGACCGGCGTTGTCGGGGGCGCCCCTGACCTCCTCGGCGAACGCGTTCTTGGCGTCGTCCGTGGCGGCGTAGAGCTTCTTCACGGTCGCGGAGTCGCGCTCGCCCGAGAGGATGGGCTCGGCCGACAGGTCGCGCTCGTTGAGCAGGGCCTGTCCGTACGCGGCGGCGGCCTTGACGATCTTGGCCGTCTTCTCCGCGTCCTGTGCCTCGTTCAGGGTGTCGATCTTGCCCTTGACCTGGAAGCCGCCCATGACGAGGGCGACCAGTACGGGTATGAGCAGAATCGCGTTCAGCTTGGTGGGCACCCGCCAGTTGCGCGGGGACATCCGGCCGCCGGACGGGGCCGGCGCCACGGTCTCGGCCACGGGGGCGGCCGGCGCCGCTGTGCGCGGCGGCGGGGTGAAGTTGCCCCGTGCCCCCGACGTGGGCTCGGGACTGCTCTTGCTTCGCCTCACTCGACCAACAACCTCTCGGCGTCGGCACCTACGTTGTGCCGCGGTATGTCTCCAGGCCCGTTCCTACTGGGCAGTTCAGCGCATTCCAGCACGTCAGGAGGCGCACTTCCAAACAGTCGGAAGCGGAACCTCCACGTGATGCATGCCCCAGATAAAACGGTCATAAAGAGCGAGCCCCGCCAAAAGGCGGGGCTCTTGTGAGCGCAGTGGAACCGGGTGTGCGCGACCCGTGTCGGGACCCCTGGAATTCTCTGTCGAAACGTTATGAACGCAGAGGCCCCGCGTGTCAAAGGCCACAGGGGCCTCTGGAGGGCCTACGACAACTACCGTATGGATCCAGTCACTTGATGGCTGGTTTTCGGCCGTTCCCGGCTACTTCAGCCGGGCCATCAGCGCGTGCTCCACGAGCGTGATCAGCGCACTCTTTGCATCCGCACGGTGTCGCGCGTCGGTGGTGATGATCGGGGAGTCGGGCCCGATCTGCAGCGCCTCACGGACCTCGTCGGGCGTGTAGGGCTGGTGTCCGTCGAAGCCGTTGAGGGCGATGACGAAGGGCAGGCCGGAGTTCTCGAAGTAGTCGACGGCGGGGAAGCAGTCGGCGAGGCGGCGGGTGTCGACGAGGACGACGGCGCCGATGGCGCCGCGGACCAGGTCGTCCCACATGAACCAGAAGCGGTCCTGGCCCGGGGTGCCGAACAGGTACAGGATCAGGTCCTGGTCGAGCGTGATGCGGCCGAAGTCCATGGCGACCGTGGTGGTCGTCTTGCCGCCGGTGTGCGTCAGATCGTCGATACCGGCGCTGGCCGAGGTCATCACGGCCTCGGTGCGCAGCGGATTGATCTCGGAGACCGCACCCACGAAGGTGGTCTTGCCGACGCCGAAGCCGCCCGCCACCACGATCTTCGCCGATGTGGTGGGACGGGGGTCCGCGCCGAGCGCGCCGTCAGAGCTTGCGAAGTCCACTGAGCACCCTTTCGAGCAGAGTCACGTCCGGCGCACCGCCGTTGGCCTCGTCGCCACCCGGCTGGTGGATGGCGACGAGCCCGGCCTCCGCGAGGTCCGCGACGAGGATCCGGGCCACACCGAGCGGCATCGACAGCAGGGCCGACACCTCGGCCACCGACTTGACCTCGCGGCACAGGTGGCAGATGCGCTGGTGCTCGGGGAGCAGGGTCACCAGCTGCGCCGGGTCGGCGCTGGTGGAGACGAGCGCCTCGATGGCGAGCTGGTAGCGCGGCCTGGTCCGGCCGCCGGTCATCGCGTAGGGGCGGACCAGCGGCTGGTCGCCCTCATGTCCGTATCCGGCATGTGCGGCACTGCCGTACGGATCGTGAGGAGCGGTGGGCGGGGTCATGGATCCTCCGGGCGGGACGGCGGGGTCGGGGCCTGCCGTCTGAGGGTGGGCCGGTGGGGGAGTTGTGACGGCCGGACGGGGGTTACGTAACTGCTGTGGCATTCGGGGCTGGTGGTGCGTAAGACTTGGTGCGTGGCCGGGGTTACCGGCCGTCACACGGGCCCTGGGTCGGTCAGTGCAGCAGGGTGCCCTGCAGCTCGGCGCGGAGGTCCGGGGTGAGGACGGCGCCCGCGCGGTCGACGAGGAGCGCCATCTCGTACCCGACGAGGCCGATGTCGCACTCGGGATGCGCGAGCACGGCCAGCGACGAGCCGTCCGAGACGGACATGATGAAGAGAAAGCCGCGCTCCATCTCCACGACCGTCTGATTCACAGGCCCGCCCTCGAAGATTCTCGAGGCCCCGGCCGTCAGCGAGGTCAACCCCGATGCGACGGCCGCCAGTTGGTCCGCGCGGTCGCGCGGGAACCCTTCCGACATCGCGAGCAGCAGACCGTCCGCGGACACCACCACCGTGTGCGAGACACCCGGGGTGTTGTCCACGAAGTTGGTGATCAACCAGTTCAGGTTCTGTGCCGCCTGGCTCATCTGGCTCAACTAACGCTCCTGCTGGTGAGTGGGGCGAGGGTAGCTGCCGGTCTGGCCGCTGTTTCCGGCCTGCCGGCCCTGCTGGATGCCCCGACGGAGATTGGTCAGCCGTCCGCGCACGTCGTCGGGCGCGCGAGAGACCTGGGGTCCGGCCTGGTGCTGCTGCTGTTCCTGGGCCGTGCCCGCCACGAGGTTCGCCCGCGGGACACGACGCGGCAGACCCGAGACGGTGACGCCGCCCGCCGCGGGCTTGCGGACCCGCTCGGCCTGACGCATCAGTTCGTCGTTCGGGGACTGACGCCAGTTCGCCTGGTCCTGTCCGGCGTCGGGCGCGACCGGCGCGGCCGACGTGGGCTCGGGGGCCCGCGCCCGCAGGCGCTGCGGCTCGGCGGGGGCCTGCGGCTGGGACGGCGCGGCGGACTGCTGCGGACCACCGCGCTGCGGGAGCTGCTGCCCCTGCCGCGGCTGCTGGTCCTGCGGCCTGGACTGCTGCGGCGCCTGCTGTGCTTGCTGGGCCTGCTGCTGGCCGTGGAACCAGTTGGTCTCCAGGGTGTCGTACAGCGGCGTACGACCGTCGCCCGGCTGGTCCGCCGGCGGCAGGTAACCCTGCTGCTGCGCGGGCTGCGCCGGGACGCCCTGGTTGCCGAGGTCCTGGTTGCCGTAGTCGCCGCGCTGGCGCGGGGCGGCCGGGCGCTCGAACTGGCCGGTGCTCGCGGGGTCCTGCGGACGCTCGTACTGGCCGGTGTCGTACTGACCCGTCCGGCCGGTGTCGTACTGGCCCGTCTCGAACTGACCCGGCTGGAACTGGCCGGTCTGGAACTGGCCCGTCGGTGCCGGCTGGTCCTGACGTCCCTGCCGGCCGTTGTCGCGGAAGGCGCCGAAGTCCTGGCCGTTGTCGTACGAGCCGCCGTTGTACGAGCCGCCGTTGTTCTGCGGGGCGCCACCGTTCGGGGCGCCGCCGAACACGTCCGCGCGGACGAACTGGCCGGTGCCCTGGCCCGGGTGCTGGTCCTGGCCCTGCGGCTCGTCCTGGATCCGGGGGAACTGCGTGGTCGAGTCGACGGAGCCGATGGAGTCGGTCTCCTCGTGCCCACGGGGCGCGTCGAGGTTCGGCTGCGCGTTCTCGTCGCTCCAGCTCGGCACGCGGGGCTGCGGGTTGCCACCCGGCAGCTCGGCGCGCGGGCCGCCGCGCGGGGGCAGCACGGGGCGTCCGCCCCGGCCCTGGCCCTGACCGCGGCCCTGGTCGCCGGGGGCGCTGTGGGTGCGCTGCTGCGGCGGGACGGGAGCCGGCGCGTTGAAGGCTCCGGTGTTCTGCGGGTCGTTCTGCTGGGCGCGCACGGGCTGCGGGGCCTGGGGCGACTGGGGTGCCTGAGGCATCTGCGGGGCCTGGGGAGCCTGGGGACCGCCGTCGCGCGCGGGCAGCGCCGCACGTGGACCGCCCTGGCCCGCGCCGACCTGCGGCCGCGACGCACCGGGGCCGGCACCGAGCCGGCCCGCGGCGCCACCGCCGGGACCGCCCGCACCGGGACCACCGGGACCACCGGAACCGCCCGGACCGACACCGCGGCGCGCGGCGGCGACACCGGCCGCGGCCTGCGCGGCGGCGGGACCGCCGGAGACACCCGGGCCACCGGGCTTGCCGGGAAGCTTCTTGCCGCCCTGGGCGACGTCGACGGGCAGCATGACCAGCGCGGTCGTACCGCCGGAGTCCGACGGACGGAGCTGGATGCGGATGCCGTGACGCTGCGACAGACGGCCGACCACGAACAGACCCATGCGGCGCGAGACCGAGACGTCCACGGTGGGCGGCGACGCGAGCCGCTCGTTGATCGCGGCGAGGTCCTCGGGGGAGAGGCCGATGCCGGTGTCGTGGATCTCGATCAGGACGCGGCCGTCGGGCAGCGCGTGACCGGTGACCTTGACCTTGGTCTGCGGCGACGAGAACGACGTCGCGTTCTCCAGCAGCTCGGCGAGCAGGTGCACGAGGTCGTTGACGACGCGGCCGGCGACGTCCGTGGCGGGCACGGAGGCCAGCTCGATGCGCTCGTACTGCTCCACCTCGGACGCGGCGGCACGCAGCACGTCGACGAGCGGCACGGGCCGCGTCCACCGGCGCCCCGGCTCCTCACCGGCGAGAACGAGGAGGTTCTCACCGTTACGGCGCATGCGGGTCGCGAGGTGGTCGAGCTTGAAGAGCGAGGAGAGCTGGTCCGGGTCGGCCTCGCGCGACTCCAGCTCGGAGATGAGCGAGAGCTGGCGCTGGATAAGACCCTGGGACCGGCGCGAGAGGTTGGTGAACATCGCGTTGACGTTGCCCCGCAGGAGGGCCTGCTCGGCGGCCAGACGCACGGCCTCGCGGTGCACGTCGTCGAAGGCCGCGGCCACCTGGCCGATCTCGTCCCGGGAGTGCACACCGACCGACTCGACGGAGGTGTCGACGTCCTGCGGGTCCGCCTCGGACAGCTGCGCGACCAGCTCGGGCAGCCGCTCCTGGGCCACCTTGGTCGCGGTGTCCTGGAGCCGGCGCAGCGAGCGGATCATGGACCGGGCCACGACGAACGCGCCGACGAGCGAGACGCCGAGCACGAGCAGGATCAGCGCACCGTTGATGATCGCCTGGCGCTCGGAGGCGCTGCGCAGCTCGCGGGCCTGCTGCTCCATCTCGTTGAGCAGCGTCGTCTCGATGGTCGACATCTTCGTGATGCGCGAGGAGTCCGCGTCGTACCAGTCCTTGTACGACCGCTTGTCCTGCGTCTTGATGCCGTCGGTACGGGTGAAGACCCGCTCCGCGTAGTTGTCCGCCGCCTTGATGGTGGCGTCGCTGTCCGTGAGCGGCTTGAGCAGCTCCTCCGCGGCGACCTCGCCGTACACCGTGCGGAAGGAGACGAGCGCGTTGTCCTGGTCGTCCATCGCGGCCTGACCGTAGAGCCGGTCGGTGTCGGTCAGGGTGCCGAACGTCTTGCCGTTCTCCGGCAGGGCGGCCGCGATGATGGCGCGCTGCTCGGAGGCGTACTCCTTGGCGTTGGAGAACGCGGCCAGCGAACGCGTGCGGTCGATCATCTCCGGGCTGCTGGTCGCCTGGGCCATGTCGGTGGAGAGCGAGAGCAGGTTGTCGATGATGCGGCTGTAAGCCTCGACGGTCTGCGAGGTCGGCCGCCCCTTGGCGAAGGCGTCGGCGCGGATCTCCTTCAGCCCGTTGAGCTGCTTGGCGATCTGCACCGCGTGGTCGCGGACGCCCTTGAGGCTCGACTCGTCGTCGCCGTCGACGGCGTACGTCCCGTCGAGGAAGGCGGTCCTGGAGCGGTCGGTCTCCTGACGCGCCTGCTTGACGTCGTAGTTGGTCGAGGCGGCCTTGGGGTCGTTGGCCAGCGGGCCCGCCGACTGGTCGCGCTCGGTCTGCAGCGCGGAGGCCAGGTCGGAGGCCTGCTTCGTCATCTCGGTCAACAACTTCATGTTGTCGAGCTGATCGATGTCGTTCAGGGACTCGGCGATACGCAGCGCGCCGAGCGAGGTGGCCGCGACCACGGGCAGGGCCAGCAGCGACACAAGGCGGGTCGAGATGCGCCAGTTGCGCAGTGCCACCCGGGAGCCGGGTCCCGTGGGCGCCTTGGGCTTGGCCTGCGGCTCCGTGGGCGCGGCGGGCTTGCCCGTCGTGGCGGAGCGCGTCTCGCGCTCACCGACGTCGACGGACGCCGTGCGTCCCGGGTTCTGGGCGTGCGGGGGCTGGGAACCGCCGGCTATCGGGCCGGTCCCGCCGCGCGGCTCCGGCTCCGCCGCAGCGCTGCCATCCCTGTTCTTACGTCCCTGCACTAGCGTCGCAACCTCTGGACCAGGCGCCTCGCCCGCGAGGACGGACAAGACGGTGTCGGCGTAGTTCGAGGGGCGACCTGAACGCCCCCCAGTTGGTCGTGAGTGACCGGCGCTGGTTCCCCCTACCCCGCCGCAGTCCGGCGCGGTCTCGCGCCCGGTGCGCCGGTTCGATCCCGCGACGGTCCCGGGAATTCCAGCACAGTGCAGGATCTCCAACAAGGCCCGAGGGAACCGGCCTACCCGCAGTGACCGCATGTGCAGGGAGGATCACCAGATGTAGAAGATGATCTAGGAGAAACCGGGCATCATCGGGCGTTTCACTTACGGCCGGGGGGTGTCCCAGTCGCCATGATCGGCAGCGGAATGGTGGCTTCAGGCACGCAATGTCCGTTTCCCATACAAGGATTGACGGGTCGAAGTGTCCCTTTTGCCTACCTGCTCGTGAGCAAACTCACACGAGCTCGATCGCAACTTCCCGGCTTTCGACGGGAATCAGATGTTTAGCCTGACGCTTTACAGGGATGGCCCGCCCGACAACCGAGAAGGTTCCTGAGCACAGTCATGAAGACGACGATGATCTCCCTCAACCTCGCCAACCCGCGCCGCACGACGCTGGCGCACCTCAAGGACGCCGACGAGATCCAGGCAGCGCCGGCCGTCCCGGAACACTCGGCGACGCTCCCCACGAACACGGCGAACCCCCGGCGCACGATCCTGATGGTCGCCCCGGAGATCACCCCGGCCGCCTGACGCGCCCCGCGGGGCCCCACCGCGTTAGCCTGGACCGGTCACATCCCACCCGGGCCCAACGCAAGCAAAAGGGGCGCAGCCACCCGTGCGCATCGCCAGATTCTCCATCGACGGGAACGTCGCCTTCGGCGCGGTCGAAGGCGACAGTCCACCCGGGACGACCGAGGGGCTCGTCCTCGACATCATCAAGGGCATCCCGTTCGCGGACTTCGAGCTCTCCGGCACGAAGGTCCCGGTCAGCAAGGTCCGGCTGCTGCCCCCGGTGCTCCCGAACAAGGTGATCGCCTTCGGCCGCAACTACGCGGAGCACGCGAAGGAACTGGGCAACGAGGTCCCGGACGCACCCTTCGCCTTCTTCAAGCCGTCGACCTCGGTCATCGGCCCGGGCGACGAGATCCAGTACCCGGGCTTCTCCCAGGAACTGCACCACGAGGCCGAGCTGGCCGTGGTCATCGGCCGGATGTGCCGCGAGGTCCCGCGCGAGCGCGTGAAGGACGTCGTCTTCGGCTACACGGCCGCCAACGACGTGACCGCGCGCGACGTCCAGAAGCGCGAGAAGCAGTGGGCCCGCGCCAAGGGCTTCGACACGTCCTGCCCGCTGGGCCCCTGGGTCGAGACGGACCTCTCCCTCGCCCAGGCCTCCGACCTCACGATCCAGTGCACGGTCAACGGCACGCAGCGCCAGCTCGGACGTACCTCCGACATGATCACGTCCATCGAGGACCTGATCGTCAACATCTCCGAGGCCATGACGCTCCTGCCGGGCGACGTCATCCTCACGGGCACCCCGGAAGGGGTCGGCCCCCTGAACGTCGGCGACGAGGTCGCCGTCACCATCGAAGGCATCGGCACTCTCACCAACAAGGTTGTCAAGCGTGGCTAGCGCAGCAGCGTCTCCCGTTCGTGTCCGTTTCTGTCCCTCGCCCACCGGTAACCCGCACGTGGGCCTGGTCCGCACCGCCCTGTTCAACTGGGCCTTCGCGCGCCACAACCAGGGCACCCTGGTCTTCCGCATCGAGGACACCGACGCGGCCCGCGACAGCGAGGAGTCGTACGAGCAGCTGCTCGAGGCGATGCGCTGGCTCGGCTTCGACTGGGACGAGGGCCCCGAGGTCGGCGGCCCGCACGCCCCGTACCGGCAGTCGCAGCGCATGGACATCTACAAGGACGTCGCCGACAAGCTGCTCGCCGCCGGCAAGGCCTACCCCTGCTACTGCTCCACGGAGGAGCTGGACGCCCGCCGCGACGCCGCCCGCGCCGCCGGCAAGCCGTCCGGCTACGACGGCCACTGCCGCGACCTCTCGGCCGAGCAGAAGGCGGCCTACGAGGCGGAGGGCCGCAAGCCGATCGTCCGCTTCCGGATGCCCGACAAGACGATCACGTTCACGGACCTGGTCCGCGGCGACATCTCGTACGAGCCGGAGAACGTGCCGGACTACGGCATCGTCCGCGCGAACGGCGCGCCGCTGTACACGCTCGTCAACCCGGTCGACGACGCCCTGATGGAGATCACCCACGTCCTGCGCGGCGAGGACCTGCTCTCCTCCACCCCGCGGCAGATCGCCCTCTTCGAGGCGCTGACCGAGCTGGGCCTGGCGAAGGCCACGCCGCTCTTCGGTCACCTGCCGTACGTGATGGGCGAGGGCAACAAGAAGCTCAGCAAGCGCGACCCGCAGAGCTCCCTGAACCTCTACCGTGAGCGCGGCTTCCTCCCCGAGGGCCTGCTCAACTACCTCTCGCTGCTCGGCTGGTCCCTCTCGGCGGACCGCGACATCTTCTCGATCGACGAGATGGTGGCGGCCTTCGACGTGAAGGACGTCCAGCCGAACCCGGCCCGCTTCGACCTCAAGAAGTGCGAGTCGATCAACGGCGACCACATCCGCCTGCTCGACCCCAAGGAATTCGCGGCGCGCTGCGAGCCGTGGCTGAAGGCGCCGTTCGCGCCGTGGGCCCCCGAGGACTTCGACGAGGCGAAGTGGGCGGCGATCGCCCCCCACGCCCAGACCCGCCTCAAGGTCCTCTCCGAGATCACGGACAACGTCGACTTCCTCTTCCTCGCCGAGCCCGCCACGGACGAGGCGAGCTGGACGAAGGCGATGAAGGAGGGCTCCGACGCCCTGCTCGTCACCGCCCGCGAGAAGCTCGAGGCGGCCGACTGGACGTCCCCCGAGTCCCTCAAGGAGGCGGTCCTGGCCGCCGGCGAGGCCCACGGCCTCAAGCTCGGCAAGGCCCAGGCCCCGGTCCGCGTCGCCGTCACCGGCCGCACCGTCGGCCTGCCCCTCTTCGAGTCCCTGGAGATCCTGGGCAAGGACACCACGCTGACCCGCATCGACGCGGCGCTGGCCAAGCTCACCGCGTAAGCGTCTGCACGTCCGAGGGGCGGCACCCGGTCGATCCGGGGCCGCCCCTCCGGCGTTGTCGGTACCGGGCACTACGGTGCAGACGTCACCCGTCACCTCCTGCCACGCCATCCCGGAGAGCCGCCACCATGCCGATGCCCGCTCGCGACTACGCGCGCTACTTCACCGCCGGTCACACCTTCACCCTGACGTCGGGCCTGGTCGGCACGGTCGACGTGCGGACCGCCGGAGAGCTGTGGCTGCCCTCGGGGCGGGTCGTCGCGGGCGATCCGTTCATCGCGCTCGGCTCCGGCGAGTGCGAGCCCTTCGCGGTCTCGGTGGCACCCGGCCGCTACCGGGTCGACGCGGCGGTCGCCACCCTCGTCACCCCCGGCGAGCCGCCGTCCGACCGGCCGCACGAGCGGGTGGCCGCGGCCCGCCTCGTCATACGCGACGAGCCCGCCGTGACCTGGGAGCACGCCCTGCAGCCCGGCCAGGACACGTCCGACCTCGCCGACGACGAGTACTTCGGCTACGGAGTGGACGCCGGCACCGGCTGCTTCTACGACGTCGAGTCCGACGCCTCGTTCCCCGAGTGCGAGGGCGACGAGGGTCCGCTCTGGGACGCCTTCGAGGAGTGCGATCACGCGCCCGGGCCCTACCTGGTCACCTCGCCCTCCACAGGCCACACGGTGGCCGCGTTCGGCTCCGGCTGGGGCGACGGCGCCTACCCCACCTGGATCGGCCGCACCGCGAGCGGTGAGGTGGCCTGCTTCGTCACGGACTTCTTCGTGATCGAGGAGCCGAACGGCGACTGATCGACGTACGTTCGTCCCATGCCGCTGACTGCGCCCTCGCCCTCACCGATCAAGGCGGTCGTCTGGGACATCGACGACACGATCTTCGACTACGCGACCGCCGACACGGTCGGTATGCGCGGCCACCTCACCGCCGAGGGCCTGCTGGCCGACCACGGCAGCGCCGAGCAGGCCCTCACCCGCTGGAAGGCCCTGACGCGCGAGCACTGGGCGCGCTTCGAGGCGGGCGAGACGGACTGGGAGAGCCAGCGCAGGGACCGGGTGCGCGCCTTCGTGGGGCGCACGCTGACGGACCCGGAGGCGGACGCCTGGTTCACCCGCTACCTGGGCCACTACGAGGCGGCCTGGGCGCTCTTCCCCGACACCGTGCCGGCCCTCGACGCCCTCGCCGGCACCCACCGCCACGCGGTGCTCTCCAACTCCTCGCTGCACAACCAGGACCGCAAGCTCCGCGTCCTCGGCGTCCGCGACCGCTTCGAGGCGGTGCTCTGCGCGGCAGAACTGGGCGTCGCGAAACCGGAGCCCGCCGCCTTCCACGCCGTCTGCGCGGAGCTGTCCCTGGACCCGCACGAGGTCGCGTACGTCGGCGACCAGCCGGACACCGACGCCAGGGGAGCGGTCGAGGCGGGCCTCACCGGCATCTGGTTGGACCGCGCGGAACAGGGCGGCCGACCCGAACTCACCCGCATCACCGGCCTCGACCAGCTGGCTCCGCTGCTGGTCGGCGATACCCGTTTTGGAGCGCCGGACACCTTCGGGTAATGTTCTTCCTGCGCCGAGGGGAGCGGGCCGAAAGCCCCGAACCCCACAAGCGCAAGCCGAGCAAAGTCCCCCAGGGGATGGCGTCACGGTGGCCTATGGTGTAATTGGCAGCACGACGGTTTCTGGTTCCGTTAGTCTAGGTTCGAGTCCTGGTAGGCCAGCTCGCAGAGCTCATCTGCAACCGTGGATTCCAGATCCACAAAGCCCCCGTTGTGTAGCGGCCTAGCACGCTGCCCTCTCAAGGCAGTAGCGCCGGTTCGAATCCGGTCGGGGGTACAGATCCTTCCCGCGAGGACGGCTATGGGTAGCTCCCGCCGACCTTGATGCAGGATCGCTAGGGCCCCCGTTGTGTAGCGGCCTAGCACGCCGCCCTCTCAAGGCGGTAGCGCCGGTTCGAATCCGGTCGGGGGTACTGGTCTAAACCAATATGGTCTAAACCACCATGGCCTATGGTGTAATTGGCAACACTACGGTTTCTGGTACCGTCATTCTAGGTTCGAGTCCTGGTAGGCCAGCTCGCAGAGCTCATCTGCACCCGCGGATCTGATCCGCAAGGCCCCCGTTGTGTAGCGGCCTAGCACGCCGCCCTCTCAAGGCGGTAGCGCCGGTTCGAATCCGGTCGGGGGTACAAGACGAAGAGGCCCTTCCCGAGTGCGGGAAGGGCCTCTTGTCGTTCGACCGTCGTACCGCCCGGGGGAGTTGGGGCCCCGTGGACACAACTCCGGCCGGTCGCTGCGGCGTTGAAGCGACCGGCCGGGGATGAGCGGAAGGGGCGGGGGAGTCGGGGATCAGCCCGTGCGGCGCAGGGCCTCGGAGAGGCGGCCCGCGGCGTCGATGACGGCCTGGGCGTGCATCCGGCCCGGATGGCGCGTCAGGCGCTCGATCGGACCGGAGACCGAGACGGCGGCCACCACCCGGTTCGACGGGCCGCGCACCGGCGCCGAGACGGACGCGACGCCCGGCTCGCGCTCGCCGATCGACTGGGCCCAGCCACGGCGTCGTACGCCCGACAGGGCCGTCGCCGTGAAGCGGGCTCCCTGGAGGCCCCGGTGCAGACGCTCCGGCTCCTCCCAGGCCATCAGGATCTGCGCGGAGGACCCTGCCTTCATGGTGAGGGTCGAGCCGACCGGCACCGTGTCCCGCAGGCCGGACAGCCGCTCCGCCGCGGCGACGCAGATGCGCATGTCGCCCTGGCGGCGATAGAGCTGGGCGCTCTCGCCCGTCACGTCCCGCAGATGTGTGAGCACCGGACCCGCCGTCGCCAGCAGGCGGTCCTCGCCGGCCGCCGCCGCGAGCTCCGCGAGGCGCGGGCCGAGAATGAAACGGCCCTGCATGTCGCGCGCCACCATGCGGTGGTGCTCCAGGGCCACCGCCAGGCGATGGGCTGTGGGTCTTGCCAATCCGGTGGCCGCGACAAGGCCAGCTAGGGTCGCGGGTCCGGACTCCAGGGCGCCCAGGACAAGGGCTGCCTTGTCCAGAACGCCGACGCCGCTACTGTTGTCCATGCGTCGATACTCCCGTCTCACTCTGTGAAACGCAAGTTCAATTTCCCGTGGAACTTGCCACTCTGGATGTCACACCGGCCCGCTGACCAAGTGGGCCCGGCCGCTGACGTCCGGTACGAGGGGTACGGATGTCGGCGATCCCCGAATCTCTAGTTGGGCCGGCTCACACTCGCCGGCCGGAGGGAAAGCGATGGGTAGGACACTCGCGGAGAAGGTCTGGGACGACCACGTCGTCCGGCGCGCCGAGGGCGAGCCCGACCTCCTCTTCATCGATCTGCACCTGCTGCACGAGGTGACCAGCCCGCAGGCCTTCGACGGTCTGCGCAAGACCGGTCGCCAGGTGCGGCGGCTCGACCTCACCATCGCCACCGAGGATCACAACACCCCGACCCTCGACATCGACAAGCCGATCGCCGACCCGGTCTCGCGCGTGCAGCTGGAGACGCTGCGCAAGAACGCCGCCGAGTTCGGGGTGCGCCTGCACTCCCTGGGCGACGTCGAGCAGGGCGTCGTGCACGTCGTGGGCCCGCAGCTGGGCCTGACGCAGCCGGGTATGACGGTCGTCTGCGGCGACTCGCACACGTCCACGCACGGCGCCTTCGGCGGCCTGGCGTTCGGCATCGGCACCTCGCAGGTCGAGCACGTGCTCGCCACGCAGACGCTGCCGATGGCGCGCCCGAAGACCATGGCCATCACGGTCGACGGCGAACTGCCCGAGGGCGTCACCGCCAAGGACCTGATCCTCGCCATCATCGCGAAGATCGGCACGGGCGGCGGCCAGGGCTACGTCCTGGAGTACCGCGGCTCCGCCATCGAGAAGCTGTCGATGGAAGCCCGCATGACCATCTGCAACATGTCGATCGAGGCCGGCGCCCGCGCGGGCATGATCGCCCCGGACGCGACCACGTTCGCCTATCTGGAGGGCCGCGAGCACGCCCCCAAGGGCGAGGACTGGGACGCCGCGGTCGCGTACTGGAAGACGCTGCGCACGGACGACGACGCGGTCTTCGACGCCGAGGTCTTCATCAAGGCCGACGAGCTGTCCCCGTTCGTCACCTGGGGCACCAACCCGGGCCAGGGCGCGCCCCTTTCGGCGAACGTCCCCGACCCGGCTTCGTACGAAGACGCTTCGGAGCGCCTCGCCGCCGAAAAGGCCCTGGAGTACATGGGGTTGGAGGCCGGGCAGGCGCTGCGCGACGTCAAGGTCGACACCGTCTTCGTAGGCTCGTGCACCAATGGCCGTATCGAGGACCTGCGGGCCGTCGCCGACATCGTCAAGGGCCGCAAAGTCGCCGACGGCGTACGGATGCTGGTCGTCCCGGGCTCGGCCCGGGTCGGTCTCGAGGCCGCTGCCGAGGGCCTGGACCAGGTCTTCAAGGACGCCGGCGCCGAATGGCGGTACGCGGGCTGTTCCATGTGCCTGGGCATGAACCCGGACCAACTCGCCCCCGGCGAGCGCTCCGCGTCCACCTCCAACCGCAACTTCGAGGGCCGGCAGGGCAAGGGCGGCCGCACCCACCTGGTCTCGCCCCAGGTCGCCGCCGCCACCGCCGTGCTGGGCCACCTCGCCTCCCCGGCGGACCTCTCGGATGCGCCCGCCGACCGTACGCCCGCTGGAGTCTGATCAGTCATGGAAGCATTCACCAAGCACACCGGCCGGGCCGTCCCGCTGCGCCGCTCGAACGTCGACACCGACCAGATCATCCCTGCTCACTGGCTCAAGAAGGTGACGCGGGACGGGTTCGAGGACGGGCTGTTCGAGGCCTGGCGCAAGGACTCGGAGTTCGTGCTCAACAAACCGGAGCGCGAGGGCGCCACGGTGCTGGTCGCCGGTCCCGACTTCGGTACGGGTTCGTCGCGTGAGCACGCCGTGTGGGCGCTGCAGAACTACGGCTTCAAGACCGTGATCTCCGCCCGGTTCGCGGACATCTTCCGCGGCAACTCCCTCAAGAACGGTCTGCTCACCGTCGTTCTGGACCAGAAGGTCGTGGACGCGCTGTGGGAGCTCGTGGAGAGCGACCCGCAGGCCGAGATCACGGTCGACCTGGAGGAGCGGGAAGTTCGGGCGGAGGGCATCACCGCCTCCTTCGAGCTGGACGAGAATTCCCGCTGGCGGCTGCTGAACGGGCTCGACGACATCAGCATCACCCTGAAGAACGAGTCGGACATCGCCGCTTACGAGCAGAAGCGCCCCTCTTTCAAGCCGCGGACGCTCCAGGTCTGACCCTCGGCCGGACAAGGCTTATTCAGGCCACTTCGACAGGCCTCGTACCCCCAATCGTGCACCGGTTGGGGGTACTTCTGTGTCCGGCCCCGGGAGCCGTCGGCTGACCTGAACGGGTGGTCTTCCCGCGTCCCCAACTCCCGCGAATGCCAAGGTCGTTACCGGGGTAAGCGGGTTTCGGCGCCGCTTCCGGCGGGCGCGTCGCGGAAGGGCTCAGGAGGCCCTTGTGGGGCGGGAGTTACCCCCTGCGGAGGCGACAACTCGCCCCAGATGGCACAATCTGTGCATGGAACACGACGGCCAACTCCAGCTGTACGCGGCGGTCGCGGACCAACTCAAAGAAGCGCACGCCCGAGTGCGCTCACTGCAAGTCCCGGAGGGCGTACGGATGGCGCTGACCCGGAAGCTGCTGGCCATTACGGCCGTGGCCAAACACGATCTCGCCGCCGCGGCGAGGCGTCTGGAGCGATTCATGGCGGACCTCGACGACTTCGACGAGGGCTCCCGCTCTGAAGAGGAACTCTGAGACCGCCCAGTTCGTTGCGGCACAAGGGTGATTAGCCCGTTTCGCGTTTGATTTGCGGTATATATCTGCCTAACGTGCGAAAAAGCCGGATCGAAAGAGATTCGCTCCGGCAATGTCTCCGAAGGGGAAGACGTGAACAAGGCGCAGCTCGTAGAAGCGATTGCCGACAAGGTCGGCGGCCGTCAGCAGGCCGCGGAGGCCGTTGACGCGGTCCTCGACGCCATCGTCCGTGCCGTGGTCAGCGGTGACCGCGTCTCGGTCACCGGCTTCGGTTCGTTCGAGAAGGTCGACCGTCCGGCCCGTTACGCCCGTAACCCGCAGACGGGTGAGCGCGTGCGGGTCAAGAAGACCTCGGTGCCGCGCTTCCGTGCGGGCCAGGGCTTCAAGGACCTCGTCGCGGGTTCGAAGAAGCTCCCGAAGAACGATGTCGCGGTCAAGAAGGCGCCCAAGGGCAGCCTGACCGGCGGCGCTTCGGCGACGGTCAAGAAGGCCGCGGCCAAGAAGACGACGGCCAAGAAGGCCGCCGCCAAGAAGGCCACCCCGGCGAAGAAGACCACCGCCACGAAGAAGACCACGGCGGCCGCCGCGAAGAAGGCCACCGCGAAGAAGGCCACCGCCACCGCCAAGAAGACCTCGGCGGCCGCGAAGAAGACCACCGCCGCGGCCAAGAAGGCGGCTCCGGCGAAGAAGGCGGCCACCGCCAAGAAGGCCACCGCGAAGAAGACGGCGCCCGCCAAGAAGGCCACGGCCAAGAAGGCGCCCGCCAAGAAGTCGACTGCGCGCAAGACCACCGCCAAGAAGGCCACCGCGCGCAAGAAGTAGGACCTCCTCTCCGAGGTCGCCTTCTTGGGCGTACGCCACAAGGCAGCTCACGCGCCGGGCCGGGCTCCCCTCGGGGAGCCCGGCCCGCGGTGTTTCAGGGGCTCAGAAGGTCTGCAGGGTGATGAGTGTGATGGTCGGCGTGTCCTTCGTGGGCTGCACCTCGATGCGGACCCGCTGGCCGGGGCGGAGCAGACGCAGCCCGCCCGCGTCGAAGGCGTCGGTACCGAAGGGCACCGGGGTGCCGTCGTCCAGAAGGACGCTGCCGGAGCGGGTCTCGGGGTCGTACGTGTACGCGGTGGCCTGCATGCAGGCAGCGTACTCAGTCGACCAGGAGGAGCCCCGCCGCGGCCTTCGCCGTGTACGGACCGACCCCCAGGGCCAGCGCCGCCCGCAGGTCGTCGCCGGTGTCCACGTCCTGGCGGACCGAGCCGACGCCGTCGAGCGGGAGTTCCGCGGCGCCGGACGCCCGGTGGCGGGCGCGGGAGGCCGCGCCGAAAGCGGGGAGCAATTCCGTGCCGGGTGCCGCGGACAACAGAGTGGTGCCGATTCCCGCCGCGTCGGGCAGAAATGCCCGGGGGAATGCGGCGGCCGCGGTGAGAACGCGGGCCAATTCCGTGGGGCGCAGCGACGGCAGATCGGCGTTCAGGGCCGCCAGGGGCGCCCGGGGACGCGTGGCACGTACAACCGTCTCTCCGTGCGCGAGAGCGGCATTGAGGCCCGCCTGGGGCGTGTCGGGCACGACCACGGCGCCGAGGGCCGCCAGTTCGTGCCCGGCGCGGGCGTCGTCCGTGACGACCACCACATCGCGCACCGCCGCGCAGGCCGTTGCGGCGGCCACGGTGTCCTGGGCGAATGCCAGGGCGAGACCGGGCCGCAGGGCGTCGCCGGCCGCGGGCGCGAGCCTGCTTTTGGCACGCACCAACGGTTTCAGCGGTATCACCAGGGTCCACTGCACGCGCCTATTGTGACCTGTGCATGAGGTGCGCCCGTTCGGGCGGGCGTACGGTGTTCTCGACAGACCAGTGGTCCGGGGCGACACTTGTGCGGCCCCGCCAGGCCCTGCCTGCATGGTCCTAGAGGAAGGTGTCCGAGTGTCCCGCCGCAGAATCGGCTTCTGGTACCGCTTCGCTGCGGTCCTGTGCAAACCGCCGCTGGTGGTTCTGTTCAAGCGGGACTGGCGCGGAATGGAGAACATTCCTGCCGACGGCGGATTTATCACCGCGGTGAACCACAATTCGCATCTGGACCCGTTCCTCTACGCGCACTATCAGTACAACACCGGACGAGTCCCGCGTTTCCTCGCCAAGCACGGCCTCTTCAAGAAGGGGTTCGTGGGCGCCGCGATGCGGGGCACCGGCCAGATTCCCGTCTATCGAGAGTCCACGAACGCGCTGAGCGCGTTCCGTGCCGCGATCGACGCCGTGGAGCGCGGAGAGTGCGTCGCCTTCTATCCGGAGGGAACGCTCACCCGCGATCCGGAACTGTGGCCGATGACCGGTAAGACCGGTGTCGCCCGCGTGGCCCTGCAGACAAAATGCCCGGTGATTCCCGTCGGTCAGTGGGGGGCCACCGACGCACTGGCGCCCTATGCGAAGAAGCCCGACTTCTTCCCCCGTAAGACCCACCATGTCCTCGCCGGCGAACCCGTCGATCTGACGGCTTTCTACGACAAAGAGATCACGCCGGAACTGCTCAAGGAGGCGACCGAGGTCATCATGACCGCGATCACCGCCGAGGTGGAGCGGTTGCGCGGCGAGAATGCTCCGCAGAAGCGCTACGACCCGCGTGAAGCGCGCATCGCGCAGCGCCGCAAGCTGCAGGACGGCGCGGCGCAGGAGCGCGACAAGTCGCAGGCGAGCAGCGGGAGTTCGGCATCAGGCGGTACGACGGAGGAGAGCAGCAAGTGACCCGACCCGTGAAGGCCGCCGTCTTCGGGACCGGTTCCTGGGGCACGGCGTTCGGCATGGTGCTGGCGGACGCGGGGTGCGATGTCACACTGTGGGGCCGCCGCGCCGAGCTCGCCGAGGCCATCAACTCCACCCGTACGAACCCGGATTACCTGCCCGGCGTGGAACTCCCGGCGAACGTCCGGGCGACGTCGGACGCCGCCGAGGCCGCCGCCGACGCCGATTTCACGGTGCTCGCGGTGCCCTCGCAGACCCTGCGCGAGAACCTCGCGGACTGGGCGCCGCTCCTCGCCCCCGACACCGTGCTCGTCTCGCTCATGAAGGGCGTCGAGCTCGGCTCGGCGATGCGCATGAGCGAGGTCATCGCCGATGTCGCGAAGGTGCCGCAGGAGCGGATCGCGATCGTGACCGGGCCGAACCTCGCCCGCGAGATCGCCGCCCGCCAGCCCGCCGCCGCGGTGGTCGCCTGCCGCGACGAGGCCGTCGCCCAGCGCCTCCAAGTCGCCTGCCACACCCCGTACTTCAGGCCCTACACCAACACCGACGTGGTCGGCTGCGAGCTCGGCGGCGCGGTCAAGAACGTCATCGGGCTCGCCGTCGGCATCGCGGACGGAATGGGCCTGGGCGACAACACCAAGGGCTCGCTCATCACGCGCGGGCTCGCGGAGACGACGCGGCTCGGCCTGGCCATGGGCGCGGACCCGCTCACCTTCTCCGGTCTCGCCGGACTCGGTGACCTGGTGGCCACCTGTTCCTCCCCGCTGTCGCGCAACCACACCTTCGGCACCAACCTCGGCAAGGGCATGACGCTGGAGGAGACCATCGCGGTCACCAAGCAGACCGCCGAGGGCGTCAAGTCCTGCGAGTCCGTGCTGGAACTGGCACGCCGTCACGGTGTCGACATGCCGATCACGGAGACCGTCGTCGCGATCGTCCACGAGGGCAAGCCCCCGGTGGTCGCCGTGAAGGAGCTGATGTCGCGCTCCGCCAAGCCCGAACGACGCTGAGCGACGGCCCGCGGGCCGCGGCACGACGGGGGCTCCGGGGGCGCTGACTCTCGTACTACCAGCAGGTACGCTCAACGCGATATGAGCAGCGAGAACCTTCCCCAGAGCCCTGCGTCCACCGCGTCCTCGGGCGCCTCGTCGGACGCTTCGTCGAGCGGGCAGAAGCCGCGGGTGGCCGTCGTCTTCGGCGGCCGCAGCTCCGAGCACGGGGTCTCCGTCGTCACGGCGGGCGCCGTGCTCCGCGCGATCGACCGCTCCAAGTACGACGTCCTGCCGATCGGCATCACGCGCGAGGGGCGTTGGGCGCTGACGTCCGACGACCCCGAGCGGATGGCCATCAGCGACCGCCGGGTCCCGGACGTGGCGGACCTCGCGGAGTCGCCCGAGGGCGGCGTGGTGCTCCCGGTCGACCCGTCGTCGCGCGAGGTCGTCTACACCGAGCCCGGCTCCGTGCCCAAGGCGCTCGGCGACGTGGACGTGGTCTTCCCGGTGCTGCACGGCCCGTACGGCGAGGACGGCACGATCCAGGGACTCCTGGACCTGTCCGGGACGCCCTACGTCGGCTGCGGTGTGCTCTCCTCGGCCGTCGGCCAGGACAAGGAGTACATGAAGCGGATCTTCACCTCCTTCGGGCTGAAGGTCGGCCCGTATCTGGTGATCCGGCCGCGCGAGTGGGAGCGCGAGCAGGAGGGCGCCCGCCGCCGCGTCGCCGACTTCGTCGGTGAGCACGGGTGGCCGCTGTTCGTGAAGCCCGCCCGGGCCGGCTCGTCGTTCGGCATCACCAAGGTCGAGTCCTTCGACGGCCTCGACGAGGCGATGGAGACGGCGCGCGCCCACGACCCGAAGGTCATCATCGAGGCGGGCATCGTCGGCCGCGAGATCGAGTGCGGTGTCCTCGAGTTCGAGGACGGGCCGCGCGCCTCCGTCCCCGCCGAGATCCCGCCGGTGCAGGCCCACGACTTCTACGACTTCGAGGCCAAGTACATCGACTCCGCGACCGGGATCGTGCCCGCGCCGCTGACCGACGAGGAGACGGCCGAGGTGCGCCGGCTCGCCGTCGAGGCGTTCGAGGCGGTGTCCTGCGAGGGGATCGTCCGCGCGGACTTCTTCCTCACGGAGGACGGGGAGTTCGTGATCAACGAGATCAACACCCTGCCCGGCTTCACCCCGATCTCCATGTACCCGCGCATGTGGCAGGAGACCGGCGTCAGCTACCCGGAGCTCGTGGACCGCCTCCTCCAGGCCGCGCTGCGCCGCTCGACGGGCCTGCGGTAACCGGATCCCGCGTGACCGGCTAGTCGGCGATCCCCTTGGGGATCGCCTTCTTGATGGGCTTGGCCAGGTCGACCAGGGGCCCCGCGCCGACCCGGGAGACCTGGTCCTCGGGGATCGTCACCTCTATGTAGGCGAGACGGCTGCCCGTCGTCATCCGCTGCGCGCCGCTGTCGAGTTCCTCCACGATCCACTCCACGCCGTTGACGGTCGCCGGGTTGCTCTTGCTGTCGGCTGCCGCGTCGGGCCAGGGCACACCGCAGCGCAGTATGATCGCGGGGCTTCCCCACGCCGCGGTGAGCTCGGAACTCGGTTCGGGATCGTTGCGCTCGAATCCGTCGAGTTCCTGCGGCAGCACCTTGTCCAGGTTCCGGCACAGCTTCGCGACCGACGCCTCCGGCGTGGGAACCGCGGCCTCGGGAGCATCGTCCGTCGTGGAGCACCCGGCGACGGCGGCGACCAGCAACGACAGTGCCGACGCCCCGACAAGAACGCGGCGGACACGGCCAGGACGAACACGGCCAAGACGGCGCCGGTGACGGAAAGAGTTCACCGGCTCAGGGTAGACGGGGGCTACAGGTGGACGACCGGGCAGGTCAGTGTGCGTGTGATGCCGTCCACTTGCTGGACCTTGGCGACCACCATGCGACCCAGTTCGTCGACCGTGTCCGCTTGTGCGCGCACGATCACGTCGTAGGGGCCGGTGACGTCCTCGGCCTGGATGACTCCCGGAATCTTTCCGATCAGCTCGGCGACGGTCGACGCCTTGCCAACTTCGGTCTGGATCAGGATGTACGCCTGTACCACGGAACCTCCAGGGCGGCCACGAGGATCATGTGGGGAGAAGGGACGCCACGGTATCGCGTCACCGCTCGTCGCGGGGAGACCCGGGGCGGCTGTGGCGCACTCGCCGGATACGGGCCGGGAGGACGCGGGATCGCAGCCGGTCGCCGGGGCGGCCCCTCGGGACGAGCTGAGGAAGCGGAAGGCATGGCCGTGAGGGACTCTACGGGCGTGACCGTGGATGCCGCGGCGGACGCCGCCCGAGTCGGCGGGGCCGCGGATTCGTCCGCGGGCGCACCCCTGATCTCCACGGTACCCAGGACGCGTACCCGCCGCGACCGCTCGACCGCCGGGGGAGCGGTGAACTCCGGGGGAGCGCTGGTCCCCGCCGGGGGCGCGCCGGCCCCCGCGGGCGCCGCGGCGTGTGTCGCGGGAGTGAGGGGCTTTGGGGGCAGCGTCGTGGAGGCGGGTGCTTCGGCGGCCGGGGTCGTGGAGGCTGGGGTCGTGGAGGCTGGAGACCCAGTGCTCCACCGGTCCTTCCGACCCCGACGTCCCGAAACCTCGAACCCCCGGCAGCCCGGCACAGAGGTGGCGTTGAAGGGGGCGGGCGGCGCACGAATGGCCTGCCCTGGGATGGTTCGGGATTGTGAGTGGGTCGGGGCGGAGCCGGCAGCGGGCCGGGAACCGGTCGGAACAGAAAGGGCAGCACGCACATGAAGGGCACCGTCGGCGAACTGGGGGAGTTCGGCCTCATCAGAGAGCTGACCTCACGGCTCACCACCACTCCGGCCGTACGGATCGGCCCCGGCGACGACGCCGCCGTGGTCGCGGCACCGGACCGCAGGGTCGTCGCCAGCACCGACGTCCTGCTGGAGAACCGGCATTTCAGGCGCGACTGGTCCACGGCGTACGACGTCGGCCGCAAGGCCGCCGCCCAGAACCTCGCCGACATCGCCGCCATGGGCGCCGTGCCCACCGCGCTGCTCCTCGGCCTGGTGGTCCCCGCCGAACTGCCGGCGTCCTGGCCCTCGGAACTGATGGACGGACTGCGCGACGAGTGCCAGGTGGCCGGCGCCGCCGTCGTCGGCGGTGACGTGGTCCGCGGCGACACCATCACCATCGCCATCACCGCCCTCGGCGATCTGCGCAACCACGACCCGGTGACCCGGGCCGGCGCCCAGCCCGGCGACGTCGTCGCCGTCACCGGCTGGCTCGGCTGGTCCGCGGCCGGATACGCCGTGCTCTCCCGGGGCTTCCGCTCCCCGCGCGCCTTCGTCGAGGCACACCGCAGGCCCGAGCCCCCGTACGACGCCGGCCCCGCCGCGGCCGGGCTCGGCGCCACCGCCATGTGCGACGTGAGCGACGGCCTCATCGCCGACCTGGGCCACATCGCCGAGGCCAGCAAGTGCCGCATCGACCTCGTGTCCGCCAACGTGGACGTGCCGTCCCAGATGAAGGACATCGGCCAGGCCGTCGGTGTGGACCCGCTCCAGTGGGTGCTCACCGGAGGTGAGGACCACGCGATCGTGGCCACCTTCCCGCCGGACGTGAAGCTGCCTGCCCGCTGGAAGGTGATCGGCGAGGTCCTCAACCCCTCGGCCCTGCCCCAGGTGACCGTCGACGGTGCGCCCTGGACCAGCACGGGCGGCTGGGACCACTTCGGCGACGGCCTCTCCGGCGGCTTCGGCGGGGAGATCGAGTCGTGAGCGCCGATGTCACGGGGCCGGTGCGGGTACTGACCGTCGCCGGGTCCGACTCCGGCGGCGGCGCCGGGATCCAGGCCGACCTCAAGACCATGCTGGCGCTCGGCACCCACGGCATGAGTGTCATCGCCGCCGTCACCGCGCAGAACTCCCTCGGTGTACAGGGAGCGTGGGAGCTTCCCGTGGAAGCCGTGCGTGCCCAGTACCGCAGTGTCGTCGACGACATCGGGGTGCAGGCCGTCAAGACCGGGATGCTCGCCTCTCCCGAACTCGTGGAATGCGTCGCCGAGTTGCTGGCCGGCACCGATGCCCCGGTCGTCGTCGACCCGGTCGGCGTGTCCAAGCACGGGGACGCGCTGCTCGCCGCCTCCGCGCTGGACGCCGTCCGCACCAAGCTGCTGCCGACCGCCACCGTGGCGACGCCCAACCTCGACGAGGTCGCCCAACTCACCGGCATCCAGGTGGAGTCGGAGAAGGAGATGCGCGTGGCGGCTGCCGCAGTGCTGGCTTTCGGGCCGCGATGGGTGGTCATCAAGGGTGGTCATCTGGGCTCCGGTGGGTCGGGGACGGAAGGATCGGGGGTCGGCGGTTCGGCGGCCGGCGGTTCGGTGGGCAGTGGTTCGGCGGCCGGTGGTCCAGGGGCCGGCTCGGCGGAGGCCGTGGATCTGCTGACCGACGGGTCCGAGGAGCACTGGCTGCGCGCACCGCGCCACGACAACCGCCACACGCACGGCACGGGCTGCACCCTCGCCTCCGCGATCGCGGCCCAGCTGGCCAAGGGGCAGTCGGTGCCCGAGGCCGTGCGCGCGGCCAAGGAGTACGTGACCGGGGCGATCGCCGCAGGGTTCGCGCTGGGCGACGGCATCGGTCCCGTGGATCACGGCTGGCGGTTCAAGGCGGTGGCCGGGGCCGATTCGCCCGCCAGGCCGTAGTCCTTCAGGACCAGGGCGCTCGCGGCCTTCTCGGTCAGTCGTTTGAAGAAGCCCGCCAGGACGCGTGAGCCGAGCATCCGGTACACCCGGTCTCGACTGCGGATCTTCTTCTCGGTCGGCGGGGCGAGGAACGGGCCCGCGTTCCCGGATATCTTCTGGCAGCCCTTCGCGTACTTCGTGATCTCAGCCTCGAACGCGGCGAACGCGGTGCGATGATCGCCCCGGGCCGCCACCAGCTCGCCCGCCAGGACGTACGCCGACACCAGCGCCGTGCCGGTACCGATGCCGCCCATCGTGGCGCCGTGCCCCGCGTCGCCGAGCAGGACCACGCGGCCGTGGGAGAGCCGGTCGATGTGTATCTGGGCGATCGCGTCGAAGTACAGATCGTCCGCGGTCTCGAGCGCGGCGATCATCTCCGCCACGTGCGGCCAGGCCATGCCGCGCAGCTTGCCGGCCACGATCTGCTTGATCCGGGCGGTGTCCCGCCGGTCGTAGGTGAGCTGCTCCGACGTGAAGACGACGGCTGCGCCGGCCCGGTCGGGATCGCCGTCGTAGTTGTTGATCATCGCGGTGCGCCCGGGCTCGCTGTACAGGCGGGCCGTGCGGTCGAGACCCAGGTGGTTGGGCATGTCGAACCCGGCGACGTAGTAATCGAAGAAGCGCAGGTACCGCGCCTCGTCGCCGAAGACGAGCCGACGGGTGTGCGAGTGCAGGCCGTCCGCGCCGACGACCAGGTCGAAGGTGCGGGGAGCGCCGTGGTCGAAGGTGATGTCGACCCCCGAGGCGGACTCGGTGAGCGAGGCGATCGAGTCGCCGAAGACGTACTCGACCGTGTCCTTCGTGCGCTCGTACAGGAGCCGGGAGAGGTCGCCGCGGAACACCTCGACGTCGCCGCTCATCAGATGCGCGGGCAGGTCCACCCGGTCGGTGTCGTCCGCGTTCACGATCGTCTGGCGGCCCATCGCGGTCTGGATGCGGTGCAGGTCGTCCCAGATGCCCATGCGGGTGAGGACGGTGCGGTGGACGGCGCCGCGGAAGTCGACCGCGAAGCCGCCCTCGCGCAGCGCCGCCGCCTTCTCGACGACCGTGACGCGAGCGCCCTGGCGGGAGAGCCAGAAGGCGATCGCGGGCCCGGCGATGCTGGCGCCGGAGACCAGCACGTCGAGGTGGGCCAGGGCGTCGGTGGTGCGGGGTTCGTCTGTGCGGAGTTCACCGGTGCGGGGATCGCCGGGGCCGGGGGCGCCGGTGTGGAGTCCGCCGGTGTGGGCATCGCCGGTGTGGGAGCTGTCCGTGTGAGCTGCGGTGTCGTGCGTCTGCTTCGTCATGGCAGTGAGCTTGCGGCCCGGCGCTTACCGTTCGCTGACCGCCGGCTGACCGTGCCTTACCGGCGCGGAACCAAGGCGGTCCGAGGGCGTCGGGACCGTCACAGGTCCACGACGGCGGCTTCCCGCAGGCTCCCGCCCAGCTCGAATGCCTTTTTGAACACCTCGGGGGCCAGCATCCGCCGGAGCCGCTGTTCGAGCGGGGTCACGTCCGGGTCGTCGACGATCAGACGGCCGCGCAGCGCCGACGCCGCGCCGAGCAGGGTCGCGGCCCGCTCGGGCTCCTCCGCGCGGGCGGCCAACGCCTCCGCCACCACCGCGAGTTCGAGGCCCTGCGCCACACCGTCGGTGGACAGCGCGCGGGCCTGCCGGAACCAGTCGTCGGCCTCTTCCGGGCGCCCCTCGGCAAGAGCGGTGCGGCCGAGCCCCAGGAAGACGTGCACCGTCTGGCCCACGCTGTACCAGGACCTCGCGTGCATCCCCAGCGCGGTCTCGTAGTGCTCACGCGCACGGGCCCGGTCCCCGGCCAGCCGTGCCGCGTCCCCCATGCCCCAGTGGGCGCCCGCCACCTTCTCCGGAGCACCTGCGGAGCGCGCGAGGTCGGCCGCCCGCGCGAAGTCGGCGATCGCCTCCTCGAAGCGGGCACTGCGCAGCAGGACGGCGCCGCGCCGGCACAACAGGTCGGCGGTCTCCTCCGGCGCCGCCAGGTCCCGGGCACAGCGGAGCGCTTCGTCGAGCAGGGCCAGGGCGCGCGTACGCTCACCGCGCCAGTCCGCGAACATCCCCAGCTGATCGAGGGAGTTGGCCATGCCCCACCGGTCCCCGGTCTCCCGGAACCCCTCGAGCGCCTGCGCGAACAACGCCTCGGACGCGGCGGGACGTCCCGCGAACTGCTCCTGGAAGCCGAGCCCGACGGACAGCAGCGCCCGGCCCCACGGGTCGTCCCCGACCTGTGCCCTGACCCGCTCGTCCCGTGATCTCTCGGGGCCGACCGCGAGGGTCCACAGGACCACGGTGAAGGGCAGTCTCAGCTGCCGGTCGATGGTGGCCAGGACCTGATCGGCACGCTCGAGCCGCTGCTCGTCCTCCTCGCCGGTCACGGACATCACCGCGTTCAGACCGCACAGCGCGTACTCCTCCTCCAGGCCGCGCGGGGGAGTCGGCCCCACCGCGTCGACCAGGGCGCGGGCGAGCGGCACCCGCTCGCCCGCCAGGCCGTGCAGCCGCCAGAACCACGACAGGGCCGCCATGAGACGCAGCCCGTCGAGCGGAGCTGCCCCGACGAGATGAAGCAGGGCCGCGTCCAGATTGCCCTGCTCGGCGGAGAGTCTGGCCAGCCAGGGCAGCTGATCGTGCCCGCGCAGCCGCGGCTCGGCCTCCTCCGCGAGGCGCAGGTAGTACCCGGCGTGCGCGTCCCGCAGCTCCCCGAGCGTGCCGTCCTGAAGCTGCTCGGCGCAGAAGGCGCGGATCGTCTCCAGCATCCGATAGCGGCCGTCGGTCGCCTCCAGGAACGACTTCTCGGCGAGGGAGGCGAGGAGATCCTCCGGGTACGCAACGCCGCACACCTCCTCCACCGCGTCCAAGGTCGCGCCTCCGGACAGGCCGCCGCCGGCGAAGACGGTCATCCGGCACGCCAGGTCCCGCTCCTCCTCGTCGAGGAGCTCCCAGCTCCACTCCACGACGGCCCGCAGGGTGCGGTGCCGCGGCGCCTTGGTGCGATCGCCCCGGGACAGAACGCGGAACCGGTCGTCCAGCCGCTCCGCGAGTTCGGCCACCGTGAGCGTGCGCAACCGGGCCGCGGCCAGCTCGATCGCGAGCGGCAACCCGTCCAGGGCGGCGCAGATGTCGTCGATGGCCGCCACGCGCGCGTGCCCGTGTGCCTCGAAGTCGGGGCGGACCGCCGCGGCCCGGTCCCGGAACAGCTGGGCCGCCGGGCCCGAGGCGAGCGGCGGCACCGGACACAGCGCCTCTCCGGTGAGTCCCAGCGCTTCCCGGCTCGTCGCCAGGACGCGCAACCCCGGACAGGCGCCCAGGAGGAGGCCCGCCACCTTGGCGGCGTCCGCGATCACGTGCTCGCAGTTGTCGAGCACGAGCAGCAGCTCCCGGTCCTCCAGGGCGGCCGTGAGGCGGTCCGTGGCGTCCGTGCCGTGTGGTCCGCGCAGCCCCTCGCGTACCCCGAGCGCGGTGAGGATCGCGTACGGGATCCTGGTCCCTTCGGTCAGAGGCGCCAGCTCCACGTAACAGACGTCCGCGTGGGAGCGGGCCGCCTCGCAGGCCAGCCGGGTCTTGCCCGCGCCGCCGGGACCGGTCAGCGTCACCAGACGTGTCCCAGCAAGCAGCTCGTCGATTCTGGACAGCTCGTCCGCCCGCCCCACGAACCGCGTCAGCTGCGCGGGCACCCCACGCACGCGAACGGGCTCCTGCCCCCGCAACAGCTCCAGGTGAAGTGCCGCGAGCTCCGCGGACGGATCGGCCCCCAGCTCGTCGGTGAGCGTGCGCCGCGCCTCCTCGTAGACCCGCAGTGCCTCCGCGGAACGGCCCGCCGCGTGCAGTGTGCGCATCAGCAGCCCGTACAGGCGCTCGCTGAGGGGATGCAGAGCCAGCAGTTCGCGGACCTCGGCGACCAGGTCGGCGCCGCCGCCCAGGGCGAGGTCCGCCTCGATCCGGTCCTGCGTCGCGCCGAGCCGCAACTCGTCCAGGCGCGGCAGATCGAACGGGGCCGGACCGCGCCACAGGCCCAGGCCCTCGCGCAGCAGCGCCGCGGCGCGCGCGGCGTCCCCTGCGGCCAGCGCCTGCCCGCCCTCGCGCGCAAGCCGCTCGAAGCGATGCAGGTCCACGGCGTCCGGGGCCACCGTGAGCCGGTACCCGGCCGGACCCGACTCGATCTCCAGGTCCAGGCGCTTGCGCAGCCGTGAGACCTGCGACTGCAGAGCGTTCGCCGCTCCGGCCGGTGGGTTCTCGCCGTACAGGCCGTCGATCAGGCGATCCGCCGAGACGGTGCGGCCCGCGTCCAGGAGGAGCAGGGTCAGCAGGGCGCGCGGCCGCGGCCCGCCGGGGTCCAGGGGGCTGCCGTCAGAGGCCCGCACGTCGAGGGGGCCGAGGATGCCGAACCGCATGCGCAGAGTCTGGCAGCCGCCACTGACAGTCGCGGTCGCGATCACGGATCCCCCGGCGGCGCGCACGGGGAAAACGAAGAAGCCGGTCCCCGAGGGGACCGGCTTCTTCAAGCAACCAGCGAGGTGGCCGCGCTACGCGTAACGTCAGCGCGAGACCTTGCCGGCCTTGATGCACGAGGTGCAGACGTTGAGCCGCTTCGGCGTCCGCCCGACCACTGCACGCACACGCTGGATGTTCGGGTTCCAGCGGCGAGACGTACGGCGGTGCGAGTGCGAAATGTTGTTGCCGAAGCCCGGCCCCTTGCCGCAGACGTCGCAGTTGGCAGCCACGGGTCACTCCAAAGACTTCAGATGCACTTACGGTTAATCCCGGCATGCCGGGATCGAGATCGGAAAGGATCTGAGTGGCGGTGCCAGGGGGATGGCCCGATGGTTATCGGGCAACCGGAGCAGCATACAACGGCTGCTTCGATACAACGAAACTACCATGGTTGCCCGGGCCGCTGTCCCCGGGCCTCGGACCAGGCCCTCTTCCCGGGCGGCTCCGCGCCGGGGTCTACTCTGCGTGCCAGTCCCGCCGCTCGAAGGAGGCGTAGGTGCCGCAGGTGCCGCAGGTGCGACACGTACTCGACGTAGCCGCGGTACGCGCCTGGTGCTCACTCGCTCTGGAAGCGCTCGGCAGAGAGCGCGCGGAGATCGACGCGATCAATGTGTACCCCGTCGCGGACGGCGACACCGGCACCAACCTGTATCTGACCGTGGAGTCCGCCCATCAGGCGGTCGAGGCGGTCTTCACCGGGCTCGAACCCGCCGCTCCCGCGCTGCCCGACGTGATGCGCGCCATGGCGCACGGCGCCCTCATCGGCGCCCGGGGCAATTCGGGGACGATCCTCGCCCAGCTGCTGCGCGGCATGTCCCAGGTACTCGCCGACGGGCACCTGCGTGAGGGAGATCACGGGGATCCGGCCGACGGAGCGGCGCTGCGGCTGGCGCTCCGGCGGGCCGCGGAGTCCGCGCGCGAGGCGGTCGCCCACCCCGTGGAGGGCACGGTCCTCACGGTCGCGACGGCGGCCGCGGACGCGGCCGCCGGCACGGACGGCGACTGCGGGGCCGTGGCGCGGGTCGCCTACGAAGGCGCCTGCGCGGCGCTCGACGCGACACCGGGACAGCTCGCCGCCCTCGGCAGCGCCGGGGTCGTGGACGCCGGCGGGAGAGGACTCGTCGCCGTACTGGGAGCGCTGAGCCAGGCCGTCTCCGGCAACGCCGTGCCGGTGTGGCGGCAGCGGCAGGTGGAAGCGCACGCGCGCGTGGACGCCGTTTCCGCCGACGCCGAACTGGAGTGCCCCGATGAGCACGCCGTCGCCGGACCCGCCTTCGAGGTCGTCTACCTCCTGGAGGCCGACGACCGGGCCGTGGCCCGGCTGCGGACCCGGCTCGACGCCCTCGGCGACTCTCTGGTCGTCGTCGGCGGGGAGGGGCTGTGGAACGTGCATGTGCACGTCGACGACGCGGGCGCGGCCGTGGAGGCGGGCGTCGAGGCCGGGCGGCCGTACCGCATCCGCATCACACACTTCGGCCTCGGCGACGTCCACGCCGACCGCGCCGCCGCACCGCCGCGCGAGCGCGCGCAGCGGGCCGTGGTCGCCGTCGTGCCGGGGGACGGGCTCGCGGGGCTGTACGCGGAGGCCGGCGCGACCACCGTGCCCGACCGGCCCGGTGAGCCGCCCGCCAGCGGTGAACTGGTCGAGGCGATCCGGCGCGCACACGCGCGCGAGGTGGTGCTGCTGCCCAACGACGCCGAACTGCGGCACACCGCCGCGGCGGCCGCCGAGCAGGCCCGCTCCGAAGGCGTACGGGTCGCCCTGATCCCCACCCGGTCCGCGGTCCAGGGCATCGCCGCGCTCGCCGTGCACGAGCCCGACCGCCGCTTCGACGAGGACGTCGTCGCCATGACCTCGGCCGCGGGCGCCACCCGCTACGCCGAACTGGCCGTCGCCGAGCGCCAGTCCTGGACCATGGCCGGCATCTGCCAGGCCGGGGACGTGCTGGGGCTCATCGACGGGGACGTGGCCGTCATCGGCCACGAGGTCCCGACGACCGCCCGCACGGTGCTCGACCGGATGCTCGCGGCGGGCGGCGAACTCGTCACGCTCGTCCTGGGCGACGACGTGCCGGACGAGGTCGCGGACGCGCTGGAACGGCACGTCCGCGAGGCTCATCTGGCCGTCGACACCGTGGTCTACCGGGGCGGACGGCAGTCGGCGCTGCTGCTCATCGGGGTCGAGTAGGCGCCCGGCGGCCGCTCAGCGCGCCCGCAGCGCGGCCAGGGCCCCTTCCGCCTCGGCACGGCGCTCCTCGTCCCCTGCCTCGCCGAACGCCGCGGCGGCGGACTCCAGATGCGCCGCGGTGTCCGCGGTCTCGTCGCGCCGCTCGAGCAGTTCCGCGAACTGTCGGTGCGTATGGCCCAGGTCGGACAGCACGGCGAGCCGGACGTCCCCGTCGGACGACCGCAGCGCTTCCTCGCAGGTGTGGATCGCCGCGCCCATCAGCTCCCGCTCGTCGTCCGCGGACGCGGAGTCCAGCCAGGCACGCGCGCGCAGGCACCGCACCACGGCGGGCACCTGCCCCAAGGAGGCCCACAGCTCGCCCGCGCGCACGTAGGCCCGGTCCGCCTCCTCCGGACGGCCCGCCCGGTCCAGGGCGTCCGCCGCCAGGTTGGCGAGCATCGCGTGATCGCGCTGCTCGGGCCAGTGCTGGGCGATCTCCGCCGCCCTCAGCCATGCCTGCGCGGCCTGCACATGCTCGCCGAGCGCGCGGGCACAGTCGCCGAGCCACCAGTGGGCCTGCACGATCGTGCCGTCGCCGTGGTCGTCGGCGGACAGGTCGAGCAGCGCCGACTCCAGGACCTCCGCGGCCTCGGCCATGCGCTCCGCGCGCAGCAGATGGCCCCCCAGCTGGAACCGGGCCCAGGCGCCGAGCCCCGCGCTCTCACCGGCCTCGTCGGCCCAGTGCGTGGCCTCCAGGGCGTGGTCGGCCGCGGACGCGAACTGCCCGCCCGCCGCGAGGACGTCGGCCAGCTGGAGGTGGAGCTGGGCCGCCCCCATCGGTTCCAGATATCCGGCACCGTGCTCCAGGGCGGCCCGCAGCGCGCGCTCGGCTCCCTGGGCGTCCTCCCGGTCGCGGGCCAGCCCCGCGAGACGCACCTCGCTGTCGACGGCCAGCCAGGGCCGTCCCGTCGCCACATGCTCGGCGGTCGCCCGCTCGTACAGCTCCGTGGCCGCTTCCGTGTCGCCCCGGTGCAGTGCGATGTCCCCGAGCATCGAGCGGGCCGCGGCCGCCTGCGAGGCGAGCCGCGGCACGTCCGCGAACGGCTCGACGAGCGTGAGCAGCTGACGTACGCACGCCTCTGCCTCGCCGATCTCGGCGTCCGCCGCGTCTCCGGAGTGTGCCTGGAGCAGGATGCGCGCGCGGCAGGCCAGGACGGCCGCCGCCGGACGGGCCGTCGTGGCGTCCAGACCGGGGAGGGCCGCGAGCACCTGCTCGTACGGCTCCCGGATCGCCGCCAGCGCCTCGTCCGTGCGGCCCGCGTGGGACAGCGCGTACGCGCCCCGCGCGCGTGCCGCCCTGGCTTCCTCCGGATCGCCGGCGGTCTCGTACAACTCGGCCGCGCGGGCGAACAGTTCGACGCCGTCGTCGGCGGTGCCCATCGCGCCGTAGTCGGCTATCTCGGCCCGGTCGTGGACGGTGAGCTCCAGGCCCTCCGCCTCCGCGGCCCGCGCGGCCCGCTCCCAGGCGAGACCGGCGTCCGGGCCGCCCTGCTCGGCGGAGAGCCGGCGCGCCTCGGCGACCAGCGCCGAGGCGTCGGCGGGCTGCTCGACGGGCGCGGCCACCGCTGTGACCGGCCGCGGGGCCACCGGCCGCACGACCCGTACGCCCAGCGGGAGCCTGTCGAGCAGCGGCCGCTGATCCATCCGCTCCCGCACCCGCCGGCCCACCCGGTCGGTGCCGTTGCGCTCGTCGAACCGGGACGCGAGGGACTGCGCCTCCACGCGCGCGTGCACCGCGAGACCGGCCGCGGTCCAGGTCCGCCCCGAGGGGCCCGGAACGCTCTGCTCACCCAGACCGAGCGCGACCAGCCGGTCCATCACCAGAGTCGTCACGGACAGGAAGTCCATCAGGCCGTCCGGATTGCCGCTGTCGGTGAAGTAGGCGGGGCGTTCGGAGAGCAGTTCGATGGCGCGGGCCTCGTTGCCGGTCAGGGCGCAGAACTCCACGTGCGAGGCGAACGCGCCCCGCATGGACTCCATCTGCCGGACCAGGCGGTAGCCGCGCAGATGGTTCGCGCGGGCCTCCGCCGGGCGGTCCAGACGCAGCAGGGGCAGCAGTGAGGCCGCGAGCGTGGCGTGCGGCTCGTGGGCGCACTTGTGCTCGCCCTCCAGGACGGGCCGCCACAGCTCCAGGGCCCGCTCGTCGTCGCGCAGGTCCGACTGGCGGGCACCCTGGCCGTTCAGCTCACAGGCGTGGCAGTCCGCCATCTCGTCGCGGTCGGCGGCCAGCCACGCCTCGTACGCGCGCGTGGCCCGCTCCTCGTCGCCGATGTGGTCGGCGACGTAGAACTCGCTCATCCGCACGGCCCGTTCGGAGTGCCCGGCCACCCGGTAGCGGTGCTCCATCTCGCCGAGCCACTTCTCCATGGAGGCGAGCGGGATGTGCGGCTGGTTGAGCATGCCGCCCGACATCCACTTGAAGACCCAGTGCAGCGAGTGCGCCTCGTAGGCGTCGAACTCCTCGGGGTGCTCGTCCCACATGCGCAGCAGGCGCGCGAAGGGGACGAACATCTTGTCCTTCTCGGAGCTGTAGTTGTACATCTGCAGCTGGTGGCCGAGCGCCTCGACGACCGCGAGGGGCTCGGAGAGCTTCTCCGCCCCGGCGAGCAGCTGCTCCGCGCGGGCGCCGCGGGCCGGGCCCTCGGGCTGCGCGGCGTTCTCCGCCATCGCGCGCCGCAGGGAGTCCAGGTCGATGATCTCCTCGGTCCCGTTCATCGGGTGTCTTCCTTTCCGGTGCCGGGGTGCGTGGCCCACTCAAGGAGGCCGATGAACGAGCGGTTGAGGAGCGCCGAGTCGGCGGGGCGCAGTGGACGCTGGGCCATCAGCAGGGCCTGCCCGTAGAGGGCCTCGGCGGCCGTTCCGATCAGCTCCGCGTCCCCCAGGGAACTCACCCTGCGGATCAGTGGGTTGAGGTGGTTGAGGACGAGACGCGCGCGTGGGGCGCTGCCGCGCAGCGAACCCAGGATGCCCGCCCACAGGTCGTCGGCCTGCGCCTCGGCCTCCGCGCGCGCCTGCTCGTGGCGGGCCGACCGGTCGTCCAGATGCAGCGCGGGCACCGTCAGCGGATGGAAGGCCCGCAGGACGACGTCGCAGCCCAGCGGGTCGAGCCGGGTCCTGGCCGCCGCGAGGAACGCCGACAGGGCCAGCTCCTCGGCCGGATCGATCGAGTCCAGGTGCGCGGTCACGGTGTCCGCGTCCAGCTCCGCCACCGGCGTGCCCGGGCGGACCGAGGGCAGCGCCTCGACCAGATCGGCGTCGTACGTGTAGCCGCCGTTGACGACCCCGATGCCCTGCGCCGAAGCGATCGGCGCGACCTGCCGGAACTCCTCCACGGTCCGCGTGAAGTGCACGACGGGATGGCGCTGCGCGAACTCCTCCAGGGAGAGCCGCCCGTCCGTCGTCTCGAACGGCAGCCACGGAAGCATCGTGCGCAGCATCTCCTTGTCGTGCCGCGCAAGGGACTTCACCCCGAGGTGGTGCACCGACAGGAAGGCGGCGAGACGCTCCGGATCGCCCGCGGCGAGCGTTGTCAGCCACTCCCGGATGCGCTCGCCCAGGGCCTCCCGGACGGCGGCCAGGGTCTCGTCCTCGTACAGGGACTCGCGCGAGGCGGTGGGCCGCAGGCTGTCCGTGTCGATCACGCAGCGCACGAAGAAGGCCCAGTCGGGCAGCAGCTGCTCGGCCCGCTCCGTCAGCAGCATGCCCTTCAGGTGCACTCGGTGGCCCGCGCGCTGGGCCGGGCTGACCGCCTGCGGCAGGACGTGCGCGACGCCCCGGATGCCCGCGAGCGGCACGTCCAGGTCGATGGAGTCCAGCGGCGTGAAGCCGAACAGGTCGTGGCAGTGGCGGGCCAGCGCGACCCGGCGGCCGGCCGGCGTCGGATACGCGCGGTTCCAGACCGCCGGCAGATCCGTCACCGGCGTCCCGCCCACCCGCACGTCGTACGGCAGCAGCGAACCGAAGTCCCGCGCGAGCGACAGCACCCGCTCCTCGGACAGCCAGTCGGCAGCCCCCGCGCGGGCCTCCAGATGCACGGTCGTCCCCGGCTCGGCGCGGGCCGCGTCCGGGAGCGTACGGACCGTGTACGAACCGTCGTCGCGGGCCGTCCACTCGACGGGCGGCGCGTCCGGCGTACGGGCGCTGCGGCTGACCACCCGGATCCGCTCGGCGACCACGAAGCACGCGAGCAGCCCGATGCCGAACTGGCCCAGGAAGTCGGCGCGGGCCGACTCCAGGCCGTCGCCGCGCTTGGAGCTGCGGCCGATCGTCGCGAGCAGGCTGTGCACGTCCGACTCGGTCAGACCGATGCCGGAGTCCTCGACCCGCAGCGCGCCGCCCTCGGCGAACAGCCGCACGGTGGCCGGGGCGTCGGGCTGCTCGGCGCGGCGGGCGGTGATGGCGTCCACCGCGTTCTGCAGCAGCTCACGCAGGTAGACCTTGGGACTGGAGTACAGGTGGTGGGAGAGCAGATCGACGAGACCGCGCAGGTCGACCTGGAACGTGTGCGGCGCCTGGGCGCGCTGGGCATCGTGAGAAGTCTGGGAATCCATCGTCGCTGCGCCGGTGGGGGGACGGGCGACGGCGCGGGTCGGGCGGCCCTGCGTGAGGTGACCGCGAAAAGGGGCGGGAGGCGGTCATCCTAGGGCCGGGAAGCCCCTTCCGACCAGCGGCTTTCGGGGATCCCGGGGCGCGGGTTCCGGGGACCTGCCGAGGATTGTCAGTGGCGTGGTGTGCAATGGATCTCGTGCCCGTGCTCGAAGAACCGCTGAAGAAGGTGCTCGGCCCCGCCACCGCGAAGGTGATGGCCGAGCATCTGGACCTGCACACCGTCGGAGACCTGCTCCACCACTACCCGCGCAGATACGCCGAGCGCGGTGAGCTGACGCGCCTCGCGGAGCTGCCGCTGGACGAGCACGTCACGGTCGTCGCCCAGGTCGCGACCGCCCGCGTCCTGAGGTTCAACGGCGGCAGCGGACAGCGCCTCGAAGTCACCATCACCGACGGCAGCGGCCAGATCCAGCTCGTCTTCTTCGGCAAGGGCATCCACAAGCCGCACAAGGAGCTGCTGCCGGGTACGCGCGCGATGTTCGCCGGCAAGGTCTCGGTGTTCAACCGGAAGATGCAACTGGCGCACCCCGCGTACCAGTTGCTGCGCGCCGATCCCGCTGACGGAACAGACGGCGCCGCCGAAGCGGCTGAGGCCGTCGGCTCCTGGGCCGGCGCCCTCCTGCCGATCTACCCGGCCACCGCCAAGCTGGAGTCCTGGAAGATCGCCAAGGCCGTCGACCTCGCGCTGCCCAGCGCACCGGAGGCGATCGACCCGCTCCCGGAGTCACTGCGCGAGGGCCGTGGTCTCGTGCCGCTCCCCGAGGCGCTGCTCAAGATCCACCGGCCGCACACGAAGGCGGACATCGCCGACGCCCGCGCCCGCCTCAAGTGGGACGAGGCGTTCGTGCTCCAGGTCGCCCTCGCCAGACGCCGGTTCGCGGACACCCAGCTGACCGCCGTCGCCCGCGAGCCGAAGGCGGACGGACTGCTGACGGCCTTCGACGCCAAGCTGCCGTTCACGCTCACCGACGGCCAGCAGAAGGTCTCCAAGGAGATCTTCGACGACCTGGCCACCGAGCATCCGATGCACCGGCTGCTCCAGGGCGAGGTCGGCTCCGGCAAGACGATGGTCGCCCTGCGCGCGATGCTCGCCGTCGTCGACGCGGGCGGTCAGGCCGCCATGCTCGCGCCCACCGAGGTCCTCGCCCAGCAGCACCACCGCTCAATCACCGAGATGATGGGCGAGCTGGCCGAGAGCGGCATGCTCGGCGGCGCCGAGCACTCCACCAAGGTGGTGCTGCTCACCGGCTCCATGGGCACCGCCGCCCGCAAGCAGCCGCTGCTCGACCTCGTCACCGGCGAGGCCGGCATCGTCATCGGCACGCACGCGCTGATCGAGGACAAGGTGCAGTTCCTCGATCTGGGCCTGGTCGTGGTGGACGAGCAGCACCGGTTCGGCGTCGAGCAGCGCGACGCCCTGCGCTCCAAGGGCAAGCAGCCGCCGCACCTGCTGGTCATGACCGCCACACCGATCCCGCGCACGGTCGCCATGACGGTCTTCGGCGACCTGGAGACCTCGGTCCTCGACCAGCTGCCCGCCGGTCGCTCGCCGATCGCCAGCCATGTCGTCCCCGCCGCCGACAAGCCGCACTTCCTCGCTCGCGCGTGGGAGCGCGTGCGAGAGGAAGTGGAGAACGGGCATCAGGCGTACGTCGTCTGCCCGCGCATCGGCGACGACGAGGACGACAAGCCCAAGAAGGGCAAGAAGAAGTCCGCCGAGGACGAGGCGGAGAAGCGGCCGCCGCTCGCGGTGCTCGACATCGCCGACGAGCTGGCGCACGGCGCGCTCCAGGGCCTCAAGGTCGAGGTGCTGCACGGCCGGATGCACCCCGACGACAAGGACGCCGTGATGCGGCGGTTCGCCGCGGGGGAGACCGACGTCCTGGTCGCCACGACCGTCATCGAGGTCGGGGTGAACGTGCCGAACGCCACAGCGATGGTGATCATGGACGCCGATCGCTTCGGTGTCTCCCAGCTCCACCAGCTGCGCGGCCGCGTCGGGCGCGGCTCGGCGGCCGGACTGTGCCTGCTGGTCACCGAGATGCCCGAGGCGAGCCCCGCGCGCGCCCGGCTGGGCGCCGTCGCCTCGACGCTGGACGGGTTCGAGCTGTCCCGGATCGACCTGGAGCAGCGGCGCGAGGGCGATGTGCTCGGGCAGGCCCAGTCCGGCGTCCGGTCCTCGCTGCGGATGCTCACCGTCATCGAGGACGAGGAGATCATCGCCGAGGCGCGGGAGGAGGCGACGAAGGTGGTCGCCGCCGATCCGGAGCTGGAGCGCCTGCCGGGGCTGCGGACGGCGCTGGACGCGTTGCTGGACGCCGAGCGGGAGCAGTACCTGGACAAGGGGTGACGGTCGTCTCCCGGAGGGGCAGGGCTAGGCCGCCCGGGAAGCGGGGTCCGACCCTGCCCTGACACACTGGACCCACACTGACCAGCAGGCCGAACGACAACGGACAAGGACCGGGAACCGAGATGACCCGCGTGATCGCCGGGCGCGCAGGCGGACGCCGCTTGGCCGTGCCGCCGGGGAACGGCACCCGCCCCACCTCCGACCGGGCACGCGAGGGCCTCTTCTCGACCTGGCAGGCCCTGCTCGGCACCCTCGACGGCGCCCGCATCGCCGACCTCTACGCCGGGTCCGGAGCCGTCGGCCTGGAAGCGCTCTCCCGCGGCGCCGCGCACGCGCTGCTCGTCGAGGCCGATGCCCGGGCCGCCCGCACCATCCGGGAGAACATCAGGGCGATCGGCCTCCCGGGAGCGGAAGCACGTACCGGAAAAGCGGAACAAGTCGTCGCGGGCCCGCCGCCGGCCGCACCCTACGACCTGGTCTTTCTCGACCCTCCGTACGCCGTCTCCGACGACGATCTTCGGGAGATCCTGCTCACACTCCGGGCCCAGGGCTGGCTCGCGGACGAAGCGCTCGTCACCGTTGAACGCAGTACAAGAGGCGGCGAATTCCGGTGGCCGGACGGGTTCGAGGGGCTGAGGTCCCGTCGATACGGCGAGGGCACGTTTTGGTACGGTCGCGCCGCCTTGAACACCACCCTCACGTGCGACGACGCACGATGACCGGACCGGAGAGCGAGGGACTTCCCGTGCGCCGCGCAGTCTGTCCCGGGTCGTTCGACCCCATCACCAACGGCCACCTCGACATCATCGCCCGCGCCTCGAAGCTGTACGACGTGGTGCATGTCGCGGTGATGATCAACAAGTCGAAGCAGGGCCTTTTCACCGTCGACGAGCGCATCGAGCTGATCCGCGAGGTCACCGGCGAGTTCGGCAACGTGGAGGTGGAGGCCTTCCACGGCCTCCTCGTCGACTTCTGCAAGCAGCGCGACATTCCGGCCATCGTGAAGGGCCTGCGCGCCGTCAGCGACTTCGACTACGAGCTGCAGATGGCGCAGATGAACATCGGTCTGTCCGGGGTGGAGACGCTCTTCGTCCCCACCAACCCCACCTACAGCTTCCTGTCCTCCTCGCTCGTCAAGGAGGTCGCGGCCTGGGGCGGCGACGTGTCGCACCTGGTCCCGCCGGTCGTGCACGCGTCCCTGACTGAGCGCCTCCCCAAGAAGTGACACGCACGCACCAGTTGGGCTTACAGTCGTCCCGTCCGTCTCCAACACCCCTCACATTCCTGTGAGCAGACGAGAGAGTGGCGAGCACACGGTGGACGTGCAGAAGAAGCTCGACGAGATCGTCGCCGCGGTCGGCAACGCCCGCTCCATGCCCATGTCGGCCTCGTGCGTGGTCAACCGCGCCGACCTTCTCTCGATGCTCGAAGAAGTGCGCCAGGCACTGCCCGGCTCGCTGGCCCAGGCCCAGGAGCTGATCGGCGGCCGCGAGCAGATGGTCGAGCAGGCCCGCGCCGAGGCCGAGCGGATCATCGACACCGCGCACGCCGAGCGCGGCACCCTGATCTCGGACACCGAGATCGCCCGCCGCTCGCAGAACGAGGCGGACCGGATCCTCACCGAGGCCCGGCAGGAGGCCGAGGAGGTGCGCGCGGAGGCCGACGACTACGTCGACTCCAAGCTGGCCAACTTCGAGGTCGTCCTCACCAAGACCCTCGGCTCGGTCGGCCGAGGCCGCGAGAAGCTGCTCGGTACCGGCCCGGGGATCGACGAGCAGGGGTACGAGGACGAGGACGCTCCCGAGCGCAGCCACGACCCCGAGACGCTGCGCCGCGACGCCGACGCCTACGTGGACGTCAAGCTCGGCGCCTTCGAGGCGGTGCTCGCCAAGACCCTGGAGGCCGTCGGCAAGGGCCGCCAGAAGCTGCACGGCCGGCTCGCCAGCGACGACCTGGGCGCACTGCACATGGACGGCGAGGGCGGTGCGCAGGCGCACACCAGCGACGCCGACTACCTCGCGGGCCTCGCGGAGATCGGCGGCCAGGACCTCCAGCCGGCCGCGCAGGAGCCCCAGCAGGCCCCGCAGATCCCCGCACAGCAGCCCGTGTACGCGCAGGACGTGCAGCAGGACCAGTACGGGTACCAGCAGCAGGACCCGTACGCGGCTCAGGCCCAGCAGGACCCCTACGCCATGTACCAGCAGCAGGACCAGTACGGGTACCAGCAGCAGGACCCGTACGCGGCTCAGGCCCAGCAGGACCAGTACCAGTACGGCTACCAGCAGGAAGCCCAGCAGCCGCAGGCCGCCGCACTCGACGAGACCAGCCTCTTCGACACCAGCATGATCAGCATGGATCAGGTGCGGGAGTACGAGCGGCAGTACGACCAGGGCCGCTGAACCCGGGTGTGACCCGGTCGCGCCAAGGTGGCCGGGACCGGATTGGGCCGTGAGCGAATGGTCCAGTATCCTGGCTGTTCGGTCGCGCGTACCCGTGCGTTCCGAGCTGCCCGGAATGATTCTCCGGAACACCGGGCCAGCCGCTCCCCGGAGCCTCCTCATGAGCCTCGTAGATCGAAAGCAGGACCAGCCCTGAATACCCACCTCGACCACCGCAATCCTCTCGTGTTCGACACACACGAGCTGGGTCGGCGTCCTGGTGCCATGCAGCGGCTGTCCCGCACGATCGAGGCTCCCAAGGACTTCGGCATCCAGGGAGTCATCGAGGTGCCGGCAGGCGCCCCGGTGGAGCTCGATCTCCGTCTGGAGTCGGTCATGGAAGGTGTGCTTGTCACAGGCACCGCCCGTGCATCGGCCAAGGGGGAGTGCGTAAGGTGTCTGGAGCCGCTCGACCTTGAGGTCGACGCGGACTTCCAGGAGATGTTCTCGTACCCTGACGCCGACGACCGGGGCCGCGTGAAGGCGGAACCGGGCGACGACGCCGAGGACGACGAGGACAGGCTCTTCATCGAGGACGGCCTGTTCGACCTCGAGCCGGTGCTGCGTGATGCGGTGGTGCTCGCACTGCCGATGCAGCCGGTGTGCCAGGAAGACTGCGAAGGTCTGTGCTCCGAGTGCGGAGTGCGGCTTTCGGACCAGCCGGGCCACCACCACGACGCCGTCGACATCCGTTGGGCGGCATTGCAGGGACTCGCTGGCACCATCCAGGACGGCGAGAAGGACGAGATGAGCGGCGCCGAAGCACAAGCGGGCGTCGACGAGAAGCAGGAGAAGTAGCCGTGGCTGTTCCGAAGCGGAAGATGTCGCGCAGCAACACGCGCCACCGCCGGTCGCAGTGGAAGGCTGCGGTCCCCACCCTGGTTTCGTGTGAGCGTTGCCAGGAGCCCAAGCTGCAGCACATCGCGTGCCCCGCTTGTGGCACCTACAACAAGCGCCAGGTCCTCGAGGTCTGAGCGGCTGGTGAGAGGCACAGTGGCTAGCCATAAATCGGCGGATGACGCCAAGAAAAAGGCGGACACCACAGCCTCGTCCCACACGCTTCTGGAAGGGCGGCTCGGGTACAAACTCGAGTCCGCCCTTCTGGTGCGTGCGTTGACGCATCGCTCGTACGCGTACGAGAACGGTGGCCTGCCGACCAATGAGCGGCTGGAGTTCCTCGGGGACTCGGTGCTCGGTCTGGTCGTCACGGACACCCTCTACCGAACCCACCCCGACCTGCCCGAGGGCCAGCTGGCCAAGCTGCGGGCCGCGGTGGTCAATTCGCGTGCGCTTGCGGAGGTCAGTCGCGGGCTCGACCTGGGCTCCTTCATCCGGCTCGGCCGGGGTGAAGAGGGCACGGGCGGCCGGGACAAGGCGTCCATCCTCGCCGACACCCTTGAAGCGGTGATCGGCGCCGTCTATCTGGACCAGGGTCTGGACGCGGCGGGTGAGCTGGTGCACCGGCTCTTCGACCCGCTGATCGAGAAGTCCTCGAATCTGGGTGCCGGCCTGGACTGGAAGACCAGTCTCCAGGAGCTCACGGCGACCGAGGGGCTCGGTGTTCCCGAGTACCTGGTCTCCGAGACCGGTCCCGATCACGAGAAGACCTTCACTGCTGCCGCCCGCGTCGGAGGCGTCTCGTACGGCACCGGCACCGGCCGCAGCAAGAAGGAAGCGGAGCAGCAGGCCGCGGAGTCCGCCTGGCGGGCCATCCGGGCCGCCGCGGACGAGCGGGCCAAGGCCGCCGCGTCGTCCGAGGGCGCCGACAGCGCCCCCGGGGTGTAGCTCTTCGTTTCCTGGAGCGCCCGTTCTCGCCGGTTTCCGCCGGTGGGGGCGGGCGTTTTCCTATCGTTGTCGTCTGCGGGCCGGTGGGGCTGGTCGCGCCCACGCGGCGGAGCCGCACATCGATACAGTCCCGCGCCCCTTCGGGGCGCAGTACGCCATGGAGGATTTGTGCCGGAACTGCCCGAGGTCGAAGTGGTGCGGCGGGGGCTCGCCCGGTGGGTGGCCCGGCGGACCGTCGCCGATGCCGAGGTGCGGCACCCGCGCGCTGTGCGCCGGCACATCGCGGGTGGCGAGGACTTCGTGCACCGCCTCAAGGGGCAGGTGATCGGGGAGCCGAGCCGTCGCGGCAAGTACCTCTGGCTGCCACTGGAGACGACCCACACCTCCGTGCTCGCGCACCTCGGCATGAGCGGGCAGCTGCTGGTGCAGCCGCACGACGCCCCGGACGAGAAGCATCTGCGGATCCGGGTCCGGTTCGCCGACGACCTCGGCACCGAACTGCGCTTCGTCGACCAGCGCACCTTCGGCGGACTGTCGCTGCACGACACCACCCCCGACGGGCTGCCCGACGTCATCGCGCACATCGCCCGCGATCCGCTCGACCCGCTCTTCGACGACGCGGCGTTCCACGACGCCCTGCGCCGCAAGCGCACCACCATCAAGCGGGCGCTGCTCGACCAGTCGCTCATCAGCGGGGTCGGCAACATCTACGCGGACGAGGCGCTCTGGCGCGCGAAGCTGCACTACGAGCGCCCCACCGCCACGTTCACGCGCCCGCGCACGGCCGAACTCCTCGGCCACATCAGGGACGTGATGAACGCGGCGCTCTCCGTCGGCGGCACCAGCTTCGACTCGCTCTACGTCAATGTGAACGGGGAGTCGGGATACTTCGACCGGTCCCTCGACGCGTACGGCAGGGAGGGACTGCCCTGCCGCAGGTGTGCCACGCCGATGCGGCGCCGCCCCTGGATGAACCGGTCCAGCTACTACTGCCCGCGCTGTCAGCGGCCGCCGCGCGACGCGTCGTAGCGCTCGCGCGACACCAGTACGTCGTCCATGCGGCCCTCGACGAACTCGATGAGGGCCAGCAGCCGGCCGGCCACCTCGCGGCCCAGCGGCGTCAGTTCGTAGTCGACCCGCGGCGGGTTCGTCGGCTGGGCCTCGCGGTGCACCAGGCCGTCGCGCTCCAGCGCCTGCAGGGTCTGGGACAGCATCTTCTCGCTCACCCCGTCGACCCGTCGGCGCAGCTCGTTGAAGCGGAACGAGCCCTCGTGCAGCGCCCCGAGCGTGAGGGCGCCCCAGCGCCCCGTCACGTGCTCCAGCGTGCCGCGCGACGGGCAGGCCCTGGCGAACACGTCGTAGGCGCTGTCCGTGACGCCGGCGGGGGCGCTGTCGGTCGAGGTCATGAACGCAGCATACTCCCGGTTAGCGCTTTCCCAAGGGGTGCGCTAACCAGGAGTAAGTGAGGTGGGTCGGTGCCCGCGGGCCTGTACCCGGAGCGGGTGCTAGTACCCGAAGTCCTGCGTCCACCACGGGCCGCCGGAGCCGAAGTGCACCCCGACGCCGAGGGTCTTGAAGTCGCAGTTGAGGATGTTCGCCTTGTGGCCCTCGCTGTTCATCCAGGCGTCCATCACGGACTGGGCGTTGGCCTGTCCGCGGGCGATGTTCTCGCCGCCCAGATTGGTGATGCCGGCCTTCTTGGCGCGGTCCCACGGCGTCGCGCCGTCCGGGTCCGTGTGGTCGAAGAAGTTCCGCGCGGCCATGTCCTCGCTGAACGCGCTCGCCAGCGAGGCGAGGTCACCGTCCGCGGTCACCGGGGAGCAGCCGACCTTGGCGCGCTCCTGGTTCACGAGCGTGAGCACCTGCGCCGCGGCCGCCGCCTCGTCGGAGGTGGTCGTGGCCTTGTCCGCGGCGGGAGCCGAGGTCTTCGCCGGGGCGGGCGTCGACGGGCTCTCGGTCTTCGGCTTCGTGGCGGTGCCGGCGCTCTTGGTCTTGGCCGGCGCCTTCGACGGCTTCGCCGACGGCTCGGCCGACTCGGTGGACTTCGAGGGCGAGGCGGACGGGGAGGCCGAGCGCTGGTCGTCGCGGCTCGCGGCGGACTCCGAGGCGCGGTCCTCGACCGTGCCGTCGGTGCCGCCCTGCGCCTCGACGCTGGGGGAGCCCGCGGCCTGCACCTTGTTGCCGCCGTGGTCGCCGCCGAGCTTGAGGGCGTCACCGCCCGGGATCAGCCCCGAGGCCACCGCCACCGCGCCCATGGCCACGCACGCCGAGGCGCCGAGGAGCCCGGTGCGCAGCGGGACGCCGTCGCGCTTCTTGCGGCGGCGGTGGGCGTGCCCGCGCGGCGGGTCGTCGGACCCGCCGGCCGCGGACACGGTTCCGTACACGGCCGTGACGGTCTCGTCCTGCGGCGCGTAGGGCGACGTGGGGGCGTACGAGGAGGGCGCCGGCGCGTAGGAGGGCGCCGAGGCGTACGAGGAGTGCGCGGAATGTGAGGAGTAGGAGGAGGTCCGCTCCTCGTACGCCCCAGCGTGATCAACGCCGTACGCTTCGCCGTATCCTTCGGTGTACCAGCCCTCGGAGTGCTGCTCCTCCGGAGTGCCCGCGGCGCGGCCAGTGGCGGCGCGGCCGGCGTCGGAGCGTCGGTGGCGTCCCATGATTGTGGCCTTCCTCGATCCTCGCGGTGGTCGATACGACTCACCCATACGGGTGAGACTCATCGGTCCGCGACGGTACCCCAGAACGCAAGGGGAGGAAGTGCTCAGAGAGCAATTGGCCGGTTAGCGTGCAGCCATGAATGAAGATGTGCGCCTGGTCGCGTGGGTGCGAGGACGCGTCCAACGTGTGGGTTTTCGCTGGTTCACGCGGGCGCGGGCCCTGGAGATCGGCGGCCTGAGTGGTTTTGCTCTCAATTTGGACGACGGTCGCGTGCAAGTGGTCGCGGAGGGATCGCGCACCGCGTGTCAGCAACTGCTCGACTGGCTCCACGGCGACGACACACCCGGCCGCGTCGACGGCGTCACCGAGATCTGGGACACACCCCGTGGCGGCTACGACGGATTTGCCATTCGCTGAACCGTCGTCGCAGGCAGCCCGAGGACGAGGGGCGTGGACGTGCCGTGGGCAACTGCTCCGGGCAGAAACGCCCTGGTGGTTGCCAATGCGGGGGAGTCGTGGCAGGCTCCGGAGGTACGGATGATCTCCACGCCCCCAGGGCCCCGACGGTCCGGCCGCGCCGCACGATCCACGGCGCAGAGCCCCCGGGATGCCCGCCAATACGGGGCGTGATCGTGTTGACCGTCAAACTTTTTGGTGAGACTCTGGAATCCCCGCGCACCTTAGCTGTTTGGCATGTGAGAACAGCCAGCAAGACAAGAAGTGCCAAGCACCGCGGGTGCGTTTTCCCTCTCGACCCTCACGACCCACCTCGCTACGGTCGGTCACTCAGTGTGGAGGACCACTCATCATGGCAAAGGCGCTTCTCGGTTACGTCGGCGGCAGCGACCCGCGACTTCTCGCCGAGATGCGACGGCTCCAGCAGCGTGTCCAGGACCTGGAATCCGAGCTTGGCCGGATCCAGGCGGAGAACGACGCGCTCGCGGCTGCCGCTTCTCACGACGCTCTCATCGAGGTCGACGTACCCCAGGCGGAGCCCGCGCTCACCTGACCGCATTCAACGGCGCACGCGGTTGGGCTGCTCGTAACCACCGCTTGACAGAGCAACGCAACAGATATGCAAGGGACGCTTCGGCGTCCCTTCTTTCTTTCCTCCCGGCCGGCTCCGGTCTGTGAACCCCCGCGCACCGAAGCGCTTTCTTAACGTCTGATGTGCCCTGCACATTGATCGGTGAAACCGTGGGTTCATGGAGTGAGACAGGGGCGCCCGGTAGAGTCCGACGGCGTGCACCTCAAGGCTCTGACCCTGCGCGGGTTCAAATCGTTCGCCTCGGCCACCACGCTGCGGTTCGAGCCGGGCATCACCTGTGTCGTGGGGCCCAACGGCTCGGGCAAGTCCAATGTCGTGGACGCCCTGAGCTGGGTCATGGGCGAGCAGGGTGCCAAGTCGCTGCGCGGCGGCAAGATGGAGGACGTCATCTTCGCCGGCACCACCGGGCGGCCGCCGCTCGGCCGCGCCGAGGTGTCGCTGACCATCGACAACTCCGACGGCGCGCTGCCCATCGAGTACGCCGAGGTCACCATCACGCGGATCATGTTCCGCAACGGCGGCAGCGAGTACCAGATCAACGGCGACACGTGCCGCCTCCTCGACATCCAGGACCTGCTGTCCGACTCCGGCATCGGCCGCGAGATGCACGTCATCGTCGGACAGGGGCAGCTCGACTCCGTGCTGCACGCCGACCCCATGGGCCGCCGCGCCTTCATCGAGGAGGCCGCGGGCGTCCTCAAGCACCGCAAGCGCAAGGAGAAGGCGCTGCGGAAGCTGGACGCGATGCAGGCCAACCTCTCCCGCGTCCAGGACCTCACCGACGAACTGCGGCGCCAGCTCAAACCGCTCGGCCGGCAGGCGGCCGTCGCCCGGCGGGCCGCCGTCATCCAGGCCGACCTGCGCGACGCCCGGCTGCGGCTGCTCGCCGACGATCTCGTACGGCTGCGGGAGGCGCTCAGCGCCGAGGTCGCCGACGAGGCCGAGCTGAAGCGGCGCAAGGAGGCCGCCGAGGACGAGCTGAAGAAGGCCCTCCTGCGCGAGGGGCACCTGGAGGACGAGGTGCGCCAGCTGACCCCGCGGCTCCAGCGGGCGCAGCAGACCTGGGTCGAGCTGTCGCAGCTGGCCGAGCGGGTGCGCGGAACCGTGTCGCTGGCCGACGCGCGGGTGAAGAGCGCACGGTCCGCGCCCGCCGAGGAGCGGCGCGGCCGCGACCCCGAGGACCTGGAGCGCGAGGCCGCCCGGGTGCGCGAGCAGGAGGCCGAGCTGGAGGCCGCCCTGGAGGCGGCGCAGACCGCCCTCGACGAGACGGTGTCCCACCGGGCCGACCTGGAGCGCGAACTGGCGGTCGAGGAGCGCCGGCTCAAGGACGTCGCCCGGGCCATCGCCGACCGCCGGGAGGGCCTGGCCCGCTTGCAGGGGCAGGTCAACGCGGCGCGCTCGCGGGCCGCCTCCGCCCAGGCCGAGATCGACCGGCTGGCCGCCGCGCGGGACGGGGCCGAGCAGCGGGCCGTCGCGGCGCAGGAGGAGTACGAGCAGCTCAAGGCCGAGGTCGACGGGCTCGACGCCGGTGACGAGGAGCTCGGCGCACGGCTGGAGGAGGCCAAGACCGGGCTCTCGGAGGCCGAGTCGGCGCTGTCCGCCGCCCGAGAGGCCGCCACCTCCGCCGAGCGCAAGCGGGCCGCCGTCGCCGCCCGCCACGAGGCGCTTGCGCTCGGACTGCGCCGGAAGGACGGTACGGGGGCGCTGCTCGGGGCGCGGGAGCGGCTGAGCGGGCTGCTCGGGCCCGCCGCCGAACTGCTGTCCGTGGCGCCGGGGTTCGAGGTGCCCGTGGCGGCGGCGTTCGGGGCGGCGGCCGACGCCATCGCCGTGGCCTCCCCGACCGCCGCTGCCGAAGCGATTCGCCTCCTGCGCAAGCAGGACGCGGGACGGGCCGCCCTGCTGCTCGCGGGGGACGCCTCCGGTGAGCGGGAGGACGACGGGGACGCCGGCCAGGAGAGCGAGCCGGGCACCCCGCCGTCCGCCGCCGAACTCGTCCGCGGCCCGTCGGAGTTGCTGCCCGCGGTGCGCCGGCTGCTGCGCGGCATCGTTGTCGTGGGGACGCTGGAGGACGCGGAGGATCTGGTCTACGCCCGGCCGGAGCTGACCGCGGTGACCGCAGAGGGTGATCTGCTCGGGGCGCACTTCGCGCACGGCGGATCCGCCGGGGCGCCCAGCCTCCTCGAGGTGCAGGCCTCCGTGGACGAGGCCGCCGCCGAGCTGGAGCGGTTGGCCGCGCAGTGCGAGGAGCTGGCCGAGGTCCAGCACGCGGCGGGGGAGCGGCGCAAGGAGTGTGCCGCGCTCGTCGAGGAGCTGGGGCAGCGGCAGCGGGCCGTGGAGCGGGAGCGCTCCGGCCGGGCGCAGCAGCTCGGGCGGCTCGCAGGGCAGGCCCGCGGCGCCGCCGGTGAGGCCGAGCGCAGCACCGCCGCCGCGGCCAAGGCTCAGGAGGCGCTGGAGAAGGCCGCCACGGACGCGGAGGAGCTGGCCGAGCGGCTCGCGGTGGCCGAGGAGCAGTCCGCCTACGGCGACGGGGACGAGGAGCCGGACACGTCCGTGCGCGACCGGCTCTCCGCCGACGGTGCCAACGCCCGGCAGACGGAGATGGAGGCCCGCCTCCAGGTGCGTACGCACGAGGAGCGGGTCAAGGGGCTCGCGGGACGCGCCGACTCGCTCGACCGGGCCGCCCGCGCCGAACGCGAGGCACGCGCGCGTGCGGAGCGGCAGCGGGCCCGGCTCCAGTACGAGGCCGCGGTCGCCGAGGCCGTCGCGTCCGGCGCCCGGCAGCTGCTCGCGCACGTCGAGGTCTCGCTCGCGCGCGCCGATGAGGAGCGCGCGCTCGCCGAGCGGGCCAAGGCCGTGCGGGAGCAGGAACTGGTCGCCGAGCGGGGCCGCGGCCGGGATCTCAAGGCGGAACTCGACAAACTCACTGATTCAGTTCACCGCGGCGAGGTACTGGGGGCGGAGAAGCGGCTGCGGATCGAGCAGCTGGAGACCAAGGCGCTGGAGGAACTCGGTGTCGAACCGGCCGGACTCGTCGCGGACTACGGTCCCGGCCGGCTCGTGCCGCCCTCGCTCCCCGCCGAGGGCGAGGAACTGCCGGAGGACCCGGAGCACCCGCGCAACAAGCCGCGCCCGTTCGTCCGTTCGGAGCAGGAGAAGCGGCTCAAGTCCGCCGAGCGCGCCTACCAGCAGCTGGGCAAGGTCAATCCTCTTGCCCTGGAGGAGTTCGCGGCTCTCGAAGAGCGCCACAAGTTCCTCAGTGAGCAGCTGGAGGACCTGAAGAAGACCCGTACCGATCTCCTTCAAGTGGTGAAGGAGGTGGACGAGCGCGTCGAGCAGGTCTTCACCGAGGCGTACCGGGACACGGCCCGGGAGTTCGAGGGCGTCTTCAGCCGGCTGTTCCCGGGCGGCGAGGGACGGCTGATCCTGACCGATCCCGACAACATGCTCACCACGGGCGTGGACGTCGAGGCCCGCCCGCCGGGCAAGAAGGTCAAGCGGCTGAGCCTGCTCTCCGGCGGCGAGCGCTCGCTGACCGCCGTGGCGATGCTGGTCTCCATCTTCAAGGCACGGCCCAGCCCGTTCTACGTGATGGACGAGGTCGAGGCCGCTCTCGACGACACCAATCTGCAGCGCCTGATCCGCATCATGCAGGAGCTGCAGGAGGCCTCGCAGCTCATCGTGATCACGCACCAGAAGCGCACGATGGAGGTCGCCGACGCGCTGTACGGCGTCTCCATGCAGGGCGACGGGGTGTCGAAGGTGATCAGCCAGCGGCTGCGGTAGGCCCGCGCCGCGCGCTATTTCAACGATCCCTACAAGTCTTCAAGACTTGAACGCAACATGCTGTTGTTGTGCCCGAAAATTCACAGCACCCCAGGTATTGACTTCGAAACTTGAACACATAGTCTCTGCAACGTTGCTTTTGCCTTCAGGTGGTCGGCCGCGTCATGTTGTGCGCCACTGGAAGGGCTCGCCCCCACCCCCGGCAGCGAAGCCGGTGGCCCGAGGAGTACACGTGACCGACACAGCGGCACCCAAGTCCGGAGCCCGGGACGCTCATCCCGAGCATCTGGGCCATGTCATCTTCATCGCGGCCGCGGCCGCGATGGGCGGCTTCCTCTTCGGCTACGACAGTTCCGTGATCAACGGCGCCGTCGAGGCCATCCGCGACCGGTACGACATCGGCTCTGCCGCGCTCGCGCAGGTGATCGCCATCGCCCTGATCGGCTGTGCCATCGGCGCCGCCACCGCCGGCCGGATCGCCGACCGCATCGGGCGCATCCGCTGCATGCAGATCGCGGCGGTCCTGTTCACCATCAGCGCCGTCGGTTCGGCGCTGCCCTTCGCTCTGTGGGACCTGGCGTTCTGGCGGATCATCGGCGGCTTCGCCATCGGCATGGCCTCGGTCATCGGCCCGGCCTACATCGCCGAGGTCGCCCCGCCCGCCTACCGCGGCCGGCTGGGCTCCTTCCAGCAGGCGGCGATCGTCGTCGGCATCGCCATCTCCCAGCTCGTCAACTGGGGCCTGCTGAACGCCGCGGACGGCGACCAGCGCGGCAAGCTGATGGGCCTCGAGGCCTGGCAGGTCATGCTCGGCGTCATGGTCATCCCGGCGATCCTCTACGGACTGCTCTCCTTCGCGATCCCCGAGTCGCCGCGCTTCCTGATCTCCGTCGGCAAGACCGAGCGGGCCAAGAAGGTTCTCGAAGAGGTCGAGGGCAACAAGATCGACCTGAACGCGCGCGTGAGCGAGATCGAGAACGCCATGCGCAGCGAGCACAAGTCGACGTTCAAGGACCTGCTCGGCGGCGGCTTCTTCTTCAAGCCGATCGTCTGGATCGGTATCGGCCTCTCGGTCTTCCAGCAGTTCGTCGGCATCAACGTCGCGTTCTACTACTCCTCGACGCTGTGGCAGTCGGTCGGCGTCGACCCGTCGGACTCGTTCTTCTACTCGTTCACGACGTCGATCATCAACATCGTCGGCACCGTGATCGCGATGATCTTCGTGGACCGGATCGGCCGCAAGCCGCTGGCCCTGATCGGTTCCGTCGGTATGGTCATCGGCCTCGCCCTGGAGGCGTGGGCGTTCTCCTACGACCTGGTGGACGGCAAGCTGCCCGCCACCCAGGGCTGGGTGGCCCTGGTCGCGGCCCACGTGTTCGTCCTCTTCTTCGCCCTGTCGTGGGGTGTGGTCGTCTGGGTCTTCCTCGGCGAGATGTTCCCGAACAAGATCCGCGCCGCGGCCCTCGGTGTGGCCGCCTCGGCCCAGTGGATCGCCAACTGGGCGATCACCGCGAGCTTCCCGTCGCTGGCCGACTGGAACCTCTCCGCGACGTACATCATCTACACGGTCTTCGCCGCGCTCTCCATCCCCTTCGTGCTCAAGTTCGTGAAGGAGACCAAGGGCAAGGCCCTGGAGGAGATGGGCTGACCCGCCCGCTCCCCGTATGACCCGGGGAGACGGCTCTTCATCCCCCGCCGCCGTCTCCCCGATGACTCCGCCGCCTCCGGTCTCCCGGAGGCGGCGCCGTCGTGCCGGGGCCGACCGGATCTCCGCTCAGCCGGCGGAGATCGCCGGAATGACCTCCTCCGCGAACAGTCGCAGGCTGCGCCAGCCCTCCTCCAGGGGCATGCCCCCCGACAGCGGGTGCAGTACGTAGTTGTCGAGACCCTGTGCCACGCACTCCTGCGGCGTGAGGATCCGGTAGACGCCCTCCGCGCGCAGTTCCTCGACCGTCGAGGCGGCCGACTTCACCGCCGACTTGATGTCGCCCGACTGCCAGGACGCGTACGTGCGCGCCTCGTGCAGGAAGTGCGCGCCGTACTCGGCCCAGCTGCGGTCCGGGTCCTCGGAGAGGTGCAGCAGCGGAGTGGTCTCGGTGGGCATCATGGTCCAGCCCTCGGTCCCGTACTCGACCAGCTTCTCCTTGTAGTAGGTCTCCAGCTCCGGCAGATGCGCGCTGGGGAAGAGCGGCAGCCCGAGCCGGGCCGCCCGGCGCGCGGCCGCCTGCGAGGAGCCGCCGACCAGGAGCAGGGGATGGGGCTGGGTGAACGGCCGGGGAGTGACCCGGACCCGGCGCCCGCGGAAGGTGAACTCCTCGCCGGACCAGGCCTTCAGCAGCGTCTCCAGGAGCTCGTCCTGGAGCTTGCCGCGCCGCTTCCACTCCACGTCGAACTGCGCGTACTCCTCGGGCCGGTAGCCGATCCCGGCGACCGTCACCAGGCGGCCGCCGCTGAGCAGGTCCAGGACGGCGATGTCCTCGGCGAGGCGCAGCGGGTCGTGCAGCGGGCCGATGATCGCGGAGACCGTGACCGCGATCCGGCGGGTGGCGCCGAGGACCGCTCCGGCGAAGGTGAACGGCGAGGACAGCCAGTTGTTGGCGACGCCGTGGTGCTCCTCGGTCTGAACGGTGTCGATGCCCCGTTCGTCGGCGTACACCGCCATCTCCACGGCCGCCTGGTAGCGGGCGCTGAGCGACTCCGGCGTGCCGTCGGGGTCGACCAGATTGAACCGTACGACGGAGACAGGCATGGAAAAGTCCCCCTTCAGCGGGCTCGGGGCTCGGGGCTCGGGTGAAGGGGGACGTTAGCTGACGGGACGTCAGATAGCCATGGTCTCGGGCTCCCGGGGTGCCTCGTCGGCGGTGTCCGGGGCCGTGGTGGTGTCCGCCGGCTTCGGCAGCGCCAGGTAGAGCAGGCCCGAGACGACGATCGTGACGATCCAGCCCAGTCCGTACTCGCCGATGAAGTTGTTGCCGGCCAGCGGGCCGGAGAACCAGTCCGACGAGGTGAACAGCAGCCCCGCGCCGAGACCGGCCGCCCAGGAGACGACGGCGGCGGGGGAGAAGCCGCCCTTGTACCAGTAGGCGCTGGTGCGGGTGGTGTCGAGCATGGCCGCGGCGTCGTAGTGCTTGCGCGTGAACATGTCCGCGCCGAAGACGCCCACCCAGGCGGAGAAGGCGACCGCGAGCAGCGACAGGAAGGCGATGAACGAGCCCATGAAGCTGGTGGCGACCAGCATCAGGATGCCGCCGAAGATCAGCGAGATGACCGCGTTGACCGAGACGGCCCAGTGGCGCGGGATCTTGAAGCCGAGGGTCTGCGCGGTGAAGCCGGCCGAGTACATCGACATGGCGTTGATCAGCAGCATGCCGACCAGCGAGATCAGCAGGTACGGCACCGCGATCCAGGTCGGCAGCAGCTCACCGAGGAAGGAGACCGGGTCGGAGGCCGAGGCCAGGTCGGGTGTGGAGACCGCCATGACGGCGCCCATCAGGACCATGGGCAGGACGACGATGCCCGCGCCGCCGATGGAGGTGCCGACGATCCCCCGGGAGGAGGCGGTGCGCGGCAGGTACCGGGTGAAGTCGGGGGAGGACGGGATCCAGCTGACGCCGCCGGCGGCGATCATGCCGATGCCCGCGACCATCAGGGAGGTCTGCCCGGCGGGCCGGCCGAAGACCGCGGACCAGTCGGTGTCGATGATCAGGTAGACCAGCACCAGGACCGAGAAGAGGCCGAAGAGGTACGTCGCGTACTTGTTGCACTTCTGCACGGCGTTGATGCCGAGCCCGGAGATCACGAACGTGGCGACCACGAAGGCGAGCAGGGTGACGATCACCAGGACGTTGTTCTTCCCGATGCCGAACAGGATGTCGAGGATCGTCAGGACGGCGTACGCGCCCGTCACCGCGTTGATCGTCTCCCAGCCCCAGCGTGCGATCCAGATGAGCGATCCGGGCAGCAGATTGCCGCGCTGGCCGAAGACCGCGCGGGACAGCGCCATCCCGGGGGCGCCGCCGCGCTTGCCCGCGATGCCGATCAGGCCGACCAGGCCGTACGACACGATGGGCGCCGCGACCGCGACGACGAGGGCCTGCCAGAAGTTGAGCTTGTACGCCACGACGAGGCTCGCGCCCATCGTCAGCAGCAGCACGCTGATGTTGGCGCCGACCCAGGTCGGGAAGAGGTCGCGGGTCTTGGCGGTGCGCTCGGAATCGGGGACGGGCTCGAGGCCGCGCGTTTCCAGGGCGCCTTCGGATGCGGCGGTCTTGCTCATGGCGGGGGGTTCCATGCCTCTCGCTCGGCTCCGACGCGGGGGACGGGAGAGCCGGTGGGGGTGGGGCGAATCGATCTGGAGGGACTCTACGCGCGTTGACGCGACCACTTCCATCGTACTTTAGTCCGAGTCATACCCTCCAGAGCCCTTTGTCCTTTGGAGGAAGCAACGAGAACAGCCCCGGCGAGGGCCCATGACTGATACTGGACGAGTTATGGAAATCGTCATCCTTGCTGTAGTCATCGCCGTGGTCGTGATCGGCGCGGTCAGCGGGCTGGTGGTCAGCGGTCGCAAGAAGAAGCAGCTGCCGCCTCCTCCCCCGTCGGCCCCCGACATCACCGCCGCCCCGCCCGCCGAGCCGCACGTAGGCGACGAGGCCGAGACGCCGCGCGACGAAGCGCGGCGCACGATCGAGGAGGTCGACCTTCCGGTCACCGAGGAGCCCGCGGCTCCTGTGGTGGTCGAGGAGCCCGCCGCTCCCGAGGTCGAGGTACCGGAGCCGACCGCGGGCCGCCTGGTGCGGCTGCGCGCCCGGCTGTCGCGCTCGCAGAACGCGCTGGGCAAGGGGCTGCTCACGCTCCTGTCGCGCGAGCACCTCGACGAGGACACCTGGGAGGAGATCGAGGACACGCTGCTCACCGCCGACGTCGGCGTGCAGCCCACCCAGGAGCTGGTCGAGAACCTGCGCGAGCGCGTGCGGGTGCTCGGTACCCGCACCCCCGAGGAGCTGCGCGGCCTGCTGCGCGAGGAGCTCCTCAAGCTGCTCGTCCCCGAGTTCGACCGTGCCGTGAAGACGGACGGGAACGCCGACGGGACCACTCCGGGCATCGTGATGGTCGTCGGGGTCAACGGCACCGGCAAGACCACCACCACCGGCAAGCTCGCGCGCGTGCTCGTCGCCGACGGCAAGAACGTCGTGCTCGGCGCCGCAGATACGTTCCGCGCCGCCGCCGCCGATCAGCTGCAGACCTGGGGCGAGCGCGTCGGCGCCCGCACCGTGCGCGGCCCCGAGGGCGGCGACCCGGCGTCCATCGCCTTCGACGCCGTGAAGGAGGGCATCGAGGCGGGCGCGGACGTCGTCCTCATCGACACCGCGGGCCGGCTGCACACCAAGACCGGCCTGATGGACGAGCTCGGCAAGGTCAAGCGCGTCGTGGAGAAGCACGCGCCGCTCGACGAGGTGCTGCTCGTGCTCGACGCGACGACGGGGCAGAACGGGCTGGTCCAGGCCCGCGTCTTCGCCGAGGTCGTCGACATCAGCGGCATCGTGCTGACCAAGCTGGACGGCACCGCCAAGGGCGGCATCGTGATCGCGGTCCAGCGCGAGCTGGGCGTACCGGTCAAGCTGATCGGCCTGGGCGAGGGCCCGGACGACCTGGCGCCGTTCGAGGCCGAGGCGTTCGTGGACGCGCTGATCGGGGAGTAATCGATTCGGCGCAGCCGGAACGAGGAGAATCCTCGGCCCGCACAGTCACTGTGCGGGCCGAGGATTCTTTTCGTGCGGGCCGACTGCCGGGGACGGGCCCTAGGGCCTGTCCGGCGGATCTTGTCGCGGGCGCGGGGTCTGGCACGCCGACCTGCGGCGTTGTCGTCGGTTGCCAACGCTCCGCGCTGACGCCCTCCTCTGCCGTGCATCTCGACGCACCAGACCCCGCTCACCAGCACAGAAATGCGCGGGCCGCCCGGCTGCGACCTGATCCGCCGGACAGGCCCTAGGCGCAGGGCGACCGGTGTGCCACGTACGCCAGGGCTCCGAGGAGGAGCCGTGCCTGCGGGGGCTGCATCGCCGTGTCCAGGGACGGGGCGCGCAGCCAGGTCGCGGGTCCGAGGCCCGCGCGGTCCGACGGGGGAGCGGTGATGTGGTCACCGGCTCCGAGCGCGTGCAGGTCGAGGGAGGCGCCGTCCCAGCCCATGCGGTAGAGCAGCGTCGGCAGTTCGGCCGCGGCGCCGGGGGCGACGAAGAAGTGGGCGCGGCCCTCCGGGGTGGCGACGACCGGGCCGAGGGGGACGCCCATGCGCTCCAGCCGGATCAGGGCGCGGCGGCCCGCCGCCTCGGGCACGTCCAGGATGTCGAAGGCGCGGCCCACGGGGAGCAGTACCGCGGCGCCGGGGAACTGTCCCCAGGCCGCCGTCACCTCGTCGAGGGTGGCGCCGGCCGGGATCAGTGCGGCCGGGTCGATCGGGTGGGCACCGGGGGCCCGGCAGTCCGCCTTGCCGCACGAGCAGACGCCGCCCGCGGCGCGCGCGCCGGGAACCACGTCCCAGCCCCAGAGACCGGTGAACTCCGCCACCGTGGTGCAGTCCGAAGTGCGGCCGGACGCGCGGCCCCGGCGTCGTGTGCCGGAACGCATCTCGCGAATGCCGCCGATCGTGAAGCCCATGCCCCCTCCAACAGGTCCCGCGCGCCGGTGGTTACGCGACGGATACGGATCGTGACCCGATGCACTCGCCGCTTGGTCAGGGCGGCGCCGAGCCGCATCCGGGGTGGTGCGCCGCGGGGTCACGCGCCCCGGCGCACTACGCTCCGCCCATCTCCGGCTGTCCTATGTCAAGTGAATCGTGTGTCAGCGCAACTGAGTTCATTCGAAGGGGTGGCGAATGGTGGCGTTTCCGGGTTCGCCCTCGCGAGAGGGGTGATCGTAGGATTACTTTCAGTGCACGAACCCTCGGGGTACATGCACCCGTGGGTATGCCGGAGGCAAGCCGGATTCCTGTTCGAGGAGTGACAACTGCCGGACGGGAAGCCGTAGTTGACGGCATCCTGGTAAGGCTTGCTGACAGCTCGACGACTGCTCGATGACAGCTTGATGGCAAAGAGTGGCCGACCGGGCCTTTGGCGGGGTTCGACAGGGCCTCGGACTTGAGCGCCCCGGACGGCACGGATCGCTCGACGGCAGAGATCGCGTAGACAACTTCAGGGAATGGGGGCGTTCCAGTGGGCGGCAGCGGCGGCAGCGTGGCGAACGCGGAGAAGCGCCCGAACGAACTGCTCAACTCGTGGTTCCTGCGCAGTGGCTGGTCCAAGGGCGAGCTGGCGCGCCAGGTGAACCGCCGGGCCCGCCAGTTGGGGGCGAACCACATCTCGACGGACACCTCACGGGTGCGCCGCTGGCTCGACGGGGAGAACCCGCGCGAGCCGATCCCCAGAATCCTGAGCGAGCTGTTCTCCGAGCGTTTCGGCTGTGTCGTCGCCGTCGAGGACCTCGGCCTGCGCGCCGCGCACCAGGCCCCCTCCGTCTCAGGCGTCGACCTGCCGTGGACCGGACCGCAGACCGTCGCGCTCATCGGCGAGTTCTCGCGCAGCGACCTGATGCTCGCGCGCCGGGGCTTCCTCGGCAGCTCCCTCGCGCTCGCCGCGGGCCCCGCCCTCATCGAGCCGATGCAGCGCTGGCTGGTGCCCACCCCGGGCGCCGCGGCGAGCCGGCCGGACCAGGAGAATGCCGCGCACCGCCGGGCGAACCGGCTGTCGAAGCCGGAGCTTGACCTCCTGGAGTCCACCACCGTCATGTTCCGCCAGTGGGACGCCCAGTGCGGCGGCGGGCTGCGCCGCAAGGCGGTCGTCGGCCAATTGCACGAGGTGACCGACCTCCTCCAGGAGCCGCAGCCCGAGACCACCACCAAGCGCCTGTTCAAGGTCGCCGCCGAACTGGCGGAGCTGGCCGGCTGGATGAGCTACGACGTGGGGCTGCAGCCCACCGCCCAGAAGTACTTCGTGCTCGCCCTGCACGCCGCCAAGGAAGCGGGCGACAAGCCGCTGGGCTCGTACATCCTCAGCAGCATGAGCCGCCAGATGATCCATCTCGGCCGCCCCGACGACGCGTTGGAGCTCATCCACCTCGCCCAGTACGGCAGCCGCGACTGCGCCAGTCCGCGCACCCAGGCCATGCTGTATGCGATGGAGGCCCGCGCCTACGCGAACATGGGACAGCCCGGCAAGTGCAAGCGGGCCGTCCGCATGGCCGAGGACACCTTCACCGACGCCGACGACTGGGACGAGCCGGACCCCGACTGGATCCGCTTCTTCTCCGCGGCCGAACTGCACGGGGAGAACAGCCACTCCTTCCGCGACCTCGCCTATGTCGCCGGCCGCAGCCCCGCCTACGCGTCGATGTCCGAGCCGCTGATGCAGCGGGCCGTCGACCTGTTCGGCCAGGACGCCGAGCACCAGCGCTCGTACGCGCTGAACCTGATCGGGATGGCCACCGTGCACCTGCTCCAGAAGGAGCCGGAGCAGGCGACCGTGATGGCCAAGCAGGCGCTCGGCATCGCCCGCAAGGTCCGCTCCGAGCGGGTCAACACCCGCATCCGCAAGACCGTGGACACCGCGGTCCGCGACTTCGGCGACCTCGCCGAGGTCATCGACCTCACCGACCTGCTCGCCGCACAGCTGCCCGAGACCGCCGAAGCGGCGGTCTGAGCACCTCCGGAACCCCGGCCGCGACCGGCCCGTCCCGAAACAGCCCGACTCGGCTCCCCCGCGCCAGGTCATCGAGGACGGCGGTCGCGGCCGGCCCATGTCCACGCCACGGCCGCGCCGCGAAAACGAGCGGCAAACCCGTCATCCGGCAGTTCATGGACGCGTAACACCCACGACCTCTTCGTCACTGCGGCGAAACATCGAGGGGCACCCACGGAAACCGGCCTGCGCCAATCTCATGGCTCATAACCGGCCCACCCCTCATGTGACCGCTCAGGCTTCGCCCGCACGGGGCCGTACCAACGACGAGGAGACGCCGATGGCACCAGCCGCCATCACGCTCGCCGCAGAAGCGCCCAAGCTCTCTGCCGCGAACACAGGCTTCATGCTGATCTGTTCCGCCCTGGTGATGCTCATGACCCCGGGCCTGGCCTTCTTCTACGGAGGCATGGTCCGCGTCAAGAGCACCCTCAACATGCTGATGATGAGCTTCATCAGCCTCGGGATCATCACGATCCTGTGGGTGCTGTACGGCTTCTCCGTCGCGTTCGGCACGGACAAGGGGTCGCTCTTCGGCTGGGACGGCGACTACGTCGGCCTCAGCGGGATCGGACTGACCCAGCTCTGGGACGGCTACACCATCCCGGTCTACGTCTTCGCCGTCTTCCAGCTGATGTTCGCCATCATCACGCCCGCCCTGATAAGCGGTGCCCTCGCGGACCGTGTGAAGTTCACGGCGTGGGCCCTGTTCATCACCCTGTGGGCCACGATCGTCTACTTCCCCGTCGCGCACTGGGTGTGGGGGACCGGCGGCTGGGCCTTCGACCTCGGCGTGATCGACTTCGCCGGCGGTACGGCCGTGCACATCAACGCGGGTGCCGCGGCGCTCGGCGTGATCCTCGTCATCGGCAAGCGCGTCGGCTTCAAGAAGGACCCGATGCGGCCGCACTCGCTGCCGTGGACGATGCTCGGCGCCGGTCTGCTGTGGTTCGGCTGGTTCGGCTTCAACGCCGGCTCGTGGCTCGGCAACGACGACGGCGTCGGCGCGCTGATGTTCGTCAACACCCAGGTCGCCACCGCCGCCGCGATGCTCGCCTGGCTCATCTACGAGAAGCTCCGCCATGGCGCGTTCACCTCGCTCGGCGCCGCCTCCGGTGCCGTCGCCGGTCTCGTCGCGATCACTCCGTCCGGCGGCGCCGTCTCGCCGCTCGGCGCGATCGCCGTCGGCGCCATCGCCGGTGTGCTCTGCGCCATGGCCGTCGGCCTCAAGTACAAGTTCGGCTACGACGACTCGCTCGACGTCGTCGGCGTCCACCTCGTCGGCGGCATCGTCGGCTCGCTCCTGATCGGCTTCTTCGCCACCGGCGGCGGCCAGTCCGACGCGGCCGGCCTGTTCTACGGCGGCGGCCTCACCCAGTTCTGGAAGCAGTGCGCCGGTGTCGGCGGCGTCCTCGCCTACTCGCTGATCGCCTCCGCGATCCTCGCCTTCCTCATCGACAAGACCATCGGCATGCGGGTCAGCGAGGACGACGAGGTCACGGGCATCGACCAGACCGAGCACGCCGAGACCGCGTACGACTTCAGCGGAGCGGGCGGCGGCGCCGCGGCCCGCACCTCCGTGCCGGCTCCGGTGGCCCAGGAATCGAAGAAGGTGGACGCATGAAGCTCATCACCGCGGTCGTCAAGCCGCACCGGCTCGACGAGATCAAGGAAGCCCTCCAGGCCTTCGGCGTCCAGGGGCTGACCGTGACCGAGGCCAGCGGCTACGGCCGTCAGCGCGGCCACACCGAGGTCTACCGTGGGGCCGAGTACACCGTCGACCTGGTGCCCAAGATCCGGATCGAGGTCCTGGTCGAGGACGACGACGCCGACCAGCTGGTCGATGTCGTGGTGAAGGCGGCCCGCACCGGCAAGATCGGTGACGGCAAGGTCTGGGCGGTCCCCGTCGAGACGGCCGTGAGGGTCAGGACCGGCGAGCGCGGACCGGACGCGCTGTAAAAGCCTTACCGGCTGGCAAAGGACGGGAGTCGCTGGGTGACGAGTGTGAACGACGTACGGACCGAAGCATCGGACGACAAACCCAGCGGCTACGCGGCGGCCCGGCTGCGTCTTCTCCAAGGAGGAGCGCAGTCCGGGCCGCCGCGCCGTTCGGCCCTCGCCGAGCTCACCGACGACTGGCTGACCGAACTGTTCGGCCAGGGCGCCCAGGGAGTCGCGCTGGTGGCCGTCGGCGGCTACGGACGGGGCGAACTCTCCCCGCGCAGCGACCTCGATCTGCTCCTGCTGCACGACGGCACCGCCGACCCCGGTGAGATCGCCGCACTCGCCGACCGCGTCTGGTACCCGGTCTGGGACCTGGGCCTCGCCCTCGACCATTCGGTGCGCACCCCCGCCGAGGCCCGCAAGACCGCGGGCGACGACCTCAAGGTGCACCTGGGCCTCCTCGACGCCCGGCACATCGCGGGAGACCTGGGCCTGACGGCCGGACTGCGCACGGCGATCCTCGCCGACTGGCGCAACCAGGCGCCCAAGCGGCTCCCGGAACTGCGCGAGCTGTGCGAGGAGCGCGGCGAACGCCAGGGCGAACTGCAGTACCTGCTCGAACCCGATCTGAAGGAGGCACGCGGCGGCCTGCGCGACGCGACGGCGCTGCGGGCCGTCGCCGCGTCCTGGCTCGCTGACGCCCCGCGCGAGGGGCTCGCCGACGCCCGGCGCCGGCTGCTCGACGTCCGGGACGCGCTGCATCTCACCACCGGCCGCGCGACCGACCGGCTCGCCCTCCAGGAGCAGGACCAGGTCGCCGCCGAACTGGGCCTGCTGGACGCCGACACCCTGCTCAGACAGGTGTACGAGGCCGCGCGCACCATCTCGTACGCCAGCGATGTCACCTGGCGCGAAGTCGGCCGGGTCCTCCAGTCCCGAGCCGTACGGCCCCGGCTGCGCGCCATGCTCGGCGGCGGGAGGGCGGCGCCGGTGGAACGCTCGCCGCTCGCCGAGGGCGTCGTCGAGATGGACGGCGAGGCCGTGCTCGCGCGGGCCGCCAAACCCGAGCGCGACCCGGTCCTGCCGCTGCGCGCCGCCGCCGCGGCGGCCCAGGCGGGGCTGCCGCTGTCGCTGCACGCGGTGCGCCGGATGGCCGCGGCGGCCCGCCCGCTGCCCACCCCCTGGCCCGCCGAGGCCCGCGAACAACTCGTGACGCTGCTCGGCGCGGGACGCTCCACCGTCGACGTGTGGGAGGCGCTGGAGGCGGAGGGGCTGATCACCCGGCTGCTCCCGGACTGGGAGCGGGTGCGGTGCCGGCCGCAGCGCAACGCCGTGCACACCTGGACCGTCGACCGGCACCTGGTCGAGACGGCGGTCCGCGCGAGCGAGCTGACCCGCCGGGTCGGCCGCCCCGACCTGCTCCTCGTGGCGGCGCTGCTGCACGACATCGGCAAGGGCTGGCCCGGCGACCACTCGGTCGCGGGCGAGATCATCACCCGGGACGTGGCCGCGCGGATCGGCTTCGACCGCGCCGACGTGGCCGTGCTCTCCTCGCTCGTCCGCCATCACCTGCTGCTCATCGAGACCGCGACCCGCAGGGACCTGGAGGACCCGGCGACCGTACGGGCCGTCGCCGACGCGGTCGGCTCGGTCGGCACCCTCGAACTGCTGCACGCACTGACCGAGGCGGACGCCCTCGCCACGGGCCCGGCCGCCTGGTCGTCCTGGCGGGGGTCCCTCGTCGCCGACCTGGTCAAGCGGGTCTCGGCGGTGCTCGCCGGGGACGAACCCCGCGATCCGGACGCGGCCGAGACCACGGCCGAGCAGGAGCGGTTGGCCGTGGAGGCGTTCCGCACCGGCGGGCCCGTGCTCTCCCTGCGTGCCCAGACCGAGGCGGCCGCCGACCCGTCCGACGAGCCCGAACCGCTGGGCGTCGAACTGCTGATCGCCGTACCGGACCAGCCGGGCGTGCTGCCCGCCGTGGCCGGCGTGCTCGCCGTGCACCGGCTGACCGTACGGACGGCCGAGCTGCGGTCCCTGACGCTGCCGGAGGGCGTCGAGGGAGCCGTGCTGCTGCTCGACTGGCGGGTCGCCGCCGAGTACGGCTCCCTGCCGCAGGCCGCCCGGCTGCGCGCCGACCTCGTACGGGCCCTCGACGGGTCCCTCGACGTCGCGGCCCGGCTCGCCGAGCGGGACGCCGCCTATCCGCGGCGCCGGGGCGCTGTGGCGCCGCCGGCCCGGGTCGCCGTGGCCTCGGCCGGATCCCGGCTCGCGACCGTGATCGAGGTGCGGGCCCAGGACGCGCCGGGACTGCTCTACCGGATCGGGCGCGCGCTGGAGACCTCCGGCGTGCGGGTGCGCTCCGCCCATGTGTCGACGCTGGGGGCGAACGCGGTGGACGCGTTCTATGTCACCGGGGCCGACGGGGCGCCGTTGCCCTCGGAGGAGGCCGCGTCGGTGGCGAAGGGGTTGGAGGGGGCACTGCGGGCGTAGGGGCGCCTTCCGAAGAGGGGCGCGCGGCCGGTCGGCGGGATGCGGGAGGTGCGTGGCCGGTCGCGCAGTACCCCGCGCCCCTGGCGGGGCGCTTCGGCCCCGCGCCCCGTCGTGCCCTCGCTCGTGCGACCGGGCCGCAGACCAAGCTCCCGCGGCCCGATACCCTGGAGGGCGACCTGTCCGACCGCCCACCGACCCGAGGATTCGCGACCGCCGTGTTCGACACTCTTTCCGATCGCCTCGCAGCGACATTCAAGAACCTCCGCGGCAAAGGCCGGCTGAGCGAAGCGGACATCGATGCCACGGCCCGCGAGATCCGTATCGCGCTGCTCGAGGCCGACGTCGCCCTGCCCGTCGTCCGCGCCTTCATCAAGCAGGTCAAGGAGCGCGCGGCCGGCGCCGAGGTCTCCCAGGCGCTGAACCCCGCACAGCAGGTCATCAAGATCGTCAACGAGGAGCTCATCGGCATCCTCGGCGGCGAGACCCGCCGGCTGCGCTTCGCCAAGACCGGCCCGACCGTGATCATGCTCGCGGGTCTGCAGGGTGCCGGTAAGACGACGCTCGCGGGCAAGCTGGGCCTCTGGCTGAAGTCCCAGGGCCACTCGCCGCTGCTCGTCGCCTGTGACCTCCAGCGCCCGAACGCGGTGAACCAGCTGAGCGTCGTCGCCGAGCGCGCCGGCGTCGGCATCTACGCCCCGCAGCCGGGCAACGGCGTGGGCGACCCGGTCCAGGTCGCCAAGGACTCCGTCGAGTACGCCAAGTCCAAGGTGTACGACGTGGTCGTCGTCGACACCGCGGGCCGTCTCGGCATCGACCAGGAGCTGATGCAGCAGGCCGCGGACATCCGCGACGCGGTCAGCCCCGACGAGATCCTCTTCGTCGTCGACGCCATGATCGGTCAGGACGCGGTCAACACGGCCGAGGCGTTCCGCGACGGCGTCGGCTTCGACGGCGTGGTGCTCTCCAAGCTGGACGGTGACGCCCGCGGTGGTGCGGCGCTCTCCATCGCGCACGTCACCGGCCGCCAGATCATGTTCGCCTCGAACGGCGAGAAGCTGGACGAGTTCGACGCGTTCCACCCGGACCGCATGGCGTCCCGCATCCTCGGCATGGGCGACATGCTCACGCTGATCGAGAAGGCCGAGCAGACCTTCTCGCAGCAAGAGGCCGAGAAGATGGCCTCGAAGCTGGCCTCCAAGAAGGGCCAGGACTTCACGCTCGACGACTTCCTGGCGCAGATGGAGCAGGTCAGGAAGATGGGCTCCATCTCCAAGCTGCTCGGCATGCTGCCCGGTATGGCGCAGATGAAGGACCAGATCAACAACCTCGACGAGCGCGACGTCGACCGCACCGCCGCCATCATCAAGTCGATGACCCCGGCCGAGCGCGCCGACGCCACGATCATCAACGGCTCGCGCCGCGCCCGCATCGCCCGGGGTTCCGGTGTCGAGGTCAGCGCGGTCAAGAACCTGGTCGAGCGGTTCTTCGAGGCCCGCAAGATGATGTCCCGCATGGCCCAGGGCGGCGGCATGCCGGGGATGCCCGGGATGCCGGGCATGGGCGGCGGCGCCGGCCGGACCAAGAAGCAGCCGAAGAAGGCCAAGGGCAAGCAGCGCTCCGGCAACCCGATGAAGCGCAAGCAGCAGGAGCAGGAGGAGGCGGCCCGTCGCGCGGCCGCCGCCGAGGCCGGCGGCGCGCTCGGTCTGCCCGGTGCGGGCCAGCAGGGCGGCAAGGACTTCGAGCTCCCCGACGAGTTCAAGAAGTTCATGGGCTGACCTGCCCGGACACGCGCGCGAAGGGCCCGGAACCGGATCGGTTCCGGGCCCTTCGCGCTGCTCCTCCCCGGTGGCGGCCCGTCCTGATCTGTGCGCTGATGGGCCCAAGGATCATGGGTAGTCGGCAGGAGGGCCAAGGCGTGGCGAACCCAGTACCCCCGCGCGATCGCACCGATCAGCCCTGGCGTTCGGAGGGCGCGCCGCCCCCGCCACCGCAGCAGCCGCCCAAGCGCAAGATGCCCGGTGGCTGGGGCGGGCTCATCCTGACGGCCCTGATCGTCTACCTCATCGCCAACCTGGTCCTGTCCTTCTTCAACCAGGGCGACGAGCCGACCATCTCGTACACCGAGTTCAGCAAGCAGGTCGCCGACGACAACGTCACCAAGATCTACTCCAAGGGCGACGCGATCCAGGGCCAGCTCAAGAAGGAGCAGCCCACCCCGGACGACAGCGACAGCCGCAGCAAGAACTACACGAAGTTCACCACGCAGCGGCCCTCCTTCGCGGACGACGACCTCTGGGCGAACCTGGAGAAGCACGACGTCACGGTGACCGCCGAACCGGTCGTCCAGGAGCGCAGCTTCCTGTCCAACCTGCTCATCTCGCTCGCCCCGATGCTGCTCCTCGTCGTCCTGTGGATTTTCATCGCGCGGCGGATGAGCCAGGGCATGGGTGGCGGTGCGGGCGGCATGCTCGGCCGCAAACAGCCGCCGAAACCGGTCGAGTTGGAACCCGGCAAGAAGCGCACCACCTTCGACGACGTCGCCGGGATCGACGAGGTCGAGGGCGAGCTCAACGACGTCGTCGACTTCCTGAAGAACCCCGACGAGTACCGCGCCATGGGCGCCAAGATGCCGCGCGGCGTGCTCCTCGCGGGCCCGCCGGGAACCGGAAAGACGCTGCTCGCGCGAGCCGTCGCGGGGGAGGCGGGCGTCCCGTTCTTCTCCGCCTCCGCCTCCGAGTTCATCGAGATGATCGTCGGCGTCGGCGCCTCCCGCGTCCGGGAACTCTTCGCCGAGGCCCGCAAGGTCGCGCCCTCGATCATCTTCATCGACGAGATCGACACCATCGGCCGCGCGCGGGGCGGCGGCAGCGGCATGGGCGGCCACGACGAGCGCGAGCAGACCCTCAACCAGATCCTCACCGAGATGGACGGATTCTCCGGCTCCGAGGGCGTCATCGTCATCGCCGCCACCAACCGCGCCGACGTCCTGGACCCGGCCCTGACCCGGCCCGGACGCTTCGACCGCATCGTCACCGTGTCGCCGCCCGACCGCGGCGGCCGCGAGTCCATCCTCAAGATCCACACGCGGCAGATCCCGCTCGCCGACGACGTGGACCTCGCGCAGGTGGCCCGTACGACACCGGGCATGACCGGCGCCGAACTGTCCAACCTCGCCAACGAGGCGGCCCTCCTCGCGGTCAAGCGCAAGCAGAAGCAGGTCACCCAGACCGATCTCTCCGAGGCGCTGGAGAAGGTCCAGCTGGGCGCCGAGCGGCCGCTGGTGATGCCCGACGAGGAGCGCCGCCGCACCGCCTACCACGAGAGCGGCCACGCCCTCCTCGGCATGCTGCAGCCCGGCGCCGACCCGGTCCGCAAGATCACGATCGTGCCGCGCGGCCGCGCCCTCGGCGTCACGCTGTCCACGCCGGACTCCGACAAATACGCGTACACGGAGGAGTACCTCCGGGGCCGCATCATCGGCGCGCTCGGCGGTATGGCGGCCGAACAGGTCGTCTACGGAGTCATCACGACCGGTGCGGAGAACGACCTGGAACAGGTCACCAACATCGCCCGCGGCATGGTCGCCCGCTGGGGCATGAGCGAGAAGGTCGGCCGCCTCTCCGCGCTGCCGAACGACGCCCAGCAGGCGTACGGGCTCGCCGCCGCCCCCGACACCCTGGACACGATCGACACGGAGATGCGCCGCATCGTGGACGAGTGCTACGACGAGGCGTGCCGCAAACTGCGCGACCACCGCGACCAGTTGGACGCCCTGGCGGCGGCGCTCCTGGAGAACGAGACCCTGGAGGAGGCCGACGCCTACCGGGTCGCCGGCGTCACCCGGCTCACCAAGGACTGACGCGCCCGCGCGCCTCAGACGGTACGGGCGATCAGATACCGGAAGACATTGGGCATCCACACCGTGCCGTCCCTGCGCACATACGGCTGGAGCGCCTCCGTCACCTCCTTGTCGACCTGGGTCGGGTCCGTCGCTCCGACGGCCGCGTCGAACAGACCGGTGGACAGCAGCCCCTTGAGCGCGCTCTCCGTGTCCGCGTAGCCGAAGGGACACGCCACCCGGCCGGACCCGTCGGGCCGCAGCCCGGCCCGCTGGGCGACCTCCTCCAGGTCGTCACGGAGGGCGGGGCGCCAGCCGATCGTGGTGCGCAGCGGGTCGGCCAGCTTCGTCGCCACCCGCAGTACGGACGACGCGGTGCAGCGGTCCGGGGGACCCCAGCCGACCAGCACGACGGCGGAGCCCCGCGCGGCGAGCGGCGCCGCGCTCTCCAGGAGTGCCGAGAGCCCTTCCGAGTCGCCGGCCGTGCAGCCGATCGGCTCGAACGCGGTGATGATGTCGTACGGCTTGCCGCCGGACCCCGCCACGATGCTGTCGTCGCTGCCGTCCGTGAGCCTGGTCCTCGGCCTGCCGCGTCCTGCCCAGGCCTCGGGCACCAGCCGCTCACGGGCGAGCGAGAGCCGCTCGGGTTCGGCGGACTCCACGCCGGTCACGGCCGCGCCGCGGGACGCCGCCATGAGGAGGGCCAGGCCGGAACCGCAGCCGAGACCCAGGAGACGGGTGCCGGAGCCGACCTCAAGCCGCTCGTACACCGCTTCGTAGAGCGGGACCAGCATTCGTTCCTGGATCTCCGCCCAGTCACGCGCGCGTGCGCACAGGTCCGCGCGCGGCACGGACGCCGCGTGGGATGGGTGCCGCTGCACGAGCGTAGGTGTCATGGAAAGTTCCCCAATTCGCCGAGAGATGCCGAGAGTTGTCGCCGATGCGTGTGGTTGTCGTGTCGTCGCGTCCTGCTCGCGCTCCCCCCGTATGCCAGAAAACTCCGCATCGTCCGCCACGTCTAGGGGGTGTCGGGCAGGCGTACGCCCAATGCGCGCATGCTCCGTCGTGCGCCCCCCGAGGGTCATATGACGGGTGCACGCCTGGGCATACGGGCGAAAAGGATTCCCGTGCTCCGCAGCCCTCCCCGTAACATGCGCGCCATGCCCAAAGCACCTGTTCTCACGCCCCAGGCGGAAGATTTCCCGCGCTGGTACCAGGACCTCATCGCCAAGGCGGAACTGGCGGACAACGGACCGGTGCGCGGCACGATGGTCATCCGACCGTACGGCTACGGCCTGTGGGAGCGGATGCAGCAGGACATGGACGCGCGCATCAAGGAGACCGGCACGCAGAACGCGTACTTCCCGCTCCTGATCCCGCAGTCCTACCTCACCAAGGAGGCCGACCACGTCGAGGGCTTCGCGCCCGAACTGGCCGTGGTCACCCACGGCGGCGGCAAGGAGCTGGAGGAGCCCGCCGTCGTCCGCCCCACCTCCGAGATGATCGTCAACGACTACTTCGCGAAGTGGATCCAGAGCTACCGCGACCTGCCCCTGCTCATCAACCAGTGGGCCAACGTGGTCCGCTGGGAACTGCGGCCCCGCCTCTTCCTGCGGACGACGGAATTCCTCTGGCAGGAGGGCCACACCGCGCACGCCACCTATGAGGATGCGCGCGACTTCGCGGCGCGCATCCACCGGCACGTGTACGCCGACTTCATGGAGAACGTGCTCGCCATGGACGTCGTCCTGGGCCGCAAGACCCCGAAGGAGCGTTTCGCGGGCGCCGTCAACACCCTGACCCTCGAAGGGATGATGGGCGACGGCAAGGCCCTCCAGATGGGCACCAGCCACGAACTCGGCCAGAACTTCGCCAAGGCGTTCCACACGCAGTACCTCTCCAAGGAGGGCAGGCAGGAACTCGTCTGGCAGACCTCCTGGGGTTCGACGACCCGCATGATCGGCGCCCTGGTGATGATGCACGGCGACGACAACGGCCTGCGCGTGCCGCCCCGCCTCGCGCCCACCCAGGTGGTCGTCCTCGCCGTCAAGGACGACGCGGCGGTGCTCGCCAAGGTGCGCGAGATCGGCACGTCGCTCGAGGCGGCAGGCATCCGTGCCCACGTCGACGACCGCACGGACACCCCCTTCGGGCGCCGCGCCGTCGACTGGGAGCTGAAGGGCGTGCCGGTCCGCGTCGAGGTGGGCCCGCGCGACCTGGAGAACGGGACCGCGATGCTGGCCCGCCGCATCCCCGGCGGCAAGGAACCGGTCGCGATCGACGGGCTCGCCGCCCTCCTGCCCGACGTGCTCGAAGCGGACCAGGCACTTCTGCTGAGGCAGTCGCGCGAGCGCCGCGAGTCCCGGACGAGCGAGGTCGCCACGGTCGAGGAGGCCGTCGAGGCGGCGACGGCCGGCGGCTGGGCCCGCATCCCCTGGGCCACCCTCGGCGAGGCGGGCGAGGCGAAGCTCGCCGAGCACGGGGTGTCCGTACGGTGCCTGCTGGCCGCGGACGGGGCGGTGCCGGACGCCGACGACGCACCCGGTAACGTCGCGGTCGTGGCGCGCGCCTACTGAGGGCCTCCGAGCTCTGTTGAGGCCGAAACCGCCTCTTGCGCATCCGGCCCCCGGCGCGTAGCTCCGACTACGCGCCGGGGCGTACGTGACGCTACGCACCACCTTGGTGCGGGCTGTGCTTCTTCTCCGCAGATCAGCGCACCCGCCCTCGTCAGGACGCATCAGCGGCAACTGACTGGTACGTGCAAATTATTTGGGATGCCCCGGAATAGGAACACGGAGGCACCCCGGCTCGTTGTCACGACGTGAGCACGACACCACCTGTTCTCGCCGCAGAGCTGGCAGGGGCGTGGGCCGACATTCAGCGGCACCACCCCGAACTGCCGGATCTTGCCGCGCCCGAATCCCTGATCGGGGAGTCGTCGTCCGCCTGCGGACGCGAGCTCTCCTTCGAGCGACTGCTCCACGAGGCAGTCCATGGCATCGCAGCCGCGCGCGGAATCCGCGACACCTCACGCGCCGGCCGGTACCACAACCGCAGATTCCTGGCCATCGCCGAGGAGCTGGGCCTCGACCACCCCGAGGAACCGCACCCGAGCAGTGGTTTCTCGCTGGTCACACTCAACCCGGAGGCGAAGCAGCGGTACCGCCAGACGATCGAGCGGCTCCAGCGCGCCCTGAAGGCCCACACGGTGGCCACGGCCGCGGACACCAAGCGCAGCTTCCGCGGCCCGGCCGCACGGCACGGCTCCTCCGGGGGCGGGGTCCGGGTCAAGGCCGTCTGCGACTGCGGCCGCAATGTCCGCGTCGTTCCCTCGGTGCTCGCCCAGGCGCCGATCGTGTGCGGCGGCTGCGGCAAGCCGTTCCGCATCCCGGAAGTGGTCGGCGCGGCCGCCGGCTGACCGGCGGGTTCCCGCTCCTGGTGGGGCGAGGTGGGGCGACCGTACTCCGGTTCGGTCGCCCTCTCGGCATATGGCACAATGGCTAGCTGTACTCGACAGCCGCACAGGACCCCTCTCTCCTCCGGCTGACGCGTCCATCGGGCACTCGGGTACCGCAACCCCACGCGGCAATCTCGCCGTGCCCACCCACGTCAAGACCAGGAGACACCACTCCCGTGGCAGTCAAGATCAAGCTGAAGCGTCTGGGCAAGATCCGTTCGCCTCACTACCGCATCGTCGTCGCCGACTCCCGTACCCGCCGTGACGGCCGGGCCATCGAGGAGATCGGTCTGTACCACCCGGTGCAGAACCCCTCGCGCATCGAGGTCGACTCGGAGCGCGCGCAGTACTGGCTGGGTGTCGGCGCGCAGCCGACCGAGCCGGTCATGGCCATCCTGAAGCTCACCGGTGACTGGCAGAAGCACAAGGGTCTGCCCGCCCCGGAGCCGCTGAAGGTCGCCGAGCCGAAGTCGGCCCGCCCCTCCTTCGAGGCGCTGGCCACGGCCGACGAGCCCAAGGGTGAGGCCATCACCCAGAAGAAGAAGGCTGAGAAGAAGGACGACACGGCCGAGGCCGCTGCGTCCGAGTCGACCGAGGCCTGAGCATGCTCGAGGAGGCTCTTGAGCACCTCGTGAAGGGCATCGTCGACAACCCCGACGACGTGCAGGTCGCCTCGCGCAACCTGCGTCGTGGGCGCGTACTCGAGGTTCGGGTCCACCCCGACGACCTCGGCAAGGTGATCGGCCGCAACGGCCGCACCGCGCGCGCTCTGCGGACCGTCGTGGGCGCCATCGGCGGCCGCGGTATCCGCGTCGACCTCGTCGACGTGGACCAGGTTCGCTGACAAAGTTGAACACCGGCTCGGGCCGGGGAGGGCTTACGGGCCGTCCCCGGCCCTAGTCGTATGACAGGAGAGTTTCCGACGTGCAGTTGGTAGTCGGGCGCATCGGCCGCGCCCACGGCATCAAGGGTGAAGTCACCGTCGAGGTGCGCACCGACGAGCCCGAGCTGCGGCTCGGTCCCGGTGCGGTGCTCGCCACCGACCCCGCCTCCACCGGACCGCTCACCATCGAGTCCGGCCGGGTGCACTCCGGCCGGCTGCTGCTGCGCTTCGCGGGCGTACGGGACCGGAGCGGGGCGGAGGCGCTGCGCAACACGATCCTGATCGCCGAGGTCGACCCGGAAGAGCTGCCGGAGGACGAGGACGAGTTCTACGACCACCAGCTCATGGACCTCGACGTCGTCACGGTCGACGGCACCGAGGTCGGCCGGATCACCGAGATCTCGCACCTGCCCTCGCAGGACCTGTTCATCGTGGAGCGGCCCGACGGCACCGAGGTCATGATCCCGTTCGTCGAGGAGATCGTCACCGAGATCGACCTCGAGGAGCAGAAGGCGGTCATCGACCCGCCGCCCGGCCTGATCGACGACCGCGCCGAGATCGCGTCGTCGCGCGAGGACTCCGCGGAGGAGGAGTCCGCATGAGGCTCGACGTCGTCACGATCTTCCCCGAGTACCTCGAACCGCTGAACGTCTCCCTGGTCGGCAAGGCACGCGCGCGCGGCCAACTCGACGTCCACGCGCACGATCTGCGGCAGTGGACGTACGACCGACACAACACGGTCGACGACACCCCCTACGGCGGCGGCCCCGGCATGGTCATGAAGACCGACCCGTGGGGCGACTGCCTCGACGAGGTGCTCGCCGAGGGGTACGAGAGCGGGGCCCACGGGCCCGTCCTGGTCGTCCCCACGCCCTCCGGGCGCCCCTTCACCCAGGAACTCGCCGTCGAGCTCTCCGAGCGCCCCTGGCTGGTCTTCACGCCCGCGCGCTACGAGGGCATCGACCGCCGCGTCATCGACGAGTACGCGACCCGTATGCCGGTCTACGAGGTCTCCATCGGCGACTACGTCCTCGCGGGCGGCGAAGCGGCCGTCCTCGTGATCACCGAGGCCGTGGCCCGCCTGCTGCCCGGCGTCCTCGGCAACGCCGCCTCCCACCAGGACGACTCCTTCGCGCCGGGCGACATGGCGAACCTCCTCGAAGGGCCCGTGTACACCAAGCCGCCCGAGTGGCGCGGCCGGGACATCCCCGACGTGCTGCTCAGCGGCCACCACGGCAAGATCGCCCGCTGGCGGCGGGACGAGGCGCTGCGCCGCACCGTGCGCAACCGCCCCGACCTGATCGAGCGCACCGACCCCAAGGCCTTCGACAAGAAGGACCGCGAAATGCTCTCGATCCTGGGCTGGGGCCCGGGCCCCGACGGACGATTTGGGTCCATGGCCCAGGCCGTGGAAGAATAGGCCGCTGCTGTACGTCCAGCCTGCGCCCCTGCCACAGGGGGAACGACGCAAGGCCCGACGCGATCAGCTACCGAAACTCATCGCATACCTCCCGCCGATGACCTGTGGCATCGGTGAAGAAAGCAGACGATCATGTCTCACCTGCTCGACTCCGTCGACTCCGCGTCGCTGCGCAGCGACATCCCGGCCTTCCGCCCGGGTGACACCGTCAACGTCCACGTCCGCGTCATCGAGGGCAACCGCTCCCGTGTGCAGCAGTTCAAGGGCGTAGTCATCCGCCGCCAGGGCGCCGGTGTCCGCGAGACCTTCACGGTCCGCAAGGTCTCCTTCTCCGTCGGCGTGGAGCGCACCTTCCCGGTCCACACCCCGATCGTCGAGAAGATCGAGCTCGTCACCAAGGGTGACGTCCGTCGCGCCAAGCTGTACTACCTGCGCGAGCTGCGCGGCAAGGCCGCGAAGATCAAGGAGAAGCGCGAGAACTGATCTCGCGTTCGGGGTCGTCACGTCGCCGGATAGCATCTGGCCTCGATGGACACCGAAGCACAGCATGTGGAGCGCGACCGCTCCTCCCAGCCCGCGGAACACATCCCGGAGGGCGAGGAGGACCGGTCGCGCTCCTCTTTGCGTTCCGGGAACGCCCTGTCCCGGGGCATCGACGCGGTCGCCGCCTGGCTGCCCGGCGGCCGCGTGACGCTCGCACTGCTCAGCTGCCTGGCGCTCCTGCTCGCCGTCAGCGTCCTGGTGATGCAGCCGTTCCAGATTCCCAGCCGCTCCATGGAGAGCACTTTGAGGGTCGGGGACCGCGTTCTCGTAAATAAGTTGGCGTACCGTTTCGGTGCCGAACCGGAGCGGGGAGACGTGGTCGTCTTCGACGGCGACGGGTACTTCGGTGAGGCCGACTACATCAAGCGGGTCGTGGGTGTGGGGGGAGACCACGTGGTCTGCTGCGACAGCAGGGGGAGGATCGAGGTGAACGGGCAGCCGGTGGACGAGCGCACCCTCCTGTACGCCGGGGACGCGCCCTCCGAGGTGCCGTTCGACATCAAGGTGCCCGACGGAACCCTCTTCCTGCTCGGTGACCACCGCGGCGACTCCCGGGACTCCCGGGAACTCCTGGGCGCGCCCGGCGGCGGTTTCCTCCCCCTCGACCATGTGATCGGCAAGGCCGAGTGGGTCGCCTGGCCGACCGGACACTGGCGCTCTCTGTCGCGGCCGGACGTGTACGCGCGCGTGCCCGCACCCGGCGGTTCCCATGGGTAGGCGGGGCAGGGCGCCCGGCGGCGAGGGCGACGAGCGGCTGCCCACCGGGAGCCGGCCCACCAGCGGGCCCGCGCACCCGGGCCGGGCGGAGCGGCGCAAGCTCGCGCGCAAGGTGAAGCGCAAGCGCAGGCGCTCGGCGCTCAAGGAGATACCGCTCCTCATAGGCGTGGCCCTGCTCATAGCCCTGGTCCTGAAGACGTTCCTCGTCCAGGCCTTCGTGATCCCGTCCGGCTCCATGGAGCAGACGATCAAGATCGGTGACCGGGTCGTGGTGGACAAGCTCACCCCGTGGTTCGGCGCCGAGACGCACCGCGGCGATGTCGTCGTCTTCAAGGACCCCGGCAAGTGGCTGACGGCGGAGACGGGCCAGAAGAAGGATCCGCCGGTCGGCGTCAAGCAGATCAAGGAGGGGCTGACCTGGATCGGTCTGCTGCCCTCCGACAACGACCGCGATCTGATCAAGCGGGTCGTCGGTGTCGGCGGCGACACCGTGAAGTGCTGCGACAAGCAGGGCCGCGTCACCGTGAACGGAACCCCGCTGAACGAGACTTCGTACATCCACCCCGGCAACGCCCCCTCCAAGTTCGATTTTTCGGTGAAGGTTCCCGAAGGCCGGCTGTTCGTCATGGGGGATCACCGCGCCAACTCGGCGGACTCCAGGTACCACCTCACCGAGGCCTTCCACGGCACGGTCTCCGAGGACTCGGTGGTCGGCCGGGCCCGCGCCATCGTCTGGCCGATCGGCAACTGGTCCACCCTCGGCGAGCCCGAGACGTTCTCGGCCGTGGCCGACGCGCAAGGCGACGGATCGACCGCAGCGTCCGGCGCGTCGCATAAGGTGGCCACCACGAACAGCGCCGTCACGAGTTCGAACGCATCGGATTCGGACGGAATGATCCCCCTCCCGACCCCTGCGGAACTCCCGCTCGTTATGGGAGTGGTGGGCCTGCATCGCGTAGGGATCAGGCAGCGGCACGGAGTGAGGAGTGGATGTGGGGGACTTGGCGGTCGGCGCACGGTCAGGGCAGGGGCCCGAAGAGCAGCCCGGGCGTTCCGACGGCGCGGCGAATCCGGCCGTGACGGACCAGGGGCCCGCAGCCGGTGAGGATGCGCAGGCGGACGGCGGGGGCGGTGACGACACCGGCAGGCAGCAGAAGAAGCCCCGTTCCTTCTGGAAGGAGCTGCCGCTGCTCATCGGCATCGCGCTCGTTCTCGCCCTGTTGATCAAGACGTTCCTGGTCCAGGCGTTCTCGATCCCGTCGGCGTCGATGGAGAACACGCTGAAGATCGGCGACCGGGTGCTCGTCGACAAGCTCACGCCCTGGTTCGGCTCGAAGCCCGACCGCGGCGAGGTCATCGTCTTCCACGACCCGGCGGACTGGCTGGAGGGCGAGCCCACCCCGGATCCGAACGCGATCCAGCAGGTGCTCAGCTGGGTCGGTCTGATGCCGTCCGCCGACGAGAAGGACCTCATCAAGCGCGTCATCGGCGTCGAGGGCGACACCGTCGAGTGCTCGGGCACGGGCCCGCTCAAGGTGAACGGCAAGGCGCTCGACGAGACGTCCTACGTGTACGCGGGCAACACCCCGTGCAGCGCGGACAACGGCGGCGGAACATTCAAGGTGAAGGTACCCGCGGGCAAAGTTTGGGTCATGGGTGACCACCGCCAGGACTCGATGGACTCCCGCTACCACCAGAACGACAAGAACGACGGCTTCGTCCCGGTGGACAACGTCGTGGGCCGCGCGATCGTCGTCGCCTGGCCGCCCACGCACTGGTCCACGCTGCCCGTGCCGGACACCTTCGACCAGTCCGGGATCAACGCGGCGGCGAGCGCGGCTCCGGGCGCGCTCGGTCTCGCCGGCGCGGTGCCGCTGGTGATCTGGCGCAGGCGCAAGATCGGCAAGGGCCTTACCGACGGGAACACCAAGGTTTCTGCGACCGGTACCGCCGGGTAGGGTGCCGTCCCAGATCGCCGATCTTCCGTGGTCCGTGCCATTGCGGGGCCGGGCCGCGAGATCGATTTCTCCGACGCGGGGGAGCAACTGGGATGAGCAGGACACGTCGTACGGACGAGGGCCACGGCAAGGCCGGCAGCGTGCTGTCGGGCATAGCCGTGGCCCTCGGCTGTGTGCTGTTCCTCGGCGGATTCGTGTGGGGTGCCTTCGTGTACCAGCCGTACACGGTGCCCACCGAGTCGATGACGCCGACGATCGGCGCGGGCGACCGGGTCCTCGCGCAGCGGATCGACGGCAGTGTGGTCAAGCGCGGGGACGTCGTCGTCTTCCAGGAGGCGACCTGGGGCGACCTGCCGATGGTGAAGCGGGTCGTCGGCATCGGCGGCGACAAGATCGCCTGCTGCACCGACGGCAAGCTGACCGTCAACGGCAAGAAGATCGACGAACCGTATCTGCCGCCCGGCAAGAGCACCTCGCTCACCGGCATCAAGTCCACGACGGTGCCCAAGGGTCGACTCTTCCTGCTCGGTGACGAGCGCAGCGGCTCCCTGGACTCCAGCGTCCACCTCGGCGACTCGGAGAACGGCTCGGTGGAGCGCGGCGCTGTACAGGCCCGGGTGGACGCCGTGGCCTGGCCCCTGAACGGCATGCTGGCCAAGCCCACCGGCTTCGAGGAACTGCCCGGCGGGATCTCACGTCCCGGACCGCTCAAGTGGATGGTGTACGCGGTGGTGGGCGGCGCGGTGCTGGTGCTGGGCGGGGCCGCGTACGGTCCGATCGCGAAGCGCTCCCGCCGATCGAGGACCCGGACGGAGCCGGTCCGTGCCTGAGCCGGGGGACGAACTGCGCAAGGTGGCCCGGGTCGTGCTGCTCGATCCGGAGAACCGCATCCTGCTGCTGCACGGGCACGAGCCGGACGATCCGGCCGACGACTGGTGGTTCACCCCGGGCGGCGGCCTGGAGGGCGACGAGACGCGTGCGGAGGCGGCGCTGCGGGAGCTCGCCGAGGAGACCGGCATGACGGACGTCGAGCTGGGCCCGGTGCTGTGGGAGCGCTCGTGCTCCTTCCCGTTCGACGGGCGGCGCTGGGATCAGGACGAGTGGTACTTCCTGGCCCGTACCCGTGGGCCGGCGGCCTCGGAGGCGGGGTCGATGATCAATGAAACGGGCCTGACCGACCTGGAACGACGCAGCGTCGCGGGAGCGCGCTGGTGGACGTACCGGGAACTGGCCGAAGCGCATGAGACGGTGTATCCGACCAGACTCGCCGAGCTGCTGCATCGGCTGTTCGACGAAGGTCCCCCGAGCCGGCCGCTGGTCCTCGACACGGAAATCGTCTAGAGGCCCCAGAGACTGGCGCACAATAGGGGGACGCACGGCTGAAGGGGAACATGCCATGAGCGCCGAGGACCTCGAGAAGTACGAGACCGAGATGGAGCTGAAGCTCTACCGGGAGTACCGCGACGTCGTCGGTCTGTTCAAATATGTGATCGAGACCGAGCGGCGTTTTTACCTCACCAATGACTACGAGATGCAGGTGCACTCGGTCCAGGGTGAGGTGTTCTTCGAGGTGTCGATGGCGGACGCCTGGGTGTGGGACATGTATCGGCCCGCCAGGTTCGTGAAGCAGGTCCGCGTTCTCACGTTCAAGGATGTGAACATCGAAGAGCTGAACAAGAGCGACCTGGAGCTGCCGGGGAGCTGAGCCCGGCGCGCTGCCCCTCGGACGGGTGACGGAGTTCTCCACAACCTGCCGGTAGTTCACCAAGATCCACTTCCTTGTCGCCCCTGCGTCAGCGTGGGCGTCGGAGGTGGTGCCGACGTGAACGCACAGAGCGCACTGGGGAAGTACGGCGAGGACCTGGCCGCGAGGCGGCTGGCCGAGGCCGGAATGACGGTGCTCGCACGCAATTGGCGTGCGGGCCGGTCGGGCGAGATCGACATCGTGGCCCGGGACGGCGACGCGATCGTCGTGTGCGAGGTCAAGACCCGCCGGGCCGTGGGCGGCGCCGGCCGGGGCCGGGCCTTCGAGGATCCGATGGCCTCCATCACGCCGGTCAAGGCGCGGCGGCTGCGGGATCTCGCCGAGCGATGGGTGCAGGAGCACGGTGGGGCGCCACCCGGCGGGGTACGCATCGACCTCGTCGGCGTCCTGCTGCCGGAGCGCGGCGCGCCCCGCGTCGAGCATGCGCGGGGGGTGTCCTGATGGGATTCGCGCGTACGTGTTCCGTGGCTCTGGTGGGGGTCGAGGGCGTCGTCGTCGAGGTGCAGGCCGACCTGGAGCCGGGCGTCGCCGCCTTCACCCTCGTGGGGCTGCCCGACAAGAGCCTGGTGGAGAGCCGGGACCGGGTCAGGGCCGCGGTGGTCAACTCGGGATCGGACTGGCCGCAGAAGAAGCTCACCGTCGGGCTCAGCCCGGCCTCCGTGCCCAAGAGCGGCTCGGGCTTCGATCTCGCTGTGGCCTGTGCGGTGCTCGGCGCGGCCGAGCGGATCGACCCGCGGATCCTCGCCGACATCGTGATGATCGGGGAGTTGGGGCTCGACGGCCGGGTGCGACCGGTGCGCGGAGTGCTCCCGGCCGTGCTCGCCGCGGCCGACGCGGGCTATGAGCAGGTGGTGGTCCCGGAGTCCACGGCGGGCGAGGCCGCACTCGTGCCGGGCATCTCCGTCCTCGGCGTGCGCAGCCTGCGCCAGCTCATCGCGGTGCTGGCGGACGAGCCGGTGCCCGACGAGGAGCCGGAGACGCACGGCCGCCCCGATCCGCTGCTCGCCGGACTGAGCATGCCCGGCAGCGGAGCCGGCACCGGAATCGGCGGCCTGCCGCACGACGGGCCGGGACTCGATCTCGCCGACGTCGTCGGACAGCTGTCGGCCCGCACCGCGATCGAGGTCGCCGCCGCGGGCGGCCATCACGTGATGCTGTCGGGACCGCCGGGCGCGGGCAAGACCATGCTCGCCGAGCGGCTGCCCGCGATCCTGCCCCCGCTCACCCGCGAGGAGTCGCTGGAGGTCACCGCGATCCACTCGGTGGCGGGCATGCTGCCACCGGGCAAGTCGATGATCGACGTCGCGCCGTACTGCGCGCCGCACCACTCGGCGACCATGCAGTCCCTGGTCGGCGGCGGACCCGGCATGGCACGGCCGGGAGCCGTCTCGCTGTCCCACCGCGGAGTGCTCTTCCTCGACGAGGCCCCGGAGTTCAGCGGACAGGCCCTCGACGCCCTGCGCCAGCCCCTGGAAGCTGGCCATGTCGTCATCGCCCGCAGCGCGGGAGTGGTGCGACTGCCCGCCCGCTTTCTGATGGCGCTCGCCGCGAACCCCTGCCCGTGCGGACAGTTCCGGGTCCACGGCGGCGAGTGCGACTGCCCGCCCGCCGCGGTCCGGCGCTATCAGGCCCGGCTCTCCGGACCGCTGCTCGACCGGGTCGACCTGCGCGTCGAGGTGGACCCCGTCACGCGCAACGAACTGGCCGGGTACGGGCCGCGCGGCGACTCCACCCAGCTTGTCGCCGACCGGGTGCGCCAGGCCAGGGAGCGGGCGGCGGCACGGTTCGCGGAGTCCCCGTGGCGGACCAACAGCGAAGTGCCGGGGCACGCGCTGCGCACCCGCTGGCCTGCCGCCCCGGGCGCCCTGGACGAGGCCGAGCTGGACCTGGAGCGCGGCTTTCTGACCGCACGCGGACTCGACCGGGTGCTGCGGGTGGCCTGGACCGTGGCCGACCTCGCCGGACGCGACCGGCCCTGCGCCCAGGACGTGGCGCTCGCCCTGCAACTGCGCACGGGCATCTCGCGCGGGGCGCCCATGACGATCGGGTCCGGCGCATGACCGGGCGGAGCGTCCCGGACGAGGTGCGGCTCGCGCGGGCCCGGCTGACCCGGATCGTCGAGCCCGGATGGGAGCCGGCCGGCCGGTGGCTGCGGGAGTTCGGGGCGGTGGAGACGGTGCGGCGCATCGACGAGGCGGACGAGGGGGCGACGGATCCCGCGCTGCCCGGAGTGCGCGAGGCACGCTGGGCGGGCCTCGTCGCGCGGGCTCGTGAAGCGCCGCCCGCCGACCTCGACCTGGCGCGCGCCGGCCGGCTCGGAGCGCGCTTCGTGTGCCCCGGGGATCCCGAGTGGCCGGGGCAGCTGGACGACCTGGGGGGCGCGCGGCCCCTCGGGCTGTGGGTGCGGGGCGGCCCCTCCCTGCGGATGTGGGCGCTGCGCTCGGTCGCCGTCGTGGGAGCGCGGGCCTGCACGGACTACGGGGTGCGGATGGGCGCGAGCCTCGGCGCCGGGCTCGCCGAGCGCGGCTGGGTGGTCGTCTCGGGCGGCGCGTACGGGATCGATGCCGCGGCCCATCGCGGAGCCCTCGGCGCCACCGGGGCCACGGTGGCCGTCCTCGCCTGCGGCATCGATCGCACCTACCCGCGCGGGCACGAGCAGTTGATCGACCGCGTCGCGGAACAGGGACTGGTGGTGGGTGAGTTGCCGCCCGGGGCCCACCCCACGCCCAGCCGCTTCATTCTGCGGAACCGGGTGATCGCCGCGCTGACCAGAGGCACGGTCGTGGTCGAGGCGGCCTACCGCAGCGGAGCGCTCGGCACGGCCCGCTGGGCGCTTCGGATGGGGCGGCACGCGATGGGGGTGCCGGGCCCCGCGACCAGCGCCGTCTCCGCCGGCGTCCACGAACTGCTGCGCAAGGAGGGCACGCTGGTGACGGACGCCGAGGAAATCGTCGAGCTGGTCGGTGAGATGGGGGAGCTCGCCCCGGAGCGGCGTGGACCCGTGGTGCCGCGCGATCTGCTGGACCCGGAGACCGCGCGCGTGCTCGCTGCCCTGCCGGCGCGCGGGACCCGGACGTTCGCCGAGATCGGCCGGGAGGCCGGTGCGACCGACGACGAGACGACCGGTCGGTTGTACGAACTGCGCTCGTTGGGGTTCGTCGAACGACACGGCGATGGCTGGAAGTTGACACGCCAGGCGATCCGGTCGGTCTTCGCGGACGGAGGCGCGTCCTGAGCCACGGTGTTGCGCCGTCCGGATGACCCCTCGATGACCTTGGCAATTCCGGCAGTTGACGCTCCGTCCTGATCGCGTTCGGTACCGGAACCGTCCGCGCAAGTCGCCCAAGGGAACGTATCTGCGCGCGTATGACCCCCTACCCTTCGCACACTGCGACGCTGCAGTCACGCTACGCTCACCAGGATTCGGGTTCGTCACCTCAATCCGTAATCAGGCAGGCAGCTCGGCACCAGTCATCACTAGACGGGCAAGACTCCATCTTCACCAGCAAAGAGATCCCAGCGGCTCCCACGACCCGGACCACGGGCACTCAGGTCCAGGCCCCGGCCCCGGCCCCGGCCCGGGGCACCCTCTCCGACTCACTCGGCAAGCAGCAGAACGGCACAAGGCGACGCATGCCACAGCACACCTCCGGATCCGACCGGGCGGCGGTTCCCCCCGCAGCCCGCGGCTCCAGCGTGCGGCCTCCGGCCCCCTCCTCGCTCGAAGAGCTGTGGAGGTCGTACAAGGCGACGGGCGACGAGCGCCTGCGGGAGCAGTTGATCCTGCACTACTCGCCGCTGGTGAAGTACGTCGCGGGCCGGGTGAGCGTCGGGCTGCCGCCCAATGTCGAGCAGGCCGACTTCGTCTCGTCCGGAGTGTTCGGACTGATCGACGCGATCGAGAAGTTCGACATCGAGCGGGAGATCAAGTTCGAGACGTACGCGATCACCCGGATCCGCGGCGCCATGATCGACGAACTGCGGGCCCTGGACTGGATTCCCCGCTCGGTGCGGCAGAAGGCGCGCAATGTGGAGCGCGCCTACGCCACGTTGGAGGCCAAGCTGCGGCGCTCGCCCTCGGAGAGCGAGGTGGCCGAGGAGATGGGCGTGGCGCTGGAGGAACTGCACGCCGTTTTCAGCCAGTTGTCGCTGGCGAACGTGGTGGCGCTGGAGGAGTTGCTGCACGTCGGCGGCGAGGGCGGCGACCGGCTCAGCCTCATGGACACCCTGGAGGACCAGGCCGCCGACAATCCGGTGGAGGTCGCCGAGGACCGTGAGCTGCGGAGGTTCCTGGCACGGGCGATCAATACCCTGCCGGACCGGGAGAAGACCGTCGTCACGCTCTACTACTACGAGGGGCTGACCCTCGCCGAGATCGGCAACGTGCTGGGGGTGACCGAGAGCCGGGTCAGTCAGATCCACACGAAGTCGGTGCTGCAGCTGCGGGCGAAGCTGGCGAGTTTCGGACGCTGAGGGTGCTCTGGAGATCGGCGCTGGTGAATCGTCCCTGCCGTGATCCATGGCCCGCGACGGGTGGGCTGCGGGGGCCGCCGTGCTCGCCGAGACTCCCGTAGTGGGCGACGCGTCCGTACAGTGGATGTGTGCCAAGGATTCGAGCGGCCTCTGTGGCCGAGCACCGGTCGATGCAGCGCGCGGCTCTTCTTGATGCCGCGCGTTCCCTGCTGTCCGAGGGTGGGACGGAGGCGCTGACGTTCCCCGCGCTCGCGGAGCGGACGGGGCTCGCGCGGTCGTCCGTGTACGAGTACTTCAAGTCCCGCGCGGGCGTGGTCGAGGAGCTGTGCGCCGTCGACTTCCCGGTGTGGGCCGCCGAGGTCGAGGCCGGTATGGCGCGGGCCGCGACGCCCGAGGGCAAGGTCGAGGCGTATGTGCGGGAGCAGCTGGCGCTGGTCGGGGACCGGCGGCACCGGGCTGTCGTCGCCATCTCCGCGAGCGAGCTGGACGCGGGGGCCCGGGAGAAGATCCGGGCCGCGCACGGGGGGCTCGTCGCGATGATCGTCGAGGCGCTCGGGGAGATGGGGCACGGGCAGCCGCGGCTGGCGGCGATGCTGGTGCAGGGGGTCGTCGACGCCGCGGTGCGGCGGATCGAGCTCGGGGCCGCCGAGGAGCCGGATGTGATCGTGGATGCCGCCGTGGGCATGGTGCTGCGGGGGGTTCAGGGCTGAGGCCCTGCTCGGCGCTTCCGTACTGGAGCGCTGTGGCCGGGCCCTGCTGGAGCGCTCACCCCGCGCCGTGGTGCCGCCTTGCCCACCCTGCCGCCCTTGGCGGCAGATTGCCCAAGGCGGGGGCGCTCGCCGAGGCAGGGATGCTCTCCAGGGCGGCCGTGTTGCCGGAGGTCAGGGTGCTGTCCAAGTCTGGAGGGATGCCCCAAACGGGGAGCAGGCGCGGCGGGGTGGGGTGCAACAGGGCGGGGTCGAGGAGGGACAGCGGGTCCAGGTACACCGGGCCCCTCAGCAGTCCCCAGTGCAGGCAGGACGGTGCCGCGGGCGGGCAGTGGCCCGTCGGGAGTTCCAGGGCGCCGATCACCTGGCCCGGCGTGACCTCGTCGCCCTGCGCCACCGTCGCCGCCACCGGCTCGTACGTCGTCCGCAGGGGCGGATCCCCGGTGCCCGTCAGTTCCACGGACACCACGCCCCGGCCCGCCACCCGGCCCGCGAAGGCGATCCGGCCGGCGGCCTGCGCTCGCACCGGGGCGCCGATCGGGGCCGCGAGGTCCACACCGCGGTGGCCCGGGCCGTAGGGCGACGCCGGTGGGGCCCAGGCGCGTACCACCGCGGGGCGGTCGCCCACCGGCCAGAGATCGGCCGCGTGCACCGGGGTTCCGGCGGACAGCGCCGCCAGCAGAATCATCACGCACAGTAGTCGTCGCATGGCGGAGATGATCCGCTTCCGGGCTCGTCCCGGGGGATCTTGGCCGGGAAACGTGGACTACCGGGCGGTTGTGGACAGCGGCGTCACCCGGTACCTCCAGGGTCCCGTACACTTCATGTGGCGATCCGGGCCACCGGATCGACTTCGCACGCCCCGACACCGGGTCCCTTCGGGCCCGTGTCAGCGCCTTTCGGTCCCGTGCTCACGCACGAGGCAGGCGCGCTCGGGACGTCAGGAAACAACCGAGAACACTCAGAGGAGTACGGCCATGGCCGTCGTCACGATGCGGGAGCTGCTGGAGAGCGGCGTCCACTTCGGTCACCAGACCCGTCGTTGGAACCCGAAGATGAAGCGCTTCATCTTCACGGAGCGCAACGGCATCTACATCATCGACCTGCTCCAGTCGCTGTCGTACATCGACCGCGCCTACGAGTTCGTCAAGGAGACCGTCGCCCACGGCGGCACGGTCATGTTCGTCGGCACGAAGAAGCAGGCGCAGGAAGCCATCGCCGAGCAGGCGACCCGCGTCGGCATGCCCTACGTGAACCAGCGCTGGCTGGGCGGCATGCTCACCAACTTCTCGACCGTCTACAAGCGTCTGCAGCGCCTCAAGGAGCTCGAGCAGATCGACTTCGAGGACGTCGCCGCGTCCGGTCTCACCAAGAAGGAGCTTCTCGTGCTCTCGCGCGAGAAGGCCAAGCTGGAGAAGACCCTCGGCGGTATCCGCGAGATGTCCAAGGTTCCCAGCGCCGTCTGGATCGTGGACACCAAGAAGGAGCACATCGCTGTCGGCGAGGCCCGGAAGCTCAACATCCCGGTCGTCGCGATCCTCGACACGAACTGTGACCCCGACGAGGTCGACTACAAGATCCCGGGCAACGACGACGCGATCCGCTCCGTCACCCTGCTCACCCGCGTGATCGCCGACGCCGTCGCCGAGGGCCTCATCGCCCGTTCCGGCGTGGCCACCGGTGACTCGAAGCCGGGCGAGAAGGCCCAGGGCGAGCCGCTGGCCGAGTGGGAGCGCGACCTGCTCGAGGGCGAGAAGAAGGCCGACGAGAAGGCCGACGAGAAGGCTGAGGAGGCCCCGGCCGCTGCCGAGGCCCCCGCCACGGAGGCGCCGGCCGCCGAGGCCCCCGCCGCCGAGGCCCCGGCCGCGGACGCCGAGCAGGCCTGACCCGTACGGAATCCGGTTTCATGAGGTGACGGCGGGGGCCCACAAGGCCCCCGCCGTTCACCCGTGACCGTCCTCCGTACGACCCTTTCGTCGTCAGACACTTCAGACTTCGTAGAGAGAAACCAGGATCATGGCGAACTACACCGCCGCTGACGTCAAGAAGCTCCGTGAGCTCACGGGCGCCGGCATGATGGACTGCAAGAAGGCGCTCGACGAGGCCGAGGGCAACGTCGACAAGGCCGTCGAGGCGCTGCGCATCAAGGGCCAGAAGGGCGTCGCCAAGCGCGAGGGCCGCTCCGCCGAGAACGGCGCTGTCGTCTCCCTCATCGCCGACGACAACTCCACCGGCGTCATCGTCGAGCTGAAGTGCGAGACGGACTTCGTCGCCAAGGGCGAGAAGTTCCAGGCCGTGGCGAACGAGCTGGCCGCGCACATCGCCAAGACGTCGCCCGCCGACATCGACGCCCTGCTCGCCTCCGAGATCGAGGCCGGCAAGACCGTCCAGGCGTACGTCGACGAGGCCAACGCCACCCTGGGCGAGAAGATCGTCCTGGAGCGTTTCGCCCAGTTCTCCGGCGCGTACGTCACGGCCTACATGCACCGCACCATGCCCGACCTGCCCCCGCAGATCGGTGTTCTGGTCGAGCTGGACAAGGCCGACGCCGACCTCGCCAAGGGTGTCGCGCAGCACATCGCCGCCTTCGCGCCGAAGTACCTCACCAAGGACGACGTCCCGGCCGAGGTCGTCGAGTCCGAGCGTCGCGTCGCCGAGGAGACCACCCGCGCCGAGGGCAAGCCCGAGGCCGCGCTCCCGAAGATCGTCGAGGGTCGCGTCAACGGCTTCTTCAAGGAGGCCACCCTCCTCGGTCAGCCGTACGCGCTCGACAACAAGAAGTCGGTCGAGAAGGTCCTCCAGGAGGCCGGTGTCACCCTGAAGCGCTTCTCGCGCATCAAGGTCGGCATCTGAGTCCGTACCGCGCCCGACGCGAGACCCCGCTAGGGTCGACAGCAGTCGTCCGGGCACGCACCGGACGACCGCAGATGTGACGAGGAGGCCATTGCCGCACATGGGTTGCGAAACACCCCATCGGCAATGGCCTTCTTCGTATGTGTGCCAAGCAAGAAGAGGCGAGAATCCATGACCAGCACCCAGGCTGCAGACAAGGGCGACAAGAGCGACGTCGGCAAAGGCGCGGGGCGCTTTCTGCTGAAGCTCTCCGGTGAGGCGTTCGCCGGGGGTGGGGGTCTGGGTGTCGACCCCGACGTGGTGCACGCCATCGCCCGTGAGATCGCGGCCGTGGTCCGGGACGGGTGGCAGATCGCCGTCGTCATCGGCGGCGGCAACTTCTTCCGCGGTGCCGAGCTCCAGCAGCGCGGCATGGACCGGGCCCGCTCCGACTACATGGGCATGCTCGGCACGGTCATGAACTGCCTGGCCCTCCAGGACTTCCTGGAGAAGGAGGGCATCGACAGCCGCGTCCAGACCGCCATCACGATGGGCCAGGTCGCCGAGCCGTACATCCCGCTGCGCGCCGTGCGCCACCTCGAGAAGGGCCGCGTCGTGATCTTCGGCGCCGGCATGGGCATGCCGTACTTCTCCACCGACACCACCGCCGCGCAGCGCGCCCTGGAGATCGACGCCGAGGCGCTGCTCATGGGCAAGAACGGTGTCGACGGTGTCTACGACTCCGACCCGAAGACCAACCCCGGGGCCGTGAAGTTCGACGCGCTCGGCTACGGCGAAGTCATCACGCGCGACCTGAAGGTCGCCGACATGACCGCCATCACCCTGTGCCGCGACAACAAGCTGCCGATCCTCGTCTTCGAGCTCCTCACGTCGGGCAATATCGCGCGCGCCGTCAAGGGTGAGAAGATCGGGACGCTGGTGGGCGAGCAGGGCACCCGCGCCTGACCCTCAGGTCCGTGGCACCCCGCGGGGGATGGACAATGTCCTGCCGGTCGGACACCGTGCAAGGACACCGCAGGACACCGCAGGAAGCCGCGCGGGCACACCGCGCGGGAGCAACAGACGCGACGCAGCCGGCCGCCCCGTGCACGCCGGGCCTCACTCAAGACACGCAGGAGCAAGTGGTGATCGAAGAGACCCTCCTCGAGGCCGAGGAAAAGATGGAGAAGGCCGTCGTGGTCGCCAAGGAGGACTTCGCCGCGATCCGCACCGGTCGTGCGCACCCGGCGATGTTCAACAAGATCGTGGCCGACTACTACGGCGCGCTGACGCCGATCAACCAGCTGGCTTCCTTCTCGGTGCCGGAGCCGCGGATGGCCGTCGTGACCCCGTTCGACAAGAGCGCGCTGCGCAACATCGAGCAGGCGATCCGCGACTCGGACCTGGGCGTCAACCCGAGCAACGACGGCAACATCATTCGTGTGACGTTCCCGGAGCTCACCGAGGAGCGCCGCCGCGACTACATCAAGGTCGCCAAGAGCAAGGCGGAGGACAGCAAGGTGTCCATCCGTTCCGTCCGTCGCAAGGCGAAGGAAGCCATCGACAAGGCGATCAAGGACGGCGACATCGGCGAGGACGAGGGCCGTCGCGGCGAGAAGGAGCTGGACGACACCACCGCCAAGTACGTCGCCCAGGTGGACGAGCTGCTCAAGCACAAGGAAGCCGAGCTGCTCGAAGTCTGAGGCAGCGCGGAACATCGAGGTTCGAGGAATCCGTGAACGACTCTTCCTGGGGGGCGCCGCAGACCGGGCCCGGGTACTGGGGGCCCGCTGATCAGGACCGGGCCCCGGCAGGTCCCGCGTACGGTCAGGGCCCCTCGTACGACCAGGGACGCGCTCCGGCGGGTCCCGCGTACGAACGGCACGCGGTTGAGGAGACTCGGCCCATGCCCATCGTGCCCGATATGCCCGACGTGCCCACCGGTGGCGGTGACAACCAGGACGACCGGGGGGCTGCTCGGCTGAGCGGTCCCCTGTTCCGCGACGAGGCCGCACCGCAGACCGAGCGGCCGGCGCCGCCGTCGTCGCAGACCCCGCAGGAGCCCATGACCGGCGCAGCACCGCAGCCCCAGCCCGAGCCGCAGCCCCAGCCTCGGCAGAAGAAGAGCGCGGGGCGGGATCTCGGCGCGGCCATAGGGGTCGGCGTCGGACTCGGTGCCGTGATCATCGCGTCGCTGTTCATCGTCAAGGCGGTGTTCGTCGGCGTGATAGCGGTCGCCGTCGTGGTGGGCCTGTGGGAGCTGACCTCGCGGCTCGACGAGCGCAAGGGCATCAAGGCGCCGCTCGTGCCGCTGGCCGTCGGCGGCGCGGCGATGGTCGTCGCCGGGTACGTCCGCGGGCCCGAGGGCGCGTGGGTGGCGATGGCGCTGACCGCGCTCGCCGTCCTGGTGTGGCGGATGACCGAGCCGCCCGAGGGCTATCTGAAGGACGTGACGGCCGGAGTCTTCGCCGCCTTCTACGTCCCCTTCCTCGCGACGTTCGTGGCGATGATGCTCACCGCGGACGACGGTGCCTGGCGGGTCCTGACCTTCCTGATCCTGACGGTGGTCAGCGACACCGGCGCGTACGCGATCGGCTGGCGCTTCGGCAAGCACAAGCTGGCGCCGCGCATCAGCCCCGGAAAGACCCGCGAGGGGCTCTTCGGCGCGGTGCTGTTCGCGATGGTGGCGGGCGTGCTGTGCATGCAGTTCCTGATCGACGACGGGACCTGGTGGCAGGGCCTGGTGATCGGCGCCTGCGTCGCGGCCAGCGCCACCCTGGGCGATCTCGGCGAGTCCATGATCAAGCGGGACCTCGGCATCAAGGACATGGGAACCCTGCTCCCGGGCCACGGCGGCATCATGGACCGCCTGGACTCCCTGCTGCCGACCGCTCCTGTGGTGTGGCTGCTGCTGGTGCTGTTCGTCGGATCGGCCTGAGCCGAGCGAACCGACTGAAGGGGCGGGCGCCTGCGGGGCGCCCGCCCCTTATTCCTGCGCGGGTACGGACTCGGTCGCTCTCAGATGACGGAGCCACACCACCCGCTGATTGATCAGCAGCAACACCCAGACCAGTACCTGGCCCGAAGCGATCACGATCTGCCCGGCCCGGGCACCGTCGACGATCCTTGACGCCAGAAGGGCCACGGACACGACGAGCATCGGCCAGTACAGCCAGGGGGCCCACCGCACGATGCGTACCGCACGAGGTGGGAGAACTCCGGTCGACGCTGCTCTGCTGCGGTCTGCCACTCCGCCTCCCTACCCCGGATCGACCGCGATGCGAGCTGATCCCGGGCCACCCCCGATTGTCTGCGACACTGGTACAGCCATGCCTAAGCCCGGAGAACTCACCTTTGTCGCCCCCCGCGGAGCCAAGAAGCCGCCGCGGCACCTTGCCGATATGACTCCTGCGGAGCGGAAGGAGGCTGTCGCCGCCGTCGGCGAGAAGCCGTTCCGTGCCAAGCAGCTGTCGACGCACTACTTCGCGCGGTACGCGCACGACCCCGAGCAGTGGACCGACATCCCCGCCGCGTCGCGCGAGAAGCTGCGCGAGGCGCTGCTGCCCGAGCTGATGTCCGTCGTGCGGCACCTCTCGACCGACCAGGACACCACGCGCAAGACCCTGTGGCGGCTGTTCGACGGGACGCTCGTCGAGTCGGTCCTCATGCGGTATCCGGACCGGGTGACGATGTGCATCTCGTCGCAGGCCGGGTGCGGGATGAACTGCCCGTTCTGCGCCACCGGGCAGGCCGGTCTCGACCGGAACCTGTCGACCGGTGAGATCGTGCACCAGATCGTGGACGGGATGCGGGCTCTCCGGGACGGGGAGATCCCCGGCGGTCCCGCCCGGCTGTCCAACATCGTGTTCATGGGGATGGGGGAGCCGCTCGCCAACTACAAGCGGGTCGTCCAGTCCATCCGTGCGCTCACCGACCCCGAGCCGGACGGCCTCGGGCTGAGCCAGCGCGGCATCACCGTGTCGACCGTGGGTCTCGTGCCCGCCATCCACCGGTTCGCCGACGAGGGCTTCAAGTGCCGGCTCGCCATCTCGCTGCACGCGCCGGACGACGAGCTGCGCGACACCCTCGTACCGGTCAACACCCGGTGGAAGGTGCGGGAGGTGCTCGACGCCGGATGGGAGTACGCCGCCAAGTCCGGGCGCCGGCTCTCCATCGAGTACGCGCTCATCCGGGACATCAACGACCAGGCGTGGCGCGGTGACCGGCTCGGCCGGCTGCTCCGGGGCAAGCCGGTGCACGTCAATCTCATTCCGCTGAACCCGACGCCCGGGTCGAAGTGGACGGCGTCGCGGCCCGAGGACGAGAAGGCGTTCGTCGAGGCGATCGCCGCTCACGGTGTGCCCGTGACCGTGCGCGACACCCGTGGTCAGGAGATCGACGGGGCGTGTGGTCAGCTCGCGGCGACCGAGCGGTAGCCTGGCAGCCGTACGACGTACGTACACTCGTACAGACATCTTCATATTCCGACAGGGGAGCGCCACAGCGCTGAGAGTGCGGTAGCCAGACACATGGTGGGCCGCAGACCCTCTGAACCTTGCCCAGGTCATTCTGGGTAGGAAGTTCGGTCACCACTCAAGCTGTTGCGCCCTGCCCTGAGGCCGTCGAGGCCCCGGGGCAGGGCCGCGTCTCTTCCTGGACACCCCCAGGAGGAAAACAAGTGAGCAAGAAGACACGCATGGCCGTGGCCGTGTCGGTGGGGCTCGGTCTGGTCACGCTGTCCGCGTGCGGGTCGTCCTCGGACGGCGCGGGCTCCGGCGGCGACTCCAAGACCGTCACGCTCGTCAGCCACGACTCGTGGGTCGTCTCCAAGAGCGTCCTCGCCGACTTCGAGAAGACGTCCGGGTACCAGGTCAAGGTCCTCAAGGACGGCGACGCCGGAGAGGCCGTCAACAAGGCCATCCTGTCCAAGGGCAACCCGCAGGGCGACGTCTTCTTCGGCGTCGACAACACCCTGCTCTCCCGCGCCCTCGACAACGGCGTCTTCGCCTCCTACAAGGCGAAGGGCCTCGACCAGGTGGAGAGCCGCTACCAGCTCGACGCCGGCAAGAACCGGGTCACGCCGATCGACACCGGCGACATCTGCGTCAACTACGACAAGAAGTACTTCGAGCGCCACCACATGACCCCGCCGGCGTCCTTCGCCGACCTGGCCGAGCCCGCGTACAAGGACCTCCTCGTCACCGAGAACGCGTCCACCTCCTCGCCCGGCCTCGGCTTCCTGCTCGGGACGGCCGCGAGCTACGGCGACGACGGCTGGCAGGCGTACTGGAAGAAGCTCAAGGCCAACGGCGTGAAGGTCGTCGACGGCTGGGAGCAGGCGTACAACGAGGAGTTCAGCGGGAGCGCCGGCGGCAAGAAGGCGGGCGGGGAGCGGCCGCTCGTCGTGTCGTACGCGTCGTCGCCGCCGGCCGAGGCGATCTACTCCGACCCGCAGCCGAAGACCTCGCCGGTCGGCGTGGCGAAGGGGACCTGCTTCCGGCAGATCGAGTTCGCCGGGCTGCTCGACGGCGCGAAGAACGAGAAGGGCGGGCAGGCGCTCGTCGACTTCCTGATCTCCAAGAAGTTCCAGGAGGACATGCCGCTCAACATGTTCGTCGACCCGGTGACGAAGAACGCCACCGCGCCCGCCGAGTACACCAAGTACGCGGTCCCGGTCGACGACCCCGAGACGATGGCGCCGGACAAGATCGCGGACCACCGCGACGACTGGGTCAAGTCGTGGACCTCGCTCGTACTGAAGTAGGCGCGAAGGCGCCCTCGGGGAGCGCGGCGCGGCTCGGCCTGATGGTCCTGCCCGTCGTGTTCTTCGGGGTCTTCTTCGCCTATCCCGTCGTCGCGATCGTCCAGCGCGGGCTGCACGTCGGCGGCGGCTGGCAGTTCGGGCGGATCACCGAGGTGCTCGGGCAGTCCGACATCCGGCACGTGCTGTGGTTCACCGTGTGGCAGGCGCTCGCGTCGACCGCGCTCACGCTGCTGGTCGCGCTGCCCGGCGCCTATGTCTTCGCGCGCCTGGACTTCCCCGGCAAGCAGGTGCTGCGGGCGGTCGTGACCGTGCCGTTCGTGCTGCCGACCGTGGTCGTCGGCACCGCCTTCCTCGCCCTCCTCGGACAGGGCGGGCTGCTCGACGAGCTGTGGGGGGTGCGGCTCGACACCACGGTGTGGGCGATCCTGCTCGCGCACGTCTTCTTCAACTACGCGGTCGTCGTACGGACCGTGGGCGGCCTGTGGGCGCAGCTCGACCCGCGCCAGGAGGAGGCCGCGCGGATGCTCGGCGCCTCGCGCCTCGCCGCCTGGCGGAAGGTGACGCTGCCCGCGCTCGGGCCCGCCGTCGCGGCCGCCGCGCTGATGGTGTTCCTGTTCACCTTCACCTCGTTCGGCGTCGTGCAGATCCTGGGCGGGCCCGGGTTCTCGACGCTGGAGGTCGAGATCTACCGGCAGACCGCGCAGATCTTCGACCTGCCGACCGCCGCCGTGCTCACCCTCGTGCAGTTCGCCGCCGTCGGGCTGATCCTCGCCGTGCACGCCTGGACCGTGCGGCGCAGGGAGAGCGCCCTGCGGCTCGTCGACGCCGCGCAGACCGCCCGGCGGCCGCGCGGCACCGGGCAGTGGGCTCTGCTGGGCGGGGTGCTGGCGAGCGTCGCGCTGCTGGTCCTGCTGCCGCTGGGCGTGCTGGTGCTGCGCTCGTTCGACACGGCGGACGGTTTCGGCTTCGGCTACTACCGGGCGCTGTCGTCGTCCGACAGCGGGACCTTCCTCGTACCGCCGATCGACGCCATCGGGAACTCGCTGGAGTACGCGGTCGCCGCCACCGCCATCGCGCTGCTGATCGGCGGCCTCGCCGCGGCTGCGCTGACCCGCAGGTCCGGGCGTCTCGTGCGCGGGTTCGACGCCCTGCTGATGCTGCCGCTGGGCGTGTCGGCGGTGACCGTCGGGTTCGGGTTCCTCATCACCCTCGACAAGCCGCCGCTGGACCTGCGGGCCTCCTGGATCCTGGTGCCGCTGGCCCAGGCCCTCGTGGGCGTGCCCTTCGTCGTACGGACCATGCTGCCGGTGCTGCGCGCCGTCGACGGGCGGCTGCGGGAGGCCGCCGCCGTGCTCGGGGCCTCACCGCTGCGGGCCTGGCGGGAGGTCGACCTGCCGATGGTGCGGCGGGCGCTGCTGGTCGCCGCGGGCTTCGCCTTCGCCGTCTCGCTCGGCGAGTTCGGGGCGACCGTGTTCATCGCCCGGCCGGACAACCCGACCCTGCCCGTCGCCGTGGCCCGCCTCCTCGGACGGGCCGGGGACCTCAACTACGGCCAGGCGATGGCCCTCTCGACGATCCTGATGCTCGTCTGCGCCGTCTGCCTGCTGCTGCTCGAACGCATCCGGCCTGCCAAGGCCACGACCGGGGAGTTCTGATGCCGCCTCTGCTGGAATCGTCGCCTCTGCTGGAACCGTCGCCTCTGCTGGAACTGGACGACGCCACCGTGCGGTTCGGCGGGCGCGCCGTGCTCGACGCGGTCGGCCTGGAGGTCGCCGAGCACGAGATCGTGAGCGTGCTCGGGCCGAGCGGCAGCGGCAAGTCGACGCTGCTGCGCGCCGTCGCGGGGCTTCAGGACCTCGACGCCGGGCGGGTGCTGCTCGGCGGGCGAGACCAGCGCGGGGTGCCCGCGCACAAGCGGGGCGTGGGTCTGATGTTCCAGGACCACCAGCTGTTCCCGCAGCGCGACGTCGGCGGCAATGTCGCCTTCGGGCTGCGCATGCACGGCGCGGCGAAGGACGAACAGGCCGATCGGGTCAGGGAATTGCTCGCCCTCGTCGGGCTGCCCGGCGCCGAGCGGCGGGCCGTCGCCGCGCTCTCCGGGGGTGAGCAGCAGCGCGTCGCCCTGGCCAGGGCGCTGGCGCCGCGGCCCCGGCTGCTGATGCTGGACGAACCGCTCGGGCAGCTCGACCGGTCGCTGCGGGAGCGGCTTGTGGTCGAACTCCGGGAGCTGTTCGGCGAGCTGGGGACCACCGTCCTCGCCGTCACCCACGACCAGGGGGAGGCGTTCGCGCTGGCCGACCGGGTCGTGGTGATGCGGGACGGGCGGATCGCCCAGTCCGGTACGCCCCTCGAGGTGTGGCAGCGGCCCGCCGACGAGTTCGTGGCGCGCTTCCTCGGCTTCGACAACGTCGGGGAGGCGACCGTCTCCGGCGAGGTCGCCGACACGCCCTGGGGCAAGATGCCGGTGCCCGCCGGCACGGCGCAGGGCGCCGGGCACCTCCTCGTACGGCCGGCCGGAGTGCTTCTGGTGCCCGCCGACGAGGCGCAGGTGACGTGCACCGTCGCCGCCCGCACCTTCCGGGGTACGCATGTCGCGCTGCACCTGCACCCCGTGGACGCTTCCGCGCCCCGGCTCGAGGCGGCGTGCGCGCTGCGGGACGCGCCCGAGGTCGGGGACGAGGTGGGCGTCGCCTTCGACGCGCGGGAGATCGTGGCGCTGGGCGGTTGACCGCCCCGCGCACACAAGGGCCGTACGCATACAAGGGCCGTACGCACGGAAGCCGCACACGCAAAAGCGGCCGCACGGGGCGCCGGCGATGGTGCTTGCCGGTGCCGCGTACGGCCGCGAGAGCTGGATCAGGCCTTCGCGCCACGCTTGCGCAGGGCGAACACCACACCGCCGCCGGCGACGACGAGCGCCGCCGCGATGCCCGCGAACAGGCCGGTGTTGGAGTCGGCTCCGGTCTCCGCCAGGTTCGAGTCACCCGCCGGGGAGGCCGAGTTGGCGGGGGCCGGGGCCGCCGCCGTGGTGGACGCCGGAGCGCTCGGCTTGGCCGACTCCGACGCGGGCGGGGTGCTGCTCGGCGCCGGCGTGGTCGGCGTCTTGCTCGGGGCCGGCGTCTCGGGGGCGCACGACTCGTCGGGCGTGGTGACGCCGCCCTTGATGTCCTCGTCGACGTTGTACTTGTCCGTCTTGACGTGGATGCGGTAGGTCGCCTTCGGCGCCCAGTTCTCTTCGAACGTGATGGTGGCGCCCTCACGGGTGCCCTTCACGACCTGCGAACCGATCTCCTTCTCCGAGCCGTTCGACTGGAGGAAGACGGTGACGGTCGCCGGGGTGCCCGAGCTGTCCTTGTCGGTGACGGTGATGACACCCTTGTCGCCGGTGCAGCTCGCCGCAGCGGTGAACTCGGAGATGTTGCACGCCGAAGCGGTGCCCGCGGCACCGACGGCCAGCACGGTCGCGGCGCAGGCGACACCGGCGATACGTCCGGCACGGCCGGATATACGGGAGGAAAGGGAGGGGGGTACGGACACTGTTGTCCTTCACGGGATCTTGTGGAGATGAGGGGGTGCTGTGCGACTGCACTCGGCTCTCGTCACGGGACCCCCACGGTCACCTCACGTTTACAAGTGCACGTGACGCAACGTCAATGCACAAACTGGGCACAGCAGTCAGTCTTGACCTGCCCTTGACCCGGCGATCCGTTTCAATGCCTCGCCGGCTTCCTCCACCGTGTCGACGAGCGCGATCCGTGACTCCATGGAGCGGCCCCGCGCGAGCGCCTTGAGCAGCGGCCACGCGGGCAGTTCCTCCGTCCAGTGCGCGCGGTCGACCAGGACCATCGGCGTGGGCTCGCCCCGCGATTCGTAGTAGTTCGGGGTGACGTTGTCGAAGATCTCCTGGACGGTGCCGGCCGCGCCCGGAAGGAAGATCACCCCGGCGTTGGAGCGGGCGAGGAGCCCGTCCTCCCGGGTGGCGTTGGCGAAATACTTGGCGAGGTGGGAGGCGAACGGGTTGGGCGGCTCGTGGCCGTAGAACCAGGTGGGGATGCCGACCGAGGAGCCGCCGTCCGGCCAGCGGGTGCGGACCTCGAAGGCCGCCCTGGCCCACTCCGTGACCGACGGGGTGAACGATGGTGATTTCGCTACGAGTTGGAGCGCATCGGTGAGCATCGCGTCGTCGAACGGGGCCGCGTAGGCGCCCAGGTTCGCCGCCTCCATCGCGCCCGGGCCGCCCCCGGTCGCCACGGTGAGCCCGGCGCGGGCGAGCGTCCGGCCGAGCCGGGCGGCGCCCTCGTACGCCTCCGTGCCGCGTGCCATCGCGTGCCCGCCCATGACGCCCACCACCCGGTCCCCGGTGAGGAGTTCGTCGAGCGCGTCGGAGACCGAGTCGTCGTGGACGGCGCGCAGCATCGAGGCGAAGACGTCGCCGTCGGCCTTGGTGCGCTGGAACCAGCCGTAGGCGCGGGCGTCGGGAGTCGCCTCGTACCCGCCGTCCGAGTCCAGCCCCTCGAAGAGCTCGCCGGGCGCGTACACATGGCCGCGGTACGGGTCGAAGGGCAGGCCGGGAACGGGCGGGAAGACGAGGGCGCCGCGCGCTCTGACGCGCGCGGCGGCCTCCGGCTCCATGGGACAGCCGAGGAATATGGCGCCCTGGACGTCGGCGTCGAGCAGGGCGGACGTGCGGGCCGTCAGATCGACGGCCTGGACGCGGTGGCCGGTGAGGCCGCCGCCGTCCCCGACGACCCGGTCGAACTCGGCGAGCGTCTCGATCTCGTGGTCGGACGAGGTGCTGGGCGGGGCGGGATCCGTGGGTGTCGGCATCCGCACAGCTTAAGCACCGCCGTCCGCCGGGCAGTTGGTCAGCCCTCGATCGCCGACGGGTCCATCCACGCGATCTCGAAGGTGTGGCCGTCGAGGTCGTCGAAGGCGCGGCCGTACATGAACCCGTGGTCCTGCGGCTCGCCGGTCTCGGTGCCGCCCGCGGCGATCGCCTTCTCGACCAGCTCGTCGACCTTCTCGCGGCTCTCCGCGCTCAGGCACAGCAGCACCTCGCTGCTGGTGGTCGAGTCGATGATGGACTTCTTGGTGAAGCCCGCGTACTTCTCCTTGGTCATCGGCATGAGGATGATGGTGTCGCTGACGACCACGGCGGAGGCGGTCTCGTCGGTGAACTGCTGGTTGATGGTGAAGCCCAGCTCCGTGAAGAACTTCTTGGCGGCGTCCAGGTCGCTCACGGCCAGGTTCACGAAGATCATCTGCTGGTACATGGGGTGTCCGTCGCCTTCTGAGTCGGTCGGTGTCCTGCCCTGTGCAGAGTTAGACGGGTCCTCGGGGCGAAACTCATCGCGGGATCAGCGGAATCGCCGAAAGTTCCGCGACGGCCCAGGTCAGCGGAGCGAAGAGGGCGAACAGCGCGCCCACCCGCAGGGCCGCGGCAGCGCGCAGCATCGTCGCCGGGGCGCCCAGACGCAGCAGCGCCGCCGTCGTGTCGCTGCGGGCCTGCCGCGCCTCGACGGCCGCCGTGATCAGTGTGGCCACGACGCAGCCGACGACCAGGACCGAGCCGAGCGTGGACAGCGGGCCGAGCTCGGGGCCCGCGTCCGCGTACAGGGCGACCGCCGCGTACGTGCCGGAGGCGACGGCGCACAGGACGCCGAGCGGCACCCCGATGCGTCGCGCCTCCTCCTGGAGCACGCGCCCGGCGAGCAGCCGCACCGCGCCGGGCCGCACCGCCTGGAGGGCGCGCCCGCAGTGGTAGGTGAGGGCCGGCCCGGCGAGGGCGAGGCCGAGAGCGGTCAGCGCCCAGCCGGCCAGCACCCCGGAGGAGGAGCCGTCGAGGCCGCCCGGCATGGGGAGGCCGCGGTCGCCCCGGGCGTGCGAGGCGTAGGTCTCCACGGCGAGTCCCGCGGCGAGCAGCGCGATGCCCCAGGGCAGCCCGGTGGGCGCGGGGGACGGTCCGGGCAGGTCCTCCTCGGCCTCGCCGGGCTTCTTGGCCCGCGGGCGCAGCACCACGGCGGAGGCCGCCGACGCGGCGACCGGCACGAAGGTGAGCAGGGTGAGCGCGGCGGCCAGCGGCAGCGGCTTCCGCGCGGCGAGCAGGTCGCGGGCGGCGCCGTCGAACGGCAGCCCCGACAGATCGCCCCGCAGGTGCAGGAAGAACAGCAGTGCCAGCATCGAGCCCAGCGTGCAGGCGATCGCGGTGGAGATCGCCGAGAGCAGGGTGAGCCGGGCCGGGCCGAGGCCGACCGCCGACAGGCCCGTGCGGGGCTTCGTGCCGGGGTCGGAGCGGGCCACGGCGACCGCGAAGTACACGGTGGCGGCGAGCGGGATCGCGCACCAGGCGAGGCGCAGCAGGGAGCCGCCGGAGGCGTCGGGGTGGCCCATCGCGTGGCCGAGCGTGCACAGCAGCAGGAAGCCGGTGCCGCCCGACGCGGCGGCCACCAGCAGTCTGCGCAGCTGGACCAGGGGATGGGCGCCGCGGGCTAGACGGAGACTGAGCACGCGGCCCGGCCCTCCGTGCTCGTGGGGTTCTTCGGGTCCTTGGGGTCCGCGGGCCCGGCCGGCAGGTGCACGGTGGTGACCCGGCGCCCGTCGAGCAGCGACACGGTGCGGTCGGCGAGCGCGCTGACCTCGCTGTCGTGGGTGGCCAGGACGACGGTGACGGCGTGCGAGCGGGCCGCCGCCGTCAGCGTGCGCAGGACGTGCGCGCGGTCGGCGCGGTGCAGGGTCGCCGTCGGCTCGTCGGCGAAGACCACGTCGGGCTGGTGCACCAGGGCGCGGGCGATGGCGACGCGCTGCCGCTCGGCCATGGTCAGGGTGTGCGGGCGCTTGCGTGCGAACTGGCCGACGTCGAGCCGGTCCAGCCACTCGTGGGCGGCGGTCTTGGCGGGCCGGCGCCCGACGCCGCGCAGCATCAGCGGCAGGGCGGTGTTCTCCCACACGTTCAGCTCGGGGACGAGGACCGGCTCCGGGTCGATCCAGCCGAACCGGTCCCGCCGCAGGCGTTCCCGTACGAGCGCTCCCATGGTGTGCACGGGGGCGCTGTTGAACCACACCTCCCCGCCGCTGTCGGGCAGCAACTGGCCCGACAGGCACTGCAGGAGCGTCGTCTTGCCGGCGCCGCGCGGGCCGGTGACGGCAAGGATCTCGCCCTCGCGGACACCGAGGGAGACCCCGGTGAGCGCGGGCGAGCCGCTGTGGGAGAAGTGCAGGGCGCGGGCCCAGAGCACGTCGTTGTCCGGTGGGGCCACCATGGCGTACACCTCGGTTCAGATCAGTTGTGCCTTCCCCCGTACGAGGGAACGAAGGCGGGGCCGATCGGTCACGAGGCACGCTAGGTATCCCGAAGGGACACCGGTGAAACAAACGCGGCCCGGCCGCTCCCATCCCACTCGGATGGGCGCAACCGGGCCGGTCGTGGCCGGGTGGCTCAGATCTTCGTCCAGGCCTCCGTGAGGACCTGGCGGATGATCCCCTCGATCTCGTCGAACGTGGACTGGTCCGAGATCAGCGGCGGCGAGAGCTGGATGACCGGGTCGCCACGGTCGTCCGCGCGGCAGTACAGGCCGTACTCGAAGAGCTTCTTCGACACGTAGCCGTAGAGGATCCGCTCCGACTCCTCGTCCGTGAAGGACTCCTTGGTGGCCTTGTCCTTGACGAGCTCGATGCCGTAGAAGAAGCCGTTGCCGCGGACGTCGCCGACGATCGGCAGATCGTTGAGCTTCTGCAGCGTGTTGAGGAAGTTCGCCTCGTTGTCGAGCACGTGCTGGTTCAGGCCCTCGCGCTCGAAGATGTCGAGGTTGGCGAGGCCGACGGCCGCGGAGACCGGGTGGCCGCCGAAGGTGTAGCCGTGCAGGAACGTGTTGTCGCCCTTGTAGAACGGCTCGGCGATCCGGTCGGAGACGATGGCCGCGCCGATCGGGGAGTAGCCGGACGTCATGCCCTTGGCGCAGGTGATGATGTCGGGCACGTAGCCGAACTTGTCACAGGCGAACATCGTGCCGAGACGGCCGAAGGCGCAGATGACCTCGTCCGAGACGAGCAGCACGCCGTACTGGTCGCAGATCTCGCGCACGCGCTGGAAGTAGCCGGGCGGCGGCGGGAAGCAGCCGCCGGCGTTCTGCACCGGCTCCAGGAAGACGGCCGCGACCGTCTCCGGGCCCTCGAACAGGATCTCCTGCTCGATCTGGTCGGCGGCCCAGCGCCCGAAGGCCTCCGGGTCGTCGCCGTGGATCGGGGCACGGTAGATGTTCGTGTTCGGCACCTTGTGCGCGCCCGGGACGAGCGGCTCGAAGGGGGCCTTGAGGGCCGGCAGGCCGGTGATGGACAGGGCGCCCTGCGGGGTGCCGTGGTAGGCGACCGCGCGCGAGATGACCTTGTACTTCGTGTGGTTGCCGGTGAGCTTGTGGTACTGCTTCGCCAGCTTCCACGCGGTCTCGACGGCCTCGCCGCCACCGGTGGTGAAGAAGACCTTGTTGAGGTCGCCCGGAGCGTAGTGGGCCAGGCGCTCGGCCAGCTCCACCGCCTTGGGGTGGGCGTACGACCAGATCGGGAAGAAGGCCAGCTCGGCGGCCTGCTTGGCGGCCACCTCGGCGAGCTCGCGGCGGCCGTGGCCGGCCTGGACCACGAACAGGCCGGCGAGGCCGTCGAGGTACTTCTTGCCCTTGTCGTCGTAGATGTAGGTGCCCTCGCCACGCACGATGGTGGGAACGGGCGCGTTCTCGTACGACGACATGCGGGTGAAGTGCATCCACAGGTGGTCGTACGCGCTCTGGCTGAGGTCCTTGGTGCTCACGGCTATCGGGTTCCCCACATATAGGTCTGCTTCTTGAGCTTGAGGTAGACGAAGCTCTCGGTGGAGCGCACGCCGGGCAGGGCCCGGATGCGTTTGTTGATGACGTCCAGAAGGTGGTCGTCGTCCTCGCAGACGACCTCCACCATCAGGTCGAACGAGCCCGCGGTCATCACGACGTACTCGCACTCCGGCATGCCCGTCAGCGCATCCGCCACGGGGTCCAGGTCGCCCTCGACGTTGATCCCGACCATCGCCTGCCGCCGGAAGCCCACGGTGAGCGGGTCGGTGACGGCGACGATCTGCATCACGCCCTGGTCGAGCAGCTTCTGCACGCGCTGGCGCACCGCTGCCTCGGACAGGCCCACGGCCTTGCCGATGGCGGCGTACGGACGCCTGCCGTCCTCCTGAAGCTGTTCGATGATGGCGAGGGAGACGGTGTCCAGCGACGGAGCGCCGCTGCCGTTCTTCGAACTGGATCCCTTGGGGTCTGCGCTGCGACTGGCCACGACTTCACTGTGCATGAGGAGTCGTCGGTTTCGCAACCCTGGATCGATGAAATTCGTTGTTTACGTCTTCAATACTCACGGATTTCGTAGGTCCGGGGTGGCGGGGGGTGTCGAAAACGTCGGTGAACGGATTAGGGTGGGTGTCTCAAGCCTTGGACAGCTACTCAGGAGGGCCGGCAGTGAGCACCAGTGAGCTGCGTCGTCTGCGGAACTACATCGACGGTGAGTTCCGGGACGCCGCCGACGGACGGACCACCGAGGTGGTCAACCCGGCGACGGGCGAGGCGTACGCGACCGCGCCGCTGTCCGGGCAGGACGACATCGACGCCGCCATGGCCGCCGCCGAGGCCGCCTTCCCGGCCTGGCGCGACCTGACCCCGGGCGAGCGCCAGCGCTATCTCCTCAAGATCGCCGACGCGTTCGAGGAGCGGGCCGAGGACCTCATCGCGGCCGAGGTCGAGAACACGGGCAAGCCGATCGGGCTCACCCGGTCCGAAGAGATCCCGCCCATGGTCGACCAGATCCGCTTCTTCGCGGGCGCCGCGCGCATGCTGGAGGGCCGCTCCGCGGGCGAGTACATGGAGGGCCTCACCTCCATCATCCGCCGTGAGCCGATCGGCGTCTGCGCCCAGGTCGCGCCGTGGAACTACCCGATGATGATGGCCGTGTGGAAGTTCGCCCCGGCCCTCGCCGCGGGCAACACGGTCGTGCTGAAGCCGTCGGACACCACCCCGGCCTCGACGGTCCTGTTCGCCGAGATCATCGGCTCGATCGTCCCCAAGGGCGTGTTCAACGTCGTGTGCGGCGACCGCGACACGGGCCGCCTCATGGTCGAGCACCCGACCCCGGCCATGGCCTCCATCACCGGCTCCGTGCGCGCCGGCATGGCCGTCGCCGAGTCCGCCTCCAAGGACCTCAAGCGGGTCCACCTGGAGCTGGGCGGCAAGGCCCCCGTCGTCGTCTTCGAGGACGCCGACATCGCCAAGGCCGCCGAGGGCATCGCCGAGGCCGGGTACTTCAACGCGGGGCAGGACTGCACCGCCGCCACCCGCGTGCTCGTCCACGCGTCGGTCCACGACGAGTTCGTCACCGCGCTCGCCAAGATCGCCGCCGAGACCAAGACCGGTCAGCCGGACGACGAGGACGTGCTCTACGGCCCGCTGAACAACCCGAACCAGCTGAAGCAGGTCTCCGGCTTCATCGAGCGGCTGCCCGCCCACGCCAAGGTCGAGGCCGGTGGCCACCGCGTCGGCGACAAGGGCTACTTCTACGCCGCGACCGTCGTCTCGGGCCTCAAGCAGGACGACGAGATCATCCAGAACGAGGTCTTCGGCCCGGTCATCACCGTCCAGTCCTTCACGGACGAGGAGCAGGCCGTCTCGTACGCGAACGGCGTGGACTACGCGCTGGCGTCCTCGGTGTGGACCAAGGACCACGGCCGCGCCATGCGGATGTCCAAGGTCCTCGACTTCGGCTGCGTGTGGATCAACACCCACATCCCGCTGGTCGCCGAGATGCCGCACGGCGGCTTCAAGAAGTCCGGCTACGGCAAGGACCTCTCCGGCTACGGCTTCGAGGACTACACCCGTATCAAGCACGTGATGACGTCCCTCGACGCGTGAGACCTCTGACGTACGAGGAAGTCGGCGCGACCCTGACGGCAGGCGAACTGCCGTCGGGTTACGCCCACTTGGACCGCCGCGTCCGCCTCGGCTCGGGCAGTGACTGCTTCGAGTGGGCGGGCGCGGCGGTTCTGTCGTGGGCGGCGCACCGGGGCGCCGGATTCACCGTGACACCGGACGGACCGGCCCGGGAGGGCACCGACGTCGTCGTCGCGGCGCCGCTCCTGAGGATTCCCTGCCGCGTGGTGCGGGTCGTGCGCTCGGCGGACCGGATCGGGTTCGCGTACGGGACGCTGCCCGGGCATCTGGAGTGCGGCGAGGAGGCGTTCGTCGTCGACGCGACCTTCGACCTGTCGAAGACCGGGAAGATCTGCCTGCCGGTGCAGAGCGCGGACGGCAA